>JBQCHF010000091.1:0-3358 GCA_051954955.1 Motilibacteraceae bacterium
CCGGTGGTGCGCCGCGGCGCCGCGGCGAACAGCGTGCCCACCGGCTCGCCGGCCAGCGCGGCGGCGGCCGCGGCCGCGGAGGTGAGCACGACCGGGATCCCGGCGTCGACGGCCACCCGGGCCGCGTCCACCTTGGTCACCATCCCGCCGGTGCCGACCCCGGCCGCCCCCGGCCGGCCCAGCTCCACGCCGGCGAGGTCGGCGGGCCCCTCCACCCGCGAGATCGGCCGGCTGCCGGGCAGCCGCGGATGGCCGTCGTAGAGGGCGTCGACGTCGGAGAGCAGCACGAGCAGGTCGGCGTGCACCAGGTGCGCCACCAGCGCGGCCAGCCGGTCGTTGTCCCCGAACCGGATCTCGTCGGTGGCCACCGTGTCGTTCTCGTTCACCACCGGCACCGCACCCACGGCGAGCAGTCTGTAGAGGGTGCGCTGGGCGTTGCGGTAGTGGCTGCGCCGCATCACGTCCTCGGCGGTCAGCAGCACCTGCCCGACCGCCAGCCCGTGCCGGCCGAAGGCGGCGGTGTAGCGGTGGACCAGCAGCCCCTGCCCCACGCTGGCGGCGGCCTGCTGGGTGGCCAGGTCGCGCGGACGGCGGGCCAGCCCGAGCGGCGCCAGCCCGGCGGCGATCGCGCCGGAGGAGACCAGCACCACCTCGACCCCGGCCTGTCGACGGGCGGCGAGGGCGTCGACGAGGGCGAGGATGCGCTCGTCGTCCAGGCCCCCGGCCGCGGCCCCGTCGTCCCCGCGGGTGGTGAGCGAGGACGAGCCGACCTTCACCACGACCCGGCGCGCGGCTGTGACCTCGGCGCGGGCAGCCGCCTGCCGCTCATCCGTCGACGTCACGCGCGTCCCTTCGCTCCCCGGTCCTCAGCGGCCGTCGAGGCGCAGGTCGGTGCCGCGCCGGCCGAGCAGCTCGGCGCCGGCCTGGATGCTCGGCTCCCAGTCGAAGACCACCGCGTCGTCGCCGGCGCCGATGCGCACCTCGGCGCCGGGCTCGGCCCCCTCCTTGATCAGGGCGTCCTCGACGCCGAGCCGGTTGAGCCGATCGGCGAGGTAGCCCACCGCCTCGTCGTTGCTGAAGTCGGTCTGGCGCACCCAGCGCTCGGGCTTCTCCCCGCGCACCCGGAACGCCTCGCCCTCGCGGGTCACGGTGAAGCCCTCGTCGTCGACCGCGCGCGGGCGCAGCACGATCCGGGTGGCCTCCTGCGCCGGCGCGGCGGTCCGTGCCTGGGTGACCAGGTCGGCCATCGCGAAGGAGAGCTGGCGCAGGCCGGCGTGCGAGGCGGCGCTGACCTCGAAGACCTTCAGGCCCCGGGCCTCCAGGTCCGGGCGCACCAGCTCGGCCAGCTCGCGGGCCTCGGGCACGTCCACCTTGTTCAGGGCCACCATCCGCGGCCGGTCCTGCAGGCCGCCGTAGGCCGCCAGCTCCTCCTCGATGACATCGAGGTCGGTGAGCGGGTCGCGCCCCGGCTCGAGGGTGGCGCAGTCGAGCACGTGCACCAGCGCCGAGCAGCGCTCGACGTGGCGGAGGAACTCCAGGCCGAGGCCCTTGCCCTGGCTCGCCCCGGGGATGAGCCCCGGCACGTCGGCGACGGTGTAGCGGACCTCCCCGGCTTCGACGACGCCGAGGTTGGGCACCAGCGTGGTGAACGGGTAGTCGGCGATCTTGGGCCGGGCGGCGGACAGCGCTGCCACCAGGCTGGACTTGCCGGCGCTGGGGTAGCCCACCAGCGCGACGTCGGCGACCGTCTTGAGCTCGAGCACGACGTCGCCGGCCCAGCCCGGCTCGCCGAGCAGGGCGAACCCGGGGGCCTTGCGCCGCGCCGAGGCCAGCGCCGCGTTGCCCAGGCCGCCGCGCCCGCCCTGGGCCACCACCAGCCGGGTGCCGGCGCCGACCAGGTCCGCGATCTGCTCGCCGTCCTCGGTGCTGACCACCGTGCCGTTGGGGACCGTCAGCACCAGGTCCTCGCCGTCGGCGCCGTTGCGGTGGCTGCCCTGCCCCGGCCGGCCGGAGGTGGCCCGCCGGTGCGGGGCGTGGTGATAGTCCAGCAGGCTGGTCTCGTTGGGGTCGACCACGAGGATGACGTCGCCGCCGCGCCCACCGTTGCCGCCGTCCGGGCCGCCGAGCGGCTTGAACTTCTCCCGGTGGACCGAGGCCACCCCGTTGCCGCCGTCGCCGGCGGCGACGTGCAGGACGACGCGGTCGACGAACGTGGTCACGAGAGCCTCAGATCTGTGGGGGGTGACGGACGGTGCTTCCGGACGGAGCCGGAGAATGCGCGAGAGGGCGGGCCGTCCGGCCCGCCCTCTCGTCTGCAGCTGGACCCGCGCTGGCGCGGGAGGTGCTGGGCTACTCGGCCGCAGCGACCACGTTGACGACGCGGCGACCGCGGTGGGTGCCGAACTCGACCGCGCCGGCCGCCAGGGCGAACAGCGTGTCGTCGCCGCCGCGGCCGACGTTGTCGCCCGGGTGCCAGTGGGTGCCGCGCTGGCGCAGGATGATCTCGCCCGGGTTGACGGCCTGGCCGCCGAAGCGCTTCACGCCGAGGCGCTTGGCATTGGAGTCGCGCCCGTTGCGGGTGGACGAGGCGCCCTTCTTGTGTGCCATGAGGTCAGACCGCCTTACTTCGCCGTCTCGATGCCGGTGACCTTGACCTGGGTCAGCTTCTGGCGGTGACCCTGGCGCTTGCGGTAGCCGGTCTTATTCTTGTACTTGAGGATCGTGATCTTCGGGCCCTTGGCCGCAGCCAGGACCTCGGCGGTCACGGTGACGCCGGCCAGGGCCTGGGCGTCGCTGGTGACCTGCGCACCGTCGACGACGAGGAGCGCGGGCAGGGTGACCGTGGCCCCGGCCTCGCCCTGGACCCGGTCGATGGTGAGGACGTCGCCGACGGCGACCTTCTCCTGGCGGCCGCCAGCGCGGACGATCGCGTACACCGTGCTGCTCACTCTCGTTCAGACGTCAACGTCGACTGCAGTCGTGATGGTCATGCTGTGCTCTCGAGCTCTGCTCTCGGGCGAGAAGACAACCCCCGCATGAGGCCTCGCGAGCGGGCGCGCACCTGGCGCACCGAAGGGCCAGGGTACGGACGGGCGGACCGCCGGGTCAAACCGACGCCCCGCCCCGCCCCCGTCCTCTGCCGCTGTCCTCTGCCCCGCGAGCCCTTACGCGGTGCTGGTGCGCGGCCGGGTGGCCCGCCGACGCCGCGCGGGCTTGCGCTCGACGGTCTCGGCCGGCGCCTCCCCCGTCGGTGGGGGCCCCCCGCGCCCCCCCGCCCCCCCCCCCCCCGCCGCAACCCCCGCCCCAACCACCCACCCCCCCCCCCCCACCGCCACCCCGGCCCCCCCCCCCCCCCCCC
>JBQCHF010000092.1:0-24462 GCA_051954955.1 Motilibacteraceae bacterium
GTCGACCAGGGGGCCGGCGCCGGGCCGGCCGAGCAGGTCGCCCAGGGCCAGGCAGTGCGTCATCCGGCAGGTGATCCAGGCCTCGACCGGGCGGTCCAGCAGCGGGGTGCCGGCCAGGTCCAGCCAGGCGAACCCGCCGGCCGGGTGCACGGACCTCTCGGCGAAGGCGAGCAGCCGCTCGGTCTCCCCGGCCAGCCAGGCGCGGTGGGAGGGCAGGTCGGTCCAGGGGGCGCGGGACGTCGTCGGGCTCACGGTGCTCCTGAGGATGCAACGGGGACGGCCTCGGCGGGCGCCGGAGCCGGGTGCAGTCAGGCCGGAGGGACGGGGTCTCCGCCTCGATTCGTCGCTTACCTCCGTGAATTCACCGAGGGAAGCGACCAAAGGTCACGCTAACGTGATCGTTGGCACGGGGCCGGGGGTGCGGCGGCGTCAGCGGCCGCGGCCCGCGCGGTAGCGCGCGACGAGGGCCGCGGTGGAGGCGTCGGTGGCGGCGGCCGGGTCCTGCCCGGTGAGGGCGGGGACGAGGGCCTTGGCCAGGACCTTGCCGAGCTCGACGCCCCACTGGTCGAAGCTGTCGATGCCCCAGACCACGCCCTGCACGAAGGTGATGTGCTCGTAGAGCGCCACCAGCTGGCCGAGCACCGACGGGGTCAGCTTCGGCGCCAGCACCGACGTCGTCGGCCGGTTGCCCGGCATCACCTTGTGCGGCACCACCGCGGGGTCGGTGCCCTCGGCGGCGACCTCCTCCGCGGTCTTGCCGAACGCCAGCGCCGCGGTCTGGGCGAAGAAGTTCGACATGAACAGGTCGTGCACGTCCGGGCCGCCGTCGGGGGTGGTCGGGTCGCGCAGCTCGTGGTTGGGCTCGACGAAGCCGATGAAGTCGGCCGGCACGATGCGGGTGCCCTGGTGCAGCAGCTGGTAGAAGGCGTGCTGGCCGTTGGTGCCCGGCTCGCCCCAGAACACCTCGCCGGTGGGCAGCGTGACGGCCTGGCCGTCCATCCGCACCGACTTGCCGTTGCTCTCCATGGTGAGCTGCTGCAGGTAGGCCGGGAAACGGTGCAGGTACTGGGAGTACGGCAGCACCGCGTGGGTCTCGGCGCCGAACAGGTCCACGTACCAGACGTCGAGCAGGCCGAGCAGCACCGGCGCGTTCGCCTCGAACGGCGCGGTGCGGAAGTGCTCGTCCATGGCGTGGAAGCCGGCGAGCATCTCCCGGAAGTTCTCAGCGCCGATGGACAGCATGAGCGCCAGGCCCACGGCGGAGTCGTAGGAGTAGCGCCCGCCCACCCAGTCCCAGAAGCCGAACATGTTGGCGGTGTCGATGCCGAACTCGGCCACCTTCTCCGCCGCCGTGGAGACCGCGACGAAGTGCTTGGCAACGGCCTCCGACGCGGCGTCGGAGGACAGGCCGTGCCGGGACTGCAGGCCGTCGGTCAGCCACTGCCGCGCCAGCCGGGCGTTGGTCAGCGTCTCCAGCGTGGTGAACGTCTTGGAGGCGATGATGAACAGCGTGGACGCGGGATCGAGGTCGTGCGTCTTCTCCCACACGTCGGTGGGGTCGATGTTGGAGACGAACCGGCACTCGATGCCTCGGTCGGCGTAGTCGCGCAGCGCCTCGTAGGCCATCACGGGGCCCAGGTCCGAGCCGCCGATGCCGATGTTCACCACGGTGCGGATGCGCTCGCCGGTGGCGCCGGTCCATGCGCCCGAGCGCACCTGCGCGCTGAAAGCGGCCATCCGGTCCAGCACCTCGTGCACGTCGGCCACGACGTCCTGGCCGTCCACGGTGAGCGAGGCCTCGCGGGGCAGGCGCAGGGCGGTGTGCAGCACCGAGCGGCCCTCGGTGGTGTTCACCTTGTCCCCGCGGAACATCGCGTCGATCCGGCCGCGCAGGTCGACCGCCTGCGCGACGTCGAGCAGCAGCCGCAGCGTCTCCCGGCTGGCGCGGTGCTTGCTGTAGTCCACGTGCAGGTCTGCGGCGTCGACGGTGAAGTCCTGCGCGCGGGCTGGGTCGGATGCGAACAGCTCGCGGATGGTGGTGGCAGCCACGGAGCGGTGGTGGTCGACCAGCGCGCGCCAGGCCTGGGTGCCGGTGACGTCGACGACGTCGGGAGCGGGCTGGGTCATGCCTTCTTCTCCACGTGGCCGCCGAAACCCTTGCGCTGGGCGGAAAGGACCTTGTTGGCGAACAGGTCCAGCCCGCGCGAGGAGAACCGGGAGTAGAGCGCCGCGGTGAGCAGCGGCGCGGGCACGCCCTCCTCGATGGCCGCGATGGAGGTCCACCGGCCCTCGCCGGAGTCGCTGACCCGGCCGGCGAACTGCTCCAGGTCGGGGTCGGCGGCGAGCGCCTCCGCGGTGAGGTCGAGCAGCCAGGAGGAGATGACGCTGCCGCGCCGCCAGACCTCGCTGACCTTCGCCACGTCGATGTCGTACTGGTAGTACTTCGGCTGGCTCAGCGGGGCGGTCTCGGCGTCGGCCTCCACGTCGGTGCGGCCGGCGCCGGCGCCCTTGAGGATGTTCAGGCCCTCGGCGTAGGCGGCCATCAGCGCGTACTCGATGCCGTTGTGGACCATCTTCACGAAGTGGCCCGCGCCGGCCGGGCCGCAGTGCAGCCAGCCCTGCTCCTCGGGGGTCGGCTCGCCCTCGCGGCCGGGGGTGCGCGGCGCGTCGCCGATGCCCGGCGCCAGCGAGGTGAGCACCGGTGCGAGCCGCTGCACCGCCTCGTCGTCGCCGCCGACCATCAGGCAGTAGCCGCGCTCGAGACCCCACACACCGCCGCTGGTCCCGCAGTCGACGTGGTGGATGCTGCGCGGGCGCAGCTCCTCCTGCCGGTCGACGTCGTCGCGGTAGTTGGAGTTGCCGCCGTCCACGATGGTGTCGTCTGCCTGCAGCAGCGCGGCGACGTCGGCGGCCACCTTGCCGGTGATGCCGGCCGGCACCATGAGCCAGACGGTGCGCGGGGGCGCGAGCTTGGCGACCAGGTCCTCGTAGGAGGAGGCGCCGACCGCTCCCTCGGCCTCGAGTGCCGCGACGGCCTCCGACGACACGTCGTAGACGACGCACTCGTGGCCGGCGCGCGTGAGCCGGCGGACCATGTTGGCCCCCATCCGACCCAGCCCGATCATCCCCAGCTGCATGTCCAGTCCCTTCGGTGGTGCTGCCGCTGCGACGCTAGTCCGCGCCGTGCCTGCTGCACCACTTGCCCTGTCCCGCACTGCGGACACCGGGCCGGACCGGAGCCTCAGCGCTGCTCGGAGTCCAGGCCGGGCAGGAGGCCGGGGTCGTCGTCGGGCGACGACGGGTCGTCGTCGCGCCGCGGCGCGAGCGCGGAGAGCAGCCCGACGCCGCCCAGCAGCACCAGCAGCCCGGGCACGACCCAGCGCGGGTCCAGCCGCCAGCCGCCGCCCAGCGCGGTCACCGCGCCGACCGCGGCGATGGCGAGGAACAGCACCCCCCACACCAGCGAGGTGAGGTCGAGATCATGACGCCGCACGGCGCACCTCCAGGTTGCCGAGCCCGACGGTGAGGTCGAGCACGAGTCGTCCGGTCGCCGTCCCGGCGCCGTCGCTGCTCCAGGTGCGTTGGGCGTCGGTGCCGGACGTCGTGGCACCGTCCGGCATCCGGACCTCACCGGCGCCGGCGCGGCCCACGACGTCCACCGCGACGTCGCGCGGCACCGTGACCACCAGCTCGCCGACGCCGACGTGGGCCGAGACGCCGAGCTCGCCGTCGGGTCGGACCTGGGACAGGTCGAGCACCCCGGAGCCGATGCCGATGTCGTAGCTCGGGTCGGTGGTCGCGGCGCTGGTGGGCGCCCAGGTCCGCTCGCCGATGGCGGCCGAGCTGCCGAAGGCCGCGCGGGCCACGGTGGCGGCGGTCAGCAGCAGGGTGAGCACCAGCCCGAGGGCGATGAGCCCGCGGGCCCGGCCGGCGAAGGCGCCGACGACGAGCCCGAGGCCGGTCACGCCCAGGGCCACGGCCAGCGCCAGCGGCCAGGCGTCCAGGCGGTGGTTGGCCACGCCCCAGGCGCCCACGACGCCGGCGGCGACCAGGGCCAGGGAGAAGGTGGCCCGGCCCAGCCGGCTGCGCTCGCGGCGCCGCGCCGGGGGCGGCGGCGTGAACGGGATGTACGGGCCGTAGTGCGGGTAGCCGCCGGAGGGTGGGCCCGGCGGGTACGGCGGGACGTCGCTCCCGGCCGGCGGCACGCTCGGGCTCACGCTGAGCGGCATCGTCTCGTGCAGGGCATCCCCTTCGGCAGCCGCTGTGGCCGCGCCGGTGGGCAGGACGACCGTCTCGTCGCTGGGGGCGGAGCCGGCGGGAGCGGCCGGCGGTGCGCTGTAGGCGGTGCCGGCGGCCCGGCCGAACGGGTCGGCGGGCGGGGCCCAGCCCGGCGACGTCGGCGGCGGAGGCACCGCGCGCCGACCGCCGCCGCGCACCGCGGCCACCACCGCGACTGCGAGCACCAGGAGGGTGAGCAGCCCGGCGAAGCTGGGCTGGCTCTGGAGCCCGATCCCGAACACCCCGAACACGCTGACCCCCAGCACCACCAGCACGATCGCCCCGACCAGTCCGGCCCCGGACCGGCCGTGCAGCGCCTGTGCGGCCTCCGAGCGCTCCTGCCCCTCCTCGGGCACCAGCAGCCAGGCCAGGCCGTAGAGCAGCACGCCGGAGCCGCCGAACACGGTGAGGACGCCGACCGCCACCCGTACCAGCAGCGGGTCGACGTCGAGCCAGCGGGCCAGGCCCGAGCACACCCCGGCCAGCTTCCGGTCGCCCGGTCCGCCGCGGTGCAGGGCCCGGCCGGACAGCAGCGGGCTGAGCGTGGCCCAGCCGTAGCGGTCGTGCCCGTCGTGCCCGTCGGACCGGTCGTGCCGGTCGTGCCGGTGGAACGGCGGGGCGCCGGTCCGGTCGTCCTCGGAGTAGTGGTGGTCGGTCACGGGCCCACTGTCACCGCGGCGGACGGTGCCGGTCCATCGGGGATCACCCTGGTCCGACCCTGGTCCGCCGGTGCCTGGGACCGGGGGCGGTTCCGGGCCCGACCTGGTCCTCGCCGGCGCGCGGACGTGCCAGGCTCTCCGGTCGTGACCACCGTGCCCCCCACCCCGGCCGAGCGGGCGCCCTACCGGCGCTACACCCGCTCCAGCCGGGGCCGGCTGGTGGCCGGGGTCTGCTCCGGGCTGGCCGAGCACCTGGGCTTCCCGGTGCTGTGGGTGCGCGCCGGGCTGCTGCTGCTCGCCCTGGCCGGGGGGGCCGGGGTGGTCGCCTACGGCGCGCTATGGGCGCTGGCCCCGCTCGACGACGCCCCGCCCACCGACGCCGAGGCCGCCGACGCCGACCCGGTCGGCGCCGCCGGCCGGGAGATCGGCCTGTTGCTCGCCCTGGGCGCGCTGCTGCTCGGTGCCGTGCTGCTGCTGCACCAGTTCGGCCTCGGGGTGCCCGCCGGGCTGGCCTGGCCGGTGGCGGTGGGGGGCACCGGGGTGGCGGTGCTGTGGCGCCAGGCCGACGACGCCCAGCGCGACCGCTGGCGCCGGGTCGCGGCCAGCGGTGCCTCGGCCACCGGGCGTGCTGCCCGGGTGCGGCTCGGCGTCGGCGCCGTGCTGCTGGTGATGGGGGTGGTGCTGTTCGCCGCCCGCCGCGGCGACGCGGCCCTGGCCGGCGGCGTGCTGCTGGCCGTGCTGGTGGTGACCGCCGGGCTGGCGCTGGTGACCGCGCCGTGGTGGCTGCAGGTGACCCGCGAGCTGCGGGCCGAGCGGGCCGCGCGGATCCGCGAGCAGGAGCGGGCCGAGATCGCCGCGCATGTGCACGACTCGGTGCTGCACACCCTCGCCCTCATCCAGCGCAACGCCGAGGACCCGCGCGCCGTCGCCCGGCTGGCGCGCTCCCAGGAGCGCGAGCTGCGCAGCTGGCTCTACCGGCCGACGTCGTCGTCGGGGGGCACGCTCGCCAGCGCGCTGCCCGACGTCGTCGCCGAGGTGGAGGACGCGCACGGGGTCGCCGTGGAGCTGGTGGTGGTCGGCGACGTGCCGGTGGACCGGAGGGTGCAGGCGGTGCTGCTGGCCGCGCGCGAGGCGCTGGTGAACGCGGCCAAGTACGCCGACGGCGCGCCCGTGTCGGTCTACGCCGAGGTCGAACCGACCATGCTCAGCGTCTTCGTGCGCGACCGCGGGCCGGGCTTCGAGCTGTCCGCGGTGTCCGCGGACCGGCTGGGCGTGCGGCAGTCGATCGTGGGTCGGATGGCGCGGCACGGCGGGCGGGCGCAGGTGCGCACCGCGCCGGGGGAGGGCACCGAGGTGCGCCTCGAGCTGCCGCTGGACGGGGCGATGGAGCAGGAGCAGCCGGTTCGCAGCGAGCCGGAGCAGGCGGAGGGAGTGCGGTGAGCGTCGGGGAGACGGCCGAGGTGGCCGGGGTGGCCGGAGCGGGGCGGGTTCGAGTGGTGCTGGTGGACGACCACCGGATGTTCCGCACCGGGGTGCGCGCCGAGCTCGGCCCGCGGGTGGAGGTGGTGGGCGAGGCCGACGACGTCGACACGGCGGTGGCCGCGGTGCGCGCCCTGCGTCCCGACGTCGTGCTGCTGGACGTGCACCTGCCCGGCGGCGGCGGGCGCGAGGTGCTGCGCCGGTGCGCGGAGGACCCAGCTGTGGCCGCGGTGCGCTTTCTCGCGCTGTCGGTCTCCGACGCCGCCGAGGACGTCATCGGGGTGATCCGCGGCGGCGCCCGCGGCTACGTCACCAAGACCATCACCGGCCCCGACCTCACCGACGCCGTGCTCCGGGTGGCCGACGGCGACGCGGTGTTCTCCCCGCGGCTGGCCGGCTTCGTGCTCGACGCCTTCGCCGCCGGTGGCGAGGCGCCGCCGTCGGTGGACGAGGACCTGGACCGGCTCAGCGCCCGCGAGCGCGAGGTGCTGCGCCTGATCGCCCGCGGCTACGCCTACAAGGAGGTGGCCCGCGAGCTGGTCATCTCGGTGAAGACCGTGGAGACCCACGTCTCGGCGGTGCTGCGCAAGCTGCAGCTGTCCAACCGGCACGAGCTGTCCCGGTGGGCGGCGGCGCGCCGGCTGGTCTGAGGCTGTCGGGCCGCCCCGCTGGCCAATGATCACGTTAGCGTGACCATTGGTCGCTTCCCGCCGTGGATTCCCGGAGGGAAGCGACCATTCGCGGCGCAGAGGGCCGTTTCTGGACGGCGGCGAGACGATCAAGCGGCTGCACGTGTCCGCGGCCCGGTGGCGGGCACCGGAGGTCATGGCCCCCACGACCCTGCTCGCCCTCCGCTCCGACGCCGTGCTCGCCGCCGGGCAGACCAGCTCGGGCAAGGCGTGGATCTTCTACGTCTTCCTCGGGCTCGCCGTGGTGATCGGCGTCGGGCTGATCGGTCGGTTCGTGCTCGGCCGCGGCGTCGAGAAGCGCGCGACGACGCCCAGGAGCAACGACCGGCCGCAGCGCTGACCGGCGCCGCCCAGGTGCTTCGCGCGCCTGCGTCACCGGGCCGACCCAGGAGAAGACTCGCCCACCGAGGTGAATTCTCCTCGGTGGGCGAGTAATGATCACGAGGCCGTGATCATTCCGACTCGGGCTGGTGTGGTCGCAGCGGACCTCAGAGCCGCACCACCTTGAACCCCTCGGCCAGGCGCCCCTCGGGCAGCCCGCCCTGGGCGGCGGTGCCGCGCAGCCAACCGCTGACGAACTCCTCCAGGGTCTCCATGTGCGCGGTCTGGCTCTCGTGGGCGCGCAGCGCGGCGATCTTGCGGTCGAACGTGTCGGTGACGTCGACGAAGTGGTCGAGCTCGGCGTGTCCCATCACCCAGACCTCGGGGACGATCCACGCGTCCAGGCCCTCGTCGCGCAGCAGCTCGGGGTGCGCGAACGGGTTCCGCGCGTCGGGGTAGACGGCGAAGATCGCGGCCTCGCCGGCGGCCATGTGGTCCGGGTGGCTGGCGGGGATCCGGTTCCAGTTGCGCTCCGGGCTCTGGATGACCATCCGCTGCGGGCGCACGTCGCGGACCACCCGGCTGACGTCGCGACGCAGCTCCTGGGTGACCTGCAGCTTGCCGTCCTGGTAGCCGAGGAAGCGGACGTCGGTCACGCCGACCTCCTTGGCCGCGGCCACCTGCTCGGCCCGCCGGATGCCGGGGATGTCCTCGCGCGGCACGTTCGGGTCGAAGCCCCCGGCGTCGCCGTCGGTGCACACGCAGTAGGTGACCGCCATCCCGGCGTCGACGAACCGCGCGATGGTGCCGGCGGCCCCGAAGTCGACGTCGTCGGGGTGGGCGGTGACGACGAGCACGCGCTCGACGTCGGCGTCCGGCTGAGGCTCGGCCACGACGGGGTCCTCCTGCTGCTCCGTGTCTGCACAACGGTCGACACATCTGTCCGGCGCCGGTCCGGCGCCCCGTCCGCGATCGTAGGTGTGGCCCGGACCGGCCGCCCCTGGGGGACCGGGCGCTGTGCACGAGCCGCCCGGGCTGTCGGCCCGGCGACCTAGACTCGACGACCGAGATGAGCAGCCTCTTCGACGACCTCGACCTCGCCCTCCCCGCCGCCGGGACGAGCCGCCCGGTCGGTGCCGGCTCCGACGAGGCCGACGACGTCGCCGAGCACGAGCTCGCCCAGCGCGCCCGGCACCGTCCGCTGCGGGCCGAGGAGCTGCTCGAGGGGCTCAACCCGCAGCAGCGCGAGGCGGTCGTCCACCACGGCGGCCCGCTGCTCATCGTGGCCGGCGCCGGCTCGGGCAAGACCCGGGTGCTCACCCACCGGATCGCGTACCTGCTGGCCGCCCGCGACGTCCACCCCGGCTCGATCCTGGCCATCACCTTCACCAACAAGGCCGCCGGGGAGATGAAGGAGCGGGTGGCCGCGCTGGTCGGCCCGCGGGCCAAGGCGATGTGGGTCATGACCTTCCACTCGGCCTGCGTGCGCATCCTGCGCGCGGAGGCCAAGACCCTGGGCATCTCCTCGAGCTTCTCGATCTACGACCAGGCCGACTCGCAGCGGCTGATGGCGCTGGTCTGCCGGGATCTCGACCTGGACCCCAAGCGCTTCCCGCCGCGGGCGTTCACCGCCCGGGTGTCCAACCTCAAGAACGAGCTGGTCGACCCGGAGGAGTTCGCCGCCACCGCGGACACGATGGACCAGCAGCTGGCCGAGGCCTACACGCTCTACCAGCGCCGGCTGCGCGAGGCCAACGCGTTCGACTTCGACGACCTGATCATGACCACGGTCAACCTGCTGCAGGCCTTCCCGCAGGTGGCCGAGCACTACCGGCGCCGGTTCCGGCACGTGCTGGTGGACGAGTACCAGGACACCAACCACGCCCAGTACGTGCTGGTGCGCGAGCTGGTCGGCGGGTCGGTCCACAGCGGCGCCCCGTCCGCGCCCCAGCCCGGCGCCCCCGCCGTCGAGCCGGCCGAGCTGTGCGTCGTCGGCGACGCCGACCAGTCCATCTACGCCTTCCGCGGCGCCACCATCCGCAACATCCTGGCGTTCGAGGAGGACTACCCGAACGCCACCACGATCCTGCTCGAGCAGAACTACCGGTCCACCCAGACGATCCTGTCCGCGGCCAACGCGGTGATCGCGCGCAACCCGGACCGCCGGCCCAAGAACCTCTGGTCCGACGCCGGCGCGGGCGTGAAGATCACCGGCTACGTCGCGGACAACGAGCACGACGAGGCCGCGTTCGTGGCCAACGAGGTCGACCGGCTGCACGACGAGGGGTTGGCCAAGCCCGGCCAGGTGGCCGTCTTCTACCGGACCAACGCGCAGTCGCGGGTGTTCGAGGAGGTGTTCATCCGGGTCGGCCTGCCCTACAAGGTGGTCGGCGGCGTCCGCTTCTACGAGCGGCGCGAGGTCCGCGACGCGATGGCCTACCTCCGGGTGCTGGCCAACCCCGAAGACACCGTCTCGCTGCGGCGCATCCTCAACGTGCCCAAGCGCGGCATCGGCGACCGCGCCGAGGCGTGCGTGGAGGCGCTGTCCGCGCGCGAGCGGATCAGCTTCAACCAGGCGCTCGCCCGCGCCGGCGACGCCCCCGGCCTGGCCACCCGCAGCCTCACCCAGATCACCGGCTTCACCCAGATGCTGGCCGACCTGCGCACCCTCGTCGACGCCGGCAGCGGCCCGGCCACCGTGCTGGAGGCGGTGCTGGAGCAGAGCGGGCTGCTGCGCGAGCTGGTCGCCTCGGACGACCCGCAGGACGAGACCCGGGTGGAGAACCTGCACGAGCTGGTCTCGGTGGCCCGCGAGTTCGAGACCGCCAACCCCGAGGGCACGCTGGCCGACTTCCTCGAGCAGGTCGCGCTGGTCGCCGACTCGGACGAGATCCCCGAGGGCGAGGACCACGGCGGCGTGGTCACCCTGATGACCCTGCACACCGCCAAGGGCCTGGAGTTCCCGGTGGTCTTCCTCACCGGCCTGGAGGACGGCGTCTTCCCGCACCTGCGCACCCTGGGCGACGACAAGGAGCTGGCCGAGGAGCGGCGGCTGGCCTACGTCGGCATCACCCGCGCCCAGCAGCGGCTCTACCTGGCCCGGGCCATGGTCCGCACCACGTGGGGCGCCCCGTCCTACAACCCGGCCTCCCGCTTTTTGGAGGAGGTGCCCGGCGACCTGGTCGACTGGCAGCGCCTGCCGGCCCCACCCAGCTCCTACGGCAGCACCTCCTCCCGCCCGGGCTCGAGCTCCACCCCGGCCATCGCCACCGCCGCCGCGCGGCCCACTGCCAAGTCCCCGGGCAACCGGCCGGTGATCAACCTCGAGCCCGGCGACAAGGTCAGCCACGACACCTTCGGGCTGGGCACCGTCGTCGCGGTCGAGGGGGCCGGGGAGCGGGCGATGGCGCACGTCGACTTCCGCGGCGAGGTCAAGCGGCTGCTGCTGCGCTACGCCCCGGTGGAGAAGCTCTAGAACCTGCTTGACCGGTCGGGGCGGGCCCGCGAGGGTGTGCCGCCGGGCGACGAGGCCCGGCGCACCGAGGAGGCAGGCGTGACCGAGACGTTCGACCGCTGGCTCGAGCCCTACGCCCGCCTCATCTGCCGGGTCGGGGTCAACATCCGGCCGGGGCAGCCGGTCGTCATCCGCGCCTACGTCGAGCAGGCGGCCGTCGCCCGGGCGGTCGCCGCCGAGGCCTACCGGGTGGGCGCCTCCCGGGTCGACGTCCACTACGCCGACCAGCACGTGCGCCGGGCGCAGATCGAGAGCGCCCCCGCGCAGGCGCTGGGCGCGGTGCTGGCGCACGAGGTGGACGAGGTCCGCTCCTGGAAGGAGCAGGGCGCCGCGCTGATCTTCCTCAGCGGCAACCCCAACGGCACCCTCTTCGACGGCCTCGACCCCGCGCGCCTGGCCGCGGCCCAGCCGGTGGCGATCATGGAGGAGATCTCCAAGATCGTCCCCACCAACGAGATCGCGTGGACCGTGGTGGCCGCGCCCACCCCCGGCTGGGCGCACAGCGTGCTCGGCTCCGACCACGTCGCCCGGCTGTGGGAGGCCGTCGCGGTGGCCACCCGGCTCGACACCGACGACCCGGTGCAGTCCTGGCGCGACCACCTCGCCGCCCTGGAGCTGCGCCGCAGCATGCTCGACGCCCGCGGCTTCGACCGGATCCGGTTCCGCGGCCCGGGCACCGACCTCACCGTGGGCCTCTCCCCGAACAGCGTCTGGCTCGGCGGCACCGCGCAGACCCCGGACGGGCAGGAGTTCGTGCCCAACATGCCGACCGAGGAGGTCTTCACCGCCCCGGACTGGCGCCGCGCGGAGGGCGCCGCGCGCACCACCGCCCCGTTCTTCCTGCCCGGCCTCAACGTGCTGGTGGAGGGGCTCGAGCTGGAGCTGGCCGACGGCACGGTGCGCGGGGCGAGGGCGGCGCGCGGGGAGCAGGCGGTGCACGACCAGCTCGACAGCGTGCCGCGGGCCCGGCACCTGGGTGAGGTGGCGATCGTCGACGGCGGCTCGCGGGTCAAGCGCACCGGCCTGGTCTTCCAGGACATGCTCTACGACGAGAACGTCGGCTGCCACGTCGCCTGGGGGATGGGCTACTCCACCTCGTTCCGCGGCGCCCAGCAGGCCACGCCGGAGGAGCGCATCCGCGCCGGCCTCAACCAGTCCGCCACCCATGTCGACGTCGTGGTCGGCAGCCCCGACGTCGAGGTGGACGGCATCGACGCCGACGGGGCGGTCACCCCGATCCTGCGCGGGGACACCTTCGTGCTCAGCGAGGCGTAGGGGACGGGCGGCGGGCCGGAAAGCCGCGACACGATCAGTAGCGGTACCTGGCCTGGAGCACGACGAGGTCGTCGCCGTCGACGAGGTACACGAGCCGGTGCTCCTCGGTGATGCGTCGGGACCAGGTGCCGGCCAGGACGTGGCGCAGCTGCTCGGGCTTGCCGATGCCGGAGAACGGGTCGCGCAAGGCGTCCTCGATGAGGCGGTTCAGGCGCTTGAGCGTCGCCCGGTCGGTCTGGAGCCAGTGCTGGCAGTCGTCCCAGCCGTGCGGTGTGAAGACGAGCCTCACTGCGCCAGCTCGTGCTCCTCGCGCTGCCCCGCACGTGCCTGGTCCAGGCTCTCCAGGAGCCGTCGCGCGTTCTTCGGGGCGCGGAGCAGGTGCGCGGTCTCCTGCAGCGCCTCGTACTCGTCCCGCGAGATCAGGACGGCATCCCCGCGGCGAGATGTGATCTCGACGACCGTCCGGTCCTCGTTCACCTGCTCGATGAGCGGAAAGAGGTGCTTGCGGGCCTCGCTCGCAGTGACGGCCATGGCTCGCCTCCCGGAAGTGGTACGAGAAACGGTACCAGTCAGGGGCGCAGCCCGTGCGCGACCAGCCAGCTGTAGGGGTCGACGGGGCCGCCTCCGCCGGGGTGCACCTCGAGGTGCAGGTGCGGGCCGGTGGTGTTGCCGGTCGATCCGACCCGGCCGATGACCTCGCCGGCCTTCACCGCGCCGCCGCGGACGACGTAGGCGGACAGGTGGCAGTACCAGGTGGTCGTGCCGTCGGCGTGCCGGACGACGATCTTGTTGCCGTAGGCGCCGTCCCAGCCGGCGCTGACGACGACGCCATCGGCCACCGCGCGCACCGGGGTGCCGGTGGGGGCGGCGAAGTCCAGGCCGGTGTGCGAGCCGCTGCTCCACAGCCCGCTGCGCTGGTGGAAGCGCGCGGTGAGGGTGTAGCTGGCGACCGGGAGGACCAGACGCGGCCGGGCGGCCTCGCGGGCGGCGCGGGCAGCGGCGGCCTTGCGCTCGGCCAGGGCCTTGGCGGCGGCCTGGCGCTGCGCCTCGACCTTGAGCCGGCGGGCCTCGCTGGCCTTGGCCGCGGCGATCGCCCGCTGCTCGGCGGCCGGGTCGCGCTGGGTGTCCGGTGCCACCTCGCGCAGGTCGGCGCTGGCCGGGGCGGCGGCGTTGACCGTGGTGCGCTGCACGTTCTGAGCACCGGCCGAGCTGGCCTCCAGCCCGCCGACGGCGGCGGTGATCAGGCACGCGGCGGCCAGGACGAGGGCGGCGTGCGGGGCGGCCGCGCGGGCGTCGGCGGCGCTGCGCGGGAGCCGGCCGGTGGAGGAGCCGAGCGAGGGTCGGGTCGACGACGGCCTGGGTGCCGAGGACCGTGGCGAGGACCTGCGGTGACGGCCGCGGGTTCGGGGCACAACGGACCTTTCGGGTGACCTGCTGGGACCCGAGGACTGTACGTGACCCGCTACGCGCCGCTCAAACCCGTGCCCACATGGCGATCGCTCCCGCCACTCACCGTGACGAGCGCGCGCTCACCGTGACGGTCCCAGCGGGCCCGCCACCCGGACGGCGCAGCGCCCCATGGGGGTCGTGGGCACCACCGCTCCTTCTATCCGAACCAAGGTGCCCACGACCGCGTCCGCGACGGGCCTTGGGGGGGGCTCAGCCGGCGGCGCGGCCGTCGTCGTCGCGGCGCCGCTCGGGCCGCAGCACGCCGTCGGGGCCGCCGATCACGGTGACCCCGGCGGTCAGCGTGTCCCCGTGCTGGTCGAGCTGGGCGAGGGCGGCGCACAGCGCGTGGACCACCCGGCCGTCGATCGGCAGGGACAGGTGGCCGACGCCGCGGACCAGCACGTTCCGCACCGTCAGGTCGGGGTGCTCGAGCCGGGCGTTGCGCTGGGGCACCACCATCGGGTCGATGTCGGACCAGAACGCCAGCACCCGGGTGCGGCAGCCAGGGGAGGGGGCGTCGAGCTCGGCGAGCAGGGCGCTGTCCGGGCGCAGCTGGCGGACCAGCAGGTAGGGCGGGGCCACCCGCGCGGCGTGGGTGCCGGCATGGGGGGTGCCCAGGGTGACCAGCGTGTGCACGCGGGCGTCGCCGCCGAGCCGCTGGACGTAGTAGCGCGCCACCAGCCCGCCCAGGCTGTGCCCGACCACGTGGATCCGGTCGTAGCCGGTCTGCGCGCAGATCGCCTCCACCCGCTGGGCCAGCAGGGTGGCGGCGTCGCGCAGGTCGGTGGTGAACGGGCTGTAGTTCATGGTCGCCACGGTGTTGAACCCGCGCCGGCGCAGCCCCCGGCGCAGCAGCGTGAACACCGAGCGGTTGTCGAAGATCCCGTGCACCAGCAGGATCGGCGTGCCCGCGGCCTCGACGTCGCCCACGTGCAGCGCGCGCTGCAGCGGCGGCAGGTCGGCCACGGTGAGCCGGCGGGCCTCGTCGCGGGCCTTGTCCCCGAGCAGGCCGAGCGGGTAGATGGCCAGGTGGGCGGCCACCCAGCCGGCCTCCACCGCGACTCCGCGGGCGGTGCGCGCGCTGAGCAGCGCCCTGGCGGTGGCCGCCGACGAGCCCGCCGCCTGCAGCGCGTCCCGTGCTCGCACCCGCAACCTCCTCGTGCCCGGCCGCACGCGCCCGGTCCGGCACCCGCGGTGTCCTGTCGGGAACCCGCGTGCCGGGCCGCCGGCGCAGCCGTCCCCCGTGCTCTTCGGCCAGCGTGCGTCGGAAGTGAAGCGAGCGTAGGGACGATCGGCCGTCTCTGCCCCTCGGGACCGGCCCCGACACGCCGGGCTGCCGCGCCGGGCACTACCGTGATCGTGCCGGGGCAGCGCCGCTCCGGAACGCACAGTGCGCACCGTGCGCCCAGCGCTTCGCCTGCCGGAGGTCACCATGGCCGCCTCAGCCAGCCCGATCCGCGTCGTCGTCGCCAAGCCCGGCCTGGACGGGCACGACCGCGGCGCCAAGGTGGTGGCCCGCGCCCTGCGCGATGCCGGCATGGAGGTCGTCTACACCGGCCTGCACCAGACCCCGGAGCAGATCGTCGAGACGGCGATCCAGGAGGACGCCGACCTGATCGGCCTGTCCGTGCTCTCCGGCGCGCACATGACGCTGTTCGCCCGGGTGGTCGAGCTGCTCCGCGAGCGCGACGCGGCCGACATCCTCGTCTTCGGCGGCGGGATCATCCCCGACGCCGACATCCCCCAGCTCGAGGCCCTCGGCGTGGCCAAGGTGTTCACCCCTGGCACGCCCACCCAGGCCATCGTCGACTGGGTCACCGCGCACGTGCCCGCCGACGCCTGAGGCGTCGACGCCGGGGTCTGCGCAACCCGGCCCCGTCCGGAATGATCACGGGGCCGTGATCCTTACTCGCCGACCGAGGTGAATTCTCCTGGGTGGGCGAGGAAAGATCACGAGGCCGTGATCGTTCCGGCCGAGCCCAGCCCGGCGTCGGCCGCCTCCAGCGCGAGCGCGAGCAGCCCGTCGTCGGCGAGCACCCAGCGCACGATCTGCAGCGCGTCCTCGCGCTCGTCCTCGGGCCGGTCGACGTCGAGCGCCTGCTCGGCCGGGTCGACCAGGTCCACCAGCGCCCGGGCGGCGCGCAGGTAGGCGAGCCGGCGCGGGTCGACGTCGACCGGTCCGTAGCCGCGCAGGAACGCCTCCTCCTGTGCGGGCGTCACCGGCGCGAACGGCAGCAGGATGCCGCCGTCGAGGAAGAACATCAGGTCCTGCTCCGGCGGGGCGAGCAGCGCGTCGTCCCAGTCCAGCAGCCACGGCCCGTGCTCGCCCGCCAGCACGTTGCCCAGGTGCGGGTCGCCGTGGCAGAGCACCAGCGGCGCCGGCTCGTCGCGCAGCGCGGCCCCCAGCCGCTCGGCGCCGGCGGCCAGCTCCGCGATGCGCTTTCGGCGGTCGGCCCACACCGCGACGACGGCCAGCGCCAGCTCGTCGGGCACCTCCGGGTCCGCCAGCCGCCGGTCCAGCGCCCGCACCCGCGCGGTCAGCGGCTCGGGCTCGAAGCGCTCGCACGGAAGGGTCGCGGCGACGTCGGGGCCCGGCTCGCAGGTGTGCACCGCGGCCAGCAGCCGGCCCAGCCCGCTCCAGTCCTCGAGCGGGAGGTCGCTGACCAGCGCCCGCTCGCCCTCGACCCACGGCACCACGCTCAGCCGGCGTCCCGCGCGCTCGCTGCCGAGCCCGCCGTCCAGCGTGCGCACCGGCCCGACCACGCCACCGACGTCCCGCGCGGCCAGCCACGACGGCACCGCGGTGGCCGCCGCGCTGCCCCCGCCGCTGAGCTTCACCGCGTAGGCCCGGCCATCGACGTCGACGCCTCGCCAGCGCAGGGCGGCCCCGTCGGCGCCGTGCTCCACCGGCTCGATCCCGGTCAGCTCCAGCCCGAAGTCCGCGCGCACCCACGCCACGACCCGCTCGTCCGGCACCTGCACGCGCTCACCCTGCCCGCCGTCGTCGCCCGCTGTCGTCCGGGTTTCTGCCCCGCGGGCGCCACCCGGGTCAGCGCACCGTCCACCCGCCGTCGACGACGAGAGTGTGACCGGTGATCAGCGAGGCCCCGGGGCCGGCCAGGAACAGCACCGCGGAGGAGACCTCGGTGGGCTGCCCGATCCGGTGCAGCGCGGCGATCCGCTCCACCGTGTCCGCCCGGAACGCCGGGTCCGAGAGCGCCGGCGCGGTGCCGTCGGTCTCGACGAACGTGGGCGCGACCGCGTTCACCCGGATCCGCAGCGGTCCCCACTCCACCGCCAGGCACCTGGTCAGGTGGATGACCGCGGCCTTGGCGGTGCAGTACGACGCCTCGGTCGGCAGCGCCACCAGCCCGGCCTGCGAGGCCACGTTCACGATCGCGCCGCCGCCGTGGTCCTTCATCCACCGCGCCGCGTGCTGGGACAGGAAGAACGTGGAGCGGGTGTTGAGCGCCCACACCGCCTCGAAGTCGGCCTCGGTCACCTCCAGCGCGTCGGCCACGATGCTGCCGCCGGCGTTGTTCACCAGCACGTCGACGCCGCCGAGCTCGGCCACCGCGCGGTCGATCGCCGCCCGGCTCTGCGCCAGGTCGGTCACGTCCATCGCCAGCGGCAGCGCCCGCCGGCCCAGCGCCCGGATCTCCTCGACCACGCCGTTGTCGCGCTCGACCTCCCGCAGTCCGACGGCGACGTCGGCGCCGGCCCGCGCCAGGTCCAGCGCGACGGCTCGGCCGATGCCCCGCGCCGCGCCGGTGACGACGGCGACCTTGCCCTCCAGATCAGTCACGCCGACGACCCTAGCCAGCGCGGTGCGTCCGGAGAATCGTCACCTGTGCACCCGATTCTCCGGACGCGAGCCGCAGACGTCAGCCCACGCCCTGGCCCACCACCGGCAGCCGCAGCACGTTCGGAACGGCCGGGTCCTGCGCGACGGTCACCGTGCCGGTCAGGTCCGACGGGTTGTAGGCGGCGTCCGAGGCGGCCAGGACCAGCCGGATCCGGTGCCCGGCGGGGAAGCGCTCGACGATCCCGGGCAGCTCGATCCGCAGTGGCTCGGTCACGTCGATGACCCGCACCGGCGAGATCAGCTTGTGCTGCAGGTGCTCCGTGCCGTCCGGGGCGACGTCGTAGAGCTTGGCCATGAGCACCAGCCGCGCACCCGGTCCGGCCGCCTGCGCGACCGCCGCCACCGGGGCGGAGAGCCGCACGTCCAGCGTCGGCACGCCGACGACGTCGACGTCGTGCTCCAGCGGCCCGCTGGTCCAGGCCGCGAACGTGCCCGGGGCGTCGTAGGGCTGCTGCGCCGGGACGTAGGAGCCCTCGACGCCGGACACCTCGGAGTAGCTGGTCGGCAGCGCCGGCGCCACCCCCCACGACGCCGATCCCGGCTGGACCGCGGTGCGGGCGGTCACCAGGTCGCCGTTCCCGGACAGGTACAGCGGCTGTCCCTCCGACACTGGGTAGGAGGAGGCGGTCCCGTAAGCAGGCGCGGCGTTCCCGGTGTACGTCACCCAGTCGCGGAAGTAGGCGAACTCCGGGCCGGTGGGCGCGGACTTCACGCCCTTGAGCCAGTGGTCGAACCAGTCGCTGATCCGCTGGCCCAGGTACGTCGAGGACAGGTCGGCGCCGGACAGGTCCAGCTCGCCGGGCGCCGGGGTCATCTCGCTGTGCCCCCAGTACTGCCAGGCCATCGCCACCGGCGTGCCCTGCGCCTTGAGCGCCTTGTAGGTGCGCGCGGCCTCCTGCAGGTCGAACAGGGTGTCCGCCTGGCCCTGGATGAGGAACGTCGGCGCGTGCACGCGGTCCACGTAGGAGGCCACGCTCGCGCCCTGCGCCAGCCGCAGGGTGGCGTCGTCGGGGTAGCCGAGCGCTTCCATCTGCGCCTTGGCCTGGCAGGCCTGGTCGGTGAAGTTGGGGCAGCCGACGTCGCGGCTCGGGTCGATCTGCGCGCCCTGCACGCCGTCGGCGATGCCGATGCCGAAGAACAGCGAGGTCCAGAACCGCTTGTGCGCGCCGACGCCGACCGGAGCCGCGGCCGTCGACCCGGCCGGCACCTGGTTCTGCGGGGCGAGGGAGTAGGACAGGTCGTTCCAGGTGATCAGCGGCACCAGCGCGTCGATCCGCCGGTCCAGCGAGGCGGCGGCGAACTGCACGCCGCCGCCGTAGGAGCCGCCGATCATCCCCACCCGCGGGTCGCCGGGCCCGTCCAACCGCACCACGTCGACCCTGGTGCCGTCGGTGGCGGCGCGGGTGCCGGCCAGCACGTCGACCAGCTGCTGGGCGGCCTTGCCGTCGTGCTGAGGGTCATCGAGGGTGATCTTGCAGCCGCTGCCGCCGAAACCGAGGCCGGAGTAGGAGAGCACCGCGTAGCCGCGGCGGGCGAAGGCCTGGCCGATCCCGGCCTGGTCGGCCTTGCTGCCGCCGAAGCCGTTGGTGGTGAGGATGGCCGGCACCCGGTGGGACGGCGAGGCCCAGGACGGGGTGTAGAGGTCCGCGGTCACCGAGCAGTGCTCGTCGTTCAGCGGCCCGACAGTGACGTCCACGGTGAGCGGGCGGACAACGACCCCGTCGCCGTCGGTCGCCCCGGCGTCGGAGGCGGGGGCGACGAGCAGCCCGGCGGTGCCGGCGCCCAGCGCGGCGGTGAGGGCAGCACCGGCCAGGGCGGTGC
Source organism: Motilibacteraceae bacterium (assembly GCA_051954955.1). Classification (GTDB taxonomy): domain Bacteria; phylum Actinomycetota; class Actinomycetes; order Motilibacterales; family Motilibacteraceae; genus JBQCHF01. The sequence continues at coordinate 19,351 of JBQCHF010000092.1, forward strand.
GACGTCGGGAGCGGGGCCTGCGGCGGTGGTCGGGGGCGTCGGTCACGGGTCCTCCTGCGGGGCGCGGACGGCGGGCGCGATGCCCGGGTGACCCACCAACGACGACGTCCCCGCCGCGGTCACGCGGCGACCCCACCTCTGCTGCCGTGCACCCTGCATCGGACCGGCACCCCGGTTCGGCCGCCGCGGCCGGCGACGGCTAACCTCGGGCCGGGAGATCCACCGCGACGAGGCGGGCTCGCCGCGGCCGGACCACTCCGCTCAGCAGAGCGACCAGCACCACCGACGGACCGACCACCCGCGACGACCGCAAGGACGGCAGACCTGTGGACCTGTTCGAGTTCCAGGCGAGGGACCTCTTCGCCAAGCACGGCGTACCGGTGCTGGACGGCGCCGTCGCCGAGACCCCCGACGAGGCCGCGGCCGCGGCCGAGCGGCTGCTGCCGGCCGGCGGCGGCAAGGTGGTCGTCAAGGCGCAGGTGAAGACCGGCGGCCGCGGCAAGGCCGGCGGCGTGAAGCTGGCCGACTCCGTGGACGACGCCCGGGCCAAGGCCGAGCAGATCCTCGGCATGGACATCAAGGGCCACACCGTCCACCGCGTGATGATCGCGCCGGGCGCGCAGATCGCCGAGGAGTACTACTTCTCAGTGCTGCTGGACCGCGCCAACCGCACCTACCTCGCCATGGCCTCCCGCGAGGGCGGCATGGAGATCGAGCAGCTCGCGGTGGAGAAGCCCGAGGCGCTGGCCCGCGTGCCCGTCGACGCGATCGAGGGCATCACCGCGGAGAAGGCCCGCGAGATCGTCGAGAAGGGGAACTTCCCGGCCGAGGTGGCCGGCCAGGTCGCCGAGGCGATCCAGAAGCTGTGGGACGTCTTCGTGAACGAGGACGCCACGCTGGTCGAGGTCAACCCGCTGGTGAAGACCGCCGACGGGAAGATCATCGCCCTGGACGGCAAGGTCACCATCGACGGCAACGCCGAGTTCCGCCAGCCCGACCACGCGGCCCTGGCGGACAAGTACTCCGCGGACCCGCTGGAGGCGCGGGCCAAGGAGAAGGACCTCAACTACGTCAAGCTCGACGGCCAGGTCGGCATCATCGGCAACGGCGCGGGCCTGGTCATGTCCACCCTCGACGTCGTCGCCTACGCCGGCGAGCAGTTCGGCGGCATGAAGCCGGCCAACGTCCTCGACATCGGCGGCGGCGCCAGCGCCGAGGTGATGGCCAACGGGCTGGACATCATCCTGAGCGACCCGTCGGTGCGCAGCGTGTTCGTCAACGTCTTCGGCGGCATCACCGCGTGCGACGCGGTGGCCAACGGCATCGTGCAGGCGCTGGAGATGCTCAAGGCCCGCGGCGACTCGGTCACCAAGCCGCTGGTCGTCCGGCTGGACGGCAACAACGCCGCCGAGGGGCGGCGGATCCTCGATGAGGCCGAGCACGACGTCATCGAGATGGTCGACACCATGGACGACGCCGCGCGCCGCGCGGCCGAGCTGGCAGCCCAGGGAGCCTGAACACCGATGGCCATCTTCCTCACCGAGAACAGCAAGGTCGTCGTCCAGGGGATGACCGGCTCCGAGGGGCGCAAGCACACCCAGCGGATGCTCAAGAGCGGCACCACCATCGTCGGCGGCACCAACCCGAAGAAGGCCGGCCAGACGGTCGAGTTCGAGGGCGCGAACCTGCCGGTGTTCGGCACCGTCGCCGACGCCGTCAAGGAGACCGGCGCCGACGTCTCGGTCGTGTTCGTCCCGCCGGCCGGCACCAAGGCCGCGGTCTACGAGGCCGTCGACGCCGGCATCCCGCTGCTGGTCGTCATCACCGAGGGCGTGCCGGTGCACGACACCGCGGACTTCTTCCAGTACGCGCAGTACTCCGGCACCACCCGGATCATCGGCCCGAACTGCCCGGGCCTGATCAGCCCCGGGAAGTCCAACGCCGGCATCATCCCCGCCGACATCGCCCCGACGGCCGGTCGGATCGGCCTGGTCTCCAAGTCCGGCACGCTGACCTACCAGATGATGTACGAGCTGCGGGACCTCGGCTTCAGCTCTGCGGTCGGCATCGGTGGCGACCCGGTCATCGGCACCACCCACATCGACTGCCTGCGGGCGTTCCAGGACGACCCCGAGACCGACGCGATCGTCATGATCGGCGAGATCGGAGGCGACGCCGAGGAGCGCGCGGCGGCGTTCATCAAGGAGAACGTCACCAAGCCGGTCGTCGGCTACGTCGCCGGCTTCACCGCCCCCGAGGGCAAGACCATGGGCCACGCCGGCGCCATCGTCTCCGGCTCGGCCGGCACCGCGCAGGCCAAGAAGGAGGCCCTCGAGGCCGCCGGCGTGCGCGTGGGCAAGACCCCGTCGGAGACCGCGCGGCTCATGCGCGAGATAGTGGCCGGGCTGTAGTCCGCACCGCTCCTCGCAGCGCCCGGCCCGCGGAAGAGGCAGGGCCGGGCCGCATCGGAATGATCACGGGCCCGTGATCCTTTCATGCTTACCTCACCAAATTTGCTGAGGTAAGCATGGAGTGATCACGGGCCCGTGATCATTCCGGATCAGCCGCCATGGGCCGGCGCCGCTCCCCGGCGACCCAGCCCGGCGCGCCCCGGCCACGCGTGTCCTAGCCCCGGGCGACCCAGCCCGGCGCGACCCAGCCCACGCGACCCAGGAGATTCCTCGCCCACCCAGGCGAATTTCCCGCGGTGGGCGAGTAAAGATCACGGGACCGTGATCATTCCGGCGCAGGCCCGGCGCGCGCCCCGTCACACCACCGCGGAGCTGAGCGCGCTGCCGACGGGGCCGCGCAGGACCGCGGCGCCGCCCATGATCCGGCCGGTGGTGAGCCCGGCGCGGACGGTGGACAGGTAGGTCTCGACGTCGGGGGGCAAGGCGCCGGAGGGGCGGACCAGCAGCAGCGGCCCGCCGAGCGCCGCGGCGAGCGGGCCGCCGGAGAGGGCGTCGGCGAAGCCGGCGCCGCTGGCCACGGTGACCGCAGCGGGCGCGGGGAAGAAGCGGGTGGCCACCGCCGCGGCGGTGCCGTAGCGGTCGGCGCCCATGACCGGCTCGGCGGCCGGGTCGGCCACCGCGGCCGAGCCGCCGACGGCGTAGTGGTCGCCGGGGTGGGCGGCCAGGTAGTCGGTGGTGGCGCTCACCGGCACCGCGCCGGCGGTGAGCATGACCGCCCCGCCCAGGTGCGCGGCGGCCACCCCGGCCGACAGGGCGTCGGGGTAGTCCAGCGAGCTCGCCTCCAGCACGGTGGAGGGCGAGCCGAGCGCCCGGGCGACCGCCAGCGAGGTGGCGTAGCGGTCCGCGCCCCCGAGCCGGACGACGACGTAGCCGGCGCCGCGCACGCTGGCGGCCACCGCGTCGCTGAGCGAGCCGGTGCCGCCCACCAGGTAGACGGTGCGCCCGCGCGGCAGGATCGCGCTCAGCTGGGCCAGCACCCGCGGGTCGAGCCGGGTGCTGCCGGTGAGCATGATCGGGCCGTCCTTGGCCGCGGCCAGCGGGGTGGCCACCAAGGCGTCGACGAACTGGTCGGCACGGGCCAGCACCACCGCGCCGGCGCCCTTGGACCACTTGTTCCGGGCCGCCAGGACCGACGTCATCACGCGGTCGGGGCCGCCCAGGCGCACCAGCCGGGGCGAGCTGGCCGGGGCGGGCGCGGCGTCCAGCGTGGCGGCGAGGGCGGCGAGCGGGTCGAGCAGGCCGGAGCCGAACTCGACGTCCTTGCCGGGCGCGCCGAGGTCGTCGGCGTTCTGCTCCAGCCGGACGTCGGTCTGGGCCGCGGTCAGCGTCGGGTCCGCCGCGCGGACCAGGCCGGCGGCCGCGGCCACGAACGGCGCGGCCATCGAGGTGCCCGAGAGCAGCACGTAGGGGTCGCGGCCGGCCGGGGTGAGCGCGCGCGGCCAGGTGCTGAGGATGCGCACGCCCGGGGCGACCAGGTCGACGAACGAGCCGGTCTCGCTGAACGAGGCGATCGCGTCCGAGGTGTCGGTGGCGCCCACCCCCAGCACGCCGGGGTAGGCAGCCGGGTACTCGACCGGGTTGCCGCAGCCCTCGGAGTCGGCGACGGTGCCGGTGCACGCCTCCCGGGCGTTGCCGGCGGCGGCCACCACCAGCACGTCCTTGCTCTGGGCGTAGGCGATCGCGGCCTTCACCACGGCCGAGTCGACGCCGTCGCCCAGGGAGATGTTGAGCACCCGGGCGCCGTGGTCGGCGGCCCAGATGATGCCGTCGGCGACGTCGCCCTCGTAGCCGCCGCCGTCCGGGCCGAGCACCTGCACCGGCAGGATCTTCAGCCCCTGCCCGAGCCCGGCGATGCCGATGCCGTTGTTCGCGACCGCGGCGATGATGCCGGCCACGTGGGTGCCGTGGCCGTTGGCGTCGGTGCGCCCGTCCCCGCCCGGGTCGGCCAGCGAGCCGTCGTCCTTGGTCACCAGGTCCGCGCCGGGCAGCACCACGCCGGCCAGGTCCGGGTGGCCGGCGTCGACGCCGCTGTCCACCACGGCCACCACGGTGCCGTCGCCGTCCTGGCGGGCCCACGACTGCTCGGCGCGCAGCCGGGTGAGCCCCCACTCCTGCGGGCGGGCGGGGTCGTCGCTGGTGCTCAGCGCGCGCACCGCGGCGGCCACCGGCGCGGCGGTGGTCATGGAGGTGACCCGCACCCGGTGGTCGAGCGCCACCGCCACCGCCCCGGGCAGCGCCCGGGCCCGCTCCACGGCGTCGACGGCCGCGGCCCGGCTGGGTGCGGCGAGCACGTGCACCCGCGGGCGGCCGCCGGCGTCGGTGAGCGCGAGCACCCGCACCGCGCCGTGCGCCGGAGCCGCGGCGACGACGTCGCGCGCCGGGCCGGTGAGCCCCGGCCGGTCCGCCGGCTTCCAGCCGCGCGGGCCGACGTCCACCCGCATCGTCGAGCCGGCGGCCGACGTGGTGGGTGGCGCCGCGGCAGCGGCAGCGGCAGGGGTGGCGGGGGCCACGCCCGCCAGCGCGGCGGCCGCCCCCGCCGCGGCGGGGCCCGGGGGTGGGGGGGGGGGGGGGGGGGGGGGCACGCCCGCCGCCGCGAGCCGGGGGGGGGGAGGCTGGGGCCTCGCCCGCGGGGTGGGGGCCG
>JBQCHF010000093.1:0-3523 GCA_051954955.1 Motilibacteraceae bacterium
CGCCGAGCAGCCCCGGGTGCAGCACCCGCGCCAGCTCGGCGACCCGGCCGGCGTGAAGCGCCAGCGAGAGCGCGAGCACCAGCGCGCCCGCGGCCAGCACCGCCGCCGCGGCCGCCGCACCGGCCCGCACCGCGGTGCGCAGCAGGGCCGGGACCCGGCCGGCCAGCGGCCAGGGCGCACCCGCCGCGCGCTGCACCCCGGCTCCGCCGGCCAGCAGGGCGAGCAGGCCGCCGAGCGCGGCCGCCCACGGCACGCTGGGCCGCACGGCAGCGGTGGCGCTGAGCACCGCGACCAGCGCGCTCACCCCGGTGTAGGCGAGCGTGAGCGCGCCCACCACGAGGGCGCGCTCGCGCCCGTTCACCGGCCGGGACGCACGCGCCGCGCGGCCGCCGGCCTGCCACAGCAGCAGGCCCGGCAGCAGCAGCAGACCCAGCGGGGAGAGCCGCAGCGCCCCGCCGGGCACGGCGAGCGGCACGTGGTGGCCGAGCAGCCAGCCCTGGCCGGCCGCGCGCAGCGCGTCGCCGGCACTGGCCGACAGCCCCGAGGCCCCGGCCCAGCCGACCACCACGACCACGGCGACGGTGAGCAGGCTCAGCGCGGCCGCCCGCAGCGCGGCCAGCGCGCCGGCCCACACCAGGGGCGCGGCGACGTCGGGCGAACCGCCTGTGCCGTCAGCGGCGGACGGGTCGCGGTGGCCGGGGCGGGAGCTGAGCAGGGAGGTCATCGCGGTCCATGCTCGCAACCGCCAGCGGGTGCTCGCGGCAGGGCGCGCCGGGGAGGGCCGACCGGCTCGGCCCGGTCTCCCCCGGCGTCGGCACCGACCGGCCCAGTCGGCGGTCCGCAGCGGTCGGCAGCGGTCACGCGGCGGTCAGCCGCAGGTCAAGAACCCGTGCAACCACCGGTGCAGGGCAGGCGTCGTGTGGGTGACGGCACCGAGGACGACGCGGTGCGCGACGTTCTCGAGAGGACCGACCGATGACCGCCCCACCGGATCTCGCCCACCCGGCGCGGTTCGACCCCGCGCCCGCGGCGATCGCACCGGCCGGCGACCCCGGTTCCGGCACGCGTGCCGGCGCTCGTCCCAGCCCTCGGGCCGGCACGGGTGCTGGCACGATGCGCGCACCCGAGGGCACGCCCGGTGCTGCTACCGACCGCGGGACCAGCCACAGCCACAGCAAGGGGGACCTGGTGGAGGCCGCCGAGTTCGACGCCTTCTACGCCGGGTCGGTGCGCCGCCTGGTCGGCCAGCTCTACGCCATGACCGGCAACGCGGCCGAGGCCCAGGACGTCGTCCAGGAGGCCTTCGTGCGGGCCTGGGACCGGCGCGCGCAGCTGGCCGGCGTGGACAACCCCGAGGCGTGGGTGCGCACCGTGGCCTACCGGCTGGCGGTGAGCCGCTGGCGCAAGGCCCGGAACATGGCCATCGCCTGGCGCCGGCACGGGCCACCGCCCGACGTCGCCGGCCCGGAGGTGGACAACCCGGCCCTGGTGGCCGCGCTGCGGCTGCTCCCGGAGGAGCAGCGCCGCGCCATCGTGCTGCACCACCTGTGCGACCTGTCCGTGGAGCAGGTGGCCGCCGAGACCGGCGCGCCCACCGGCACCGTGAAGGCGCGCCTGTCCCGCGGCCGGGCCGCGCTGGCCCGCCACCTCACCGACGCCGGCGAGGGCCGCCCCACCTCTGCGCGCACCCCCGCGCCCGACGCAGCCCCCCGGCGCGCGGCGCTCACCCTGGAGGACCCCGATGCCTGACCTGCCCACCCACTCCGCCCCCGACTTCCCCGATCTCGGCGGCAGCGAGCTCGACCGTCGGCTGGCCGAGCTGGCCCGCGCGGCCGGCGAGACCACCCGCCCGCTCGGCGCCGACGAGGTGCGTCGCCGCGGCCAGCGTCGGCACACCCGCCGGGTGGCCGCCACCACCGCCGCGGGCCTGTGCGCCGCCGCGGTGGCCGCCGGGGGCGTCGTCGGCGTGCTGGACCGGGACAGCCGGACCACCACCCCTCCGGTGGCCACCGCCAGCCTCTCGCCGACGCCGCGCCCGACCACCGCCGCGGACGTCACCGAGACCGCCCGGGCGCTGCTCAGGCTGGAGGACTTCGATGGCCTGCTCACGAAGGCGGTGGTGGCGAGCGCCAGCCCGACACCTGCCGCGCCCAGCGTGCAGGTCGAGCCGTGCTCGCCCGTCCTGACCGCTGACGGCCCGACGCCGAGCGTCGAGCCCGACGCCCGCACCGCGTCGGGCACCAACGTGACCGGCACCCAGGGGCTGGCGAGGGTGCAGGTGGACCAGCTGGTGATCGCCTACACCTCCGCCGACGCCGCCGCCAAGGCGATGCTGGAGCACGGCACGACGCTGCTGCAGGACTGCGAGCAGCGGGTGGCCGCCCGGGCCGGCGCCCCGACCCGGCTGGACCGGCGGGACCTGCGTGACACCTCGATCAGCACGACGGCCGACGCCGTCGCCGGCGCGGTCGTGGTGTCCGGCGACCCCGGCTCGGTCCAGCGGTTCCTGGTGGCCCAGGAGGGCGACGCGCTGCTGCTGCTGCGCCTGTCCAGCCCGACCAGCGACCCGGGCGAGGCGCTGGCCGGCGCCGTCTACCAGGCCGCGCTGGCCCGGCTGGACGCGGCCACCCACGCCCCCAGCAGCACCTCGAGCAGCACGCCGACGGCGAGCGAGGCGCCCTCCACCGAGGCGCCGCCCTCCGGGGCCTCCGCGACCACCACGCCCAGCGGGTCGCAGTCCGCGCAGCCGGTGCCGGTGGAGAAGGCGCTGCTGCCGGTCTCCGCGCTCCCCCGACCGGCGGGCTTCGCCCCGTGGTCTGCGGAGGACACCAGCGCCGGCGCGGGCATGTTCAGCCAGGACATCTGCGCACTGGCCATGGCCCCGTTCGGGGACTCCGAGTGGGCGCGGCGCTACTTCATCAGCTCCGGGGACCAGGCCGGCGAGCACCTGGTCGCCCGCTGGCCCGACGTCGCCACCGCGACCCACTACGTCGACGTGCTCGAGCGGCAGCTGCGCGAGTGCCCGAGCGCGGCCGCGGCCGAGCCCTCCGGCGACCTGCACCTGAGCCTGGACGACCTCTCGCCCCGGCCGGGCATCGGCGACCAGGCGCTGCTGGGCCGGGTGAGCATGGACGGGCCCACCCCGGACGCCAAGCGGGTGCAGGGCATCGGCATCGTGCGCACCGGGCGGGTCATCTCGCTGATCGTCGTGCAGCTCGACGCCCAGGCCCTGCCGCCGGCCAGCACGTTCGACCCGTTCCTGCAGGCCGTGGCCGAGCGCACCGCGCCGCTGGGCTGACCGGTCCGGGCTCGCGCGAAGGGCCGGCGCCCGCGGGTGCCGGCCCTTCGCATGCGCCGGCGGCGGAGGTAACACCCCGAGACGTCCCGATCACAGCGGGCGATGCGCCAGACTTCTCCCGACCTGCTCGAGGAGTCCTGCGTGCACCGCACCACCCGCCGCCCCGCTCACCTCGTCGCCGCCGTCGCGGCGGCGGCCGCCGCGCTGGCGGGCGTGGCCCCCGCC
>JBQCHF010000094.1:0-19916 GCA_051954955.1 Motilibacteraceae bacterium
CCCGTCCCGCCCACCAGCGGCTACCGGCCGAGCGACATCCAGTCCGCCTACAACCTGGCCGGGCTCGACGCCAAGGGCGCCACGGTCGCGATCGTCGACGCCTACGACGACCCGAACGCCGAGGCCGACCTCGCCTACTACCGGACAGCGCTCGGCCTCCCGGCCTGCACCACAGCCAACGGCTGCTTCCAGAAGGTGGACCAGACCGGGGGCAGGACCTACCCCCGCGCCAACGGCGGCTGGGCGCAGGAGATCTCGCTCGACGTCGACATGGTCAGCGCGGCCTGCCCGACGTGCAAGATCCTGCTCGTGGAGGCGAACAGTGCCTCGTTCGCGGACCTCGGCACGGCCGTGAACACGGCTGCTCGTCTGGGTGCTGTCGCCATCAGCAACTCCTACGGTGGCTCGGACAGCGCGGGCAGCTCGGACTACGACCACCCCGGCATCGCCATCACGGCGTCGACCGGTGACAACGGGTACGGCGTCGAGTCGCCGGCGTCGTTCAGGACCGTCGTCGCGGTGGGTGGCACCTCGCTGAGCAAGGCGTCCAACAGCCGCGGCTGGAGCGAGTCGGCCTGGTCCGGCGCCGGCAGCGGCTGCTCGACGCTCAACCAGAAGCCCTCGTGGCAGACCAGCGCCACGCAGTGCTCCGGCAAGGCGAACGCCGACGTCTCCGCGGTGGCCGACCCGAACACCGGTGTCGCCGTCTACGACAGCTACGCCTACCAGGGCCGCAGCGGCTGGCTGGTCTTCGGCGGCACCAGCGCCTCCTCGCCGATCGTGGCCAGCGTGTACGCCCTCGGGGGCAACCACAACGTCGACTATCCGGCGCAGTACACCTGGTCCAGCACCAGCAGCCAGAACGACGTCAGCAGCGGCAGCAACGGCAGCTGCTCGACGGCGGTCTGGTGCAACGCCGGCGCCGGCTGGGACGGCCCGACCGGTCTCGGCACGCCGAACGGCATCGGCGCCTTCTAGGGCGACGGGTCCGACCGAGACCGCCTCTGATCCGCAAGGCCTGTCCGGCACGAGCCGAGGGCCAGGAGAAGACCTCTCCTGGCCCTCGGCCCGTTGCTCGACCGAGGCGCACTCAGCGCGGGCGCGGTGTCCTGCACAGCACGAGCTCCTCGCACCGGACACCGCCCTACGATGCGTCGGTGTCCCTCCTGCTCCTCGACCTGGACAACACGCTGGTGGATCGGGCCTCCGCCTTCCGCCGTTGGGCCGAGAGCTTCGTGGCCACGCACCGACCCGAGATGGATCGCGGAGTCGAGTGACTCGTCCTGGCCGACAGGGACGGTTACGAACCCCGCGAGGAGCTAGCGTCGCGCGTACGCCACGAGTTCGGCCTCGGACCACGTGCGTTCGGCGAGCTCACGACGGCTCTTCGATGGGGCATGGCGGACCACACGGAGCTCGACCCGGAGGTACCGCAGGTCCTCGAGGCCGCGTGTGCAGCCGGGTGGACACCGGTCATCGTCACGAACGGGACGGTGGAGCAGCAGGAGAGGAAGCTCTCGCTCACCGGGCTGGACCAGCTCGTCGCGGGATGGGTCATCTCCGAGGCCGTCGGTGCGAAGAAGCCGGACGAACGGATCTTCCAGCTCGCCGCCGCGGCCTCAGGTGCGTCTCTGTCCGGGGCCTGGATGATCGGCGACTCCCCACACGCCGACATCGCCGGAGCGCACCGGCTCGGTCTGAGGAGCGTGTGGCTGCACCGGGGCCGGCCATGGCAAGAGGAAGCGTTCGCGCCGACGAAGGTGGCCGACGACTGCGCGCAGGCGTTGTCCCACGTCCTGGCTGCGGTCTAGGCAACGAGCACAGCCGCTACGGCATTGATGGGACGTCAGTGCTTCGATCTTCGAAACTGGAGGCTGCCGCCGAGGAACATGCCGATGTTCTGGGTGGGCGGCGATCCCGGTGCGGGCAAGTCGACCGTCGCGCGTCGGCTCGCCCACGAGCTGGACCTCCTCCTGCACCCGATCGACGCACACAGGTACGACCACGTCGACCGACTCGGTGAGCTCGGCCCTCCGCTCGACGAGGTCGGTCGGCACGTCGGCCACGTGCAGCCCCTGCCGAGCCGCCGCCGCGTGGAGTAGGGCGCCGATGACCTGGTCGCGTTCGACCAGCAGATCGACCTGCCTGCGGCTTGTCTCGTCCTCGTTGGCGAGCCGTCGCCTCGTGGGCCGCCGGGTGCGTTGGGGGTGGTGAGGAGCCAGATCGAACCCAAGGGGGCCAGCGCTGCCAGCGCGGCCGGGCGCAGCTGCCCAGGCTAGGAACCGGGTGACCTGCCAGGCGGAGCGCCCCGGCCCCGGGGGCGCCGTCGAGCTCCGCAGTCCGCGATCTCGGCCGGCTCGACATCGTCGCAGCCGCTGCTCCCGCAGGTGCAGGCGTAGGGGCAGGGGGAGAGGACGGTTCCGATCGTGCCGCCTGCCGGCTGCCGGAGCTCAGCTGTCCGCGACCGACGCCTCGCGCGCCAGCGCCACCAGCCGGCTCACCGCCCGGTAGTACTTCTTGCGGTACCCGCCGCGCAGCATCTCCTCCGGGAAGACCCGGTCGAACGGGACGCCGCTGGCGACGACCGGGACGTCGCGGTCGTAGAGCCGGTCGGCCAGCACCACCAGGCGCAGCGCCACGTTCTGGTCGCGCACCGGCCGCACTCCGGTCAGGTGCACGGCGCTGACCCCGTCGAGCAGGGCGCCGTAGCGGCTGGGGTGCAGCCGGGCCAGGTGCTCGAGCAGCGCCTCGAACCCGTCGAGGGTCGCGCTCGCGCCGGCGTCCTGCGCCCGTTCGACGACGTCGGCGTCGTCCAACGGATCGGGCGCGGCGGGCAGCCCGCGGTGCCGGTAGTCCTCGCCGTCGATGCGCAGGACGTCGAAGTGCGCGGACAGGCCCTGGATCTCGCGCAGGAAGTCCTCCGCCGCGAACCGCCCCTCGCCCAACGCCCCGGGCAGCGTGTTGCTGGTGGCCGCCAGCCGAACGCCGTTCTCGACCAGCCGCCCGAGCAGGGTGGACATCAGGACCGTGTCGCCCGGGTCGTCCAGCTCGAACTCGTCGATGCAGACCAGCTTGTGCCCGGACAGCGCGTCCACGGTGCCCTGGAAACCCAACGCACCGACCAGGTTGGTGAGCTCGACGAACGTGCCGAACGCCTTCGGCGCCGGCGCCACGTGCCAGAGCGAGGCGAGCAGGTGCGTCTTGCCGACGCCGAACCCGCCGTCGAGGTAGGCCCCCGCACGTCCCTCTGGCGGCGCACCCCGGCGGAAGAAGGAACGCTTGGCGGGCGCGGCGATCCGCGCGCCGAACGTCTCCAGCGCGGCCACCGCAGCCGCCTGCGAGGGCTGCGCCGGGTCGGGCAGGTAGGTCTGGAAACGGACCGCGTCGAACCGCGGCGGCGGCACCAGCTCGGCGACGAGCCGCTCCACCGGCACACGCGGGTCGCGGTCCACCAGGCGGCTCGGCACGGGCGGAAGCCTACGAGGCTGGCAGGATCACGCCGTGCGCGCCCTCCTGCCCTCGCCGCTGGACGACGTCCCCTCTCCGCTGGACGACGCCGCCCTCGAGCGGCTCTACGCCGTCGCCGCCGGCCCGCCCTGGCTGCGCGCCAACATGGTCGCCTCGCTCGACGGCGCCATCTCGGTCCAGGGACGCAGCGCCGGGCTGGGCGGCCCGGCCGACAAGCGGGTCTTCGCCCTGCTGCGCGACCTGTGCGACGCCGTGCTGGTCGGCGCCGGCACGGTGCGGGCCGAGGGCTACGAGGCGGTGAAGCCGACCGAGGTGCGGCTCGAGCGCCGCCGCCGGCTCGGCCTGCCGGACACGCCGTCGCTCGTGGTGGTGACGGCCCGGCTCGACCTCGACCCGTCGTCCAGGCTCTTCGCCGGACCCGCCCGCACCGTGCTCGTCACCACCGAGAACGCCTGGCAGGACAAGGGCGCAGCGTTCGCCTCGGTGGCCGACGTCGTCACCACCGCGGGCGAGCGGCCCGACCTCGCCGCCGCCGTCGCCGCGCTGCGCGAGCGGGGGCTGGCGCACCTGCTGTGCGAGGGCGGCCCGTCGCTGCTGCACGACGTCGTCGCGGCCGGCCTGCTGGACGAGCTGTGCCTGACCCTGTCCCCGCAGCTGGTCGGCGGCGAGGCCGCCCGGGTGCTGCACGGTGCGGCGCTCGACCCCACTCGGCGGCTGGCCTGCGCCTCGCTGCTGGAGGAGGACGGATTCCTGCTCTCGCGCTGGCTCCGCGCCTAGCGGGTGGTGCGGCGCACGCGCAGCGCCCACAGCACCAGCGGCACCTGCAGGGGCAGCCGACCGTAGGCCACCGCCCGGTAGGCAGCACTCGGCGACCGGCGGGCGTCCAGCGCCATCTGCACGTTGCCCGGGAACACGCCGGCGAACAGCAGCGCGGCCGCGCTCGCGCCGAGCCGGCGGGTGCGCGGAGCGGCGACTGCTGCGGCCACCGCGAGCTCGGCAGCGCCGCTGCCCAGCACCCAGGCCCGAGCGTCGCCGAGCCGTCGCGGCACGAGCGGGTCGAACACCTGCGGCCGCAGGAAGTGCGCCGCGCCGGTGGTGGTCAGCATGAGGGCGAGGGCACGCGGGCCGGGCAGACGTCGGGGCACTCCCGCATCCTCTCGGCGCGTCGGCAGGCTCGCCATCCGGGCCGGTCGCCGCGGGCGGGCGCACATCCGCGCGAGAACGGGGCAGGATGCCGCCATGAAGCTGCCGGTCATGCCCCCTGTGGCGCCGATGCTCGCCAAGTCGGTCAAGGACGTGCCCGAGGGCGACTACCTCTACGAGCCCAAGTGGGACGGCTTCCGCTGCATCGTGTTCCGTGACTGCGACGAGGTGGAGCTGGGCAGCCGCAACGAGCGCCCGCTCACGCGCTACTTCCCCGAGGTCGTCGAGGCGGTCAAGGCGGCGCTGCCCGAGCGCTGCGTCGTCGACGGCGAGGTCGTGGTGGCCACCGACGACCACCTCGACTTCGACGCCCTGCTCCAGCGGATCCACCCGGCCAAGTCGCGGGTCGACCTGCTCGCGCGGGAGACCCCGGCGTCCTTCGTCGCCTTCGACCTGCTCGCGCTCGGCGACGACGACCTCACCGCCCGCCCCATGGCGCAGCGGCGCGCGCTGCTCGAGCAGCACGTCTCCCCCACCGACCGCGTGCACGTCACCCAGGCCACCGACGACGTCGCGCTGGCCCGGCAGTGGTTCGCCGAGTTCGAGGGCGCCGGCCTGGACGGCGTGGTCGCCAAGGCCAAGGACATCGCCTACCAGCCCGACGTCCGCGCCATGCTCAAGATCAAGCACGAGCGCACCGCCGACTGCGTGGTGGCCGGCTACCGGCTGCACAAGTCCGGTCCGGTCGTGGGCAGCCTGCTGCTCGGGCTCTACAACGAGGACGGCGCCCTGCAGCACGTCGGCGTGTCGGCCAGCTTCCCGATGAAGCGACGCGCCGAGCTCATCGAGGAGCTCTCCCCGCTGCGGCTCGACGACGTCAGCGGCCACCCGTGGGCGTCCTGGGCGGAGGCGGCCGCGCACGAGCAGGACCGCCTGCCCGGCGCGCAGTCGCGGTGGAACGCCAAGAAGGACCTGTCCTGGGTGCCGCTGGCGCCCGAGCTGGTCTGCGAGGTCGGCTACGACCACATGGAGGGCACCCGCTTCCGGCACACCGCGCAGTTCAAGCGCTGGCGGCCGGACCGCACCCCCGAGTCGTGCACCTACGCCCAGCTGGAGCGCCCGGTCACCTACGACCTGTCGTCGGTGCTGGGCGGTGCTGCCGGCGGAGCCGCGGGTCAGGCGTCGTGACCAGTAGCGTGACCACCGACGGCCACAGCGACGGGCGGGGAGGCTCCGTGTACACGATCGTCCTGCTCACCGAGGACGCGCTCACCGACCACGACGTCGACCGGGTGGTGAACCTGCACGGCGACGAGCCGGTGCGGGTGCACGTGCTCGTGCCGGTCGACACCGATCACAACCCGGTGGTCGAGGCGCTGGACGAGGCGATGCTCGGCGAGCTGCGCGACGCCGTCAAGGACTCGGGCGAGCGCACCCCGGAGCAGGCCGAACGGCTGGCCGGGCACGCCCTGGCGCGCAGCCTGGAGAAGCTGCGCGCGGCCGGGGTGGACGCCGACGGCGGCTTCACCTCCGACGACCCGGTGGAGGGCACCATCACCACGGTGCGCGAGCTCGACGCCGACGAGGTGGTCGTGCTCACCGAGCCGCACCTGCTCGAAGGCGCCTTCCACCGCGACTGGGCCTCGCGGATCCGCCGCAAGCTCGACCGGCCGGTGCTCCACGCGGTGGCCGGCACCGACCGCGTCTACGACTAGGGCCTGCCCCGGCAAGGAGAAGCAGTGGCGACCGAGGCGCTCGAGGTCGAGGTGGGCGGCCGCACCGTGCGGCTGACCAACCCGGGCAAGACCTACTTCCCCGCGCTCGGTCCCGAGCTCGGCTCCAAGAAGGCGCTGTTCGACTACTACGTGTCGGTGGCCGAGCCGCTCGTGCACGCGCTGCGCGAGCGGCCCACCTACCTGCAGCGCTTCCCCGAGGGCGTCGAGGGCGAGGAGATCTACCAGAAGCGGGTGCCCAAGTACGCCCCCGACTGGCTCGCTACGTGCCGGGTCACCTTCCCCTCCGGCCGGCACGCCGACGCCCTCAGCGTGGTCGAGCCGGCTGCCGTGGCCTGGGCCGCCAACCACGGCACGGTCACCTTCCACCCCTGGCATGCCCGCTGCGCCGACGTCGACCATCCGGACGAGCTGCGCATCGACCTCGACCCGCAGCCGGGCACCGACTTCCTCGACGCCCGGCGGCTGGCCACCGGGGTCGTCCGCGAGGTGCTCGACGAGCTCGGTTACCGCGCGTTCCCCAAGACCAGCGGCGGCCGAGGGGTGCACCTCTACGTGCGCATCGAGCCGCGCTGGACCTTCACCGAGGTCCGCCGCGCCGCCATCGCCTTCGCCCGCGAGGTGGAGCGGCGCGCGCCGATGGAGGTCACCACCAAGTGGTGGAAGGAGGAACGCGGCCAGCGAGTCTTCCTGGACTACAACCAGAACGCGCGCGACCGGACCATCGCCAGCGCCTACAGCGTGCGCCCCACCGCCAAGGCCACCGTCTCCACGCCGGTCACCTACCACGAGCTGTCGGAGGTCGTGCCGGACGACTTCACCATCCTCACGGTGCCGGAGCGGGTCGCGCGCCTAGGCGACCTGCACGCGCAGATCGACGACGTCCACCACGACCTCACGCCGCTGCTGGAGTGGTGGGAGCGCGACGAGCGCGACACCGGGCTGGGCGACCTGCCCTACCCGCCGAACTACCCGAAGATGCCGGGCGAGCCGGCGCGGGTGCAGCCGAGCCGGGCCCGGCGCCCCGCCGGGGACAAGAGCGAGGAAGACAGGTAAGCCGCTTGACTCATTTCTTCAACTCACACCCTCAATAACCGCAGTAGCGAAGCGCCCTTGGATCAAGAAGCCGGTGACGCCTCCTCGTCCACGTGGTCGGCCGCTAGAGGTTTGTGAGAATGCCCATCAGTGCCATAGAACGTTGTTTCTTCACCTTGACCCGGCATCGGGTCAACGCCAGTGGCCTCGGCGGCTGCAGGTTCACCGATCTGCCCCTGAGCACTGGCTTCCTCCGACCCCGTCGACGTTGCATCATGGGTGCGCTCATCGGAGTCACCCGGCTCGAAAGGCGTCGCGGCAACAGCCGGATGCTCGCCATTCACCGCCTCCGGACCATCTTGGCTGGAGAAGGCCGTCGAGACTAAGGCCGGCGACACCTCCTGCTGGTCGAGCTCCTGGGCGTCGTTCGCGCGCATTCTTGGCGGTGCTGCAGACCATGCCTTCAGTTGCTGCATCACCTCCCCGTAGAAGCTGTCAATAGCCGCGAGCACGCTGTCGATGAAGCATCCGCGCCCACGACCTCGCTTCGTCCCCAGTGGGTAGGAAGCAGCTACCCGGAAGGACCGTAGCTCCTTGCTCGGGTCCTGGACGAGCGATAGCGGCTCCTCACGGACTGTCTTGAGCAGCTCGGCCGCACCTGCACCACGCGCATGCATGGCGTAGGCCTCCACTCGCAAGGAGTCCGGCGCCGTCTTGAGCTGCCGGACCAGCCAGTTGACCCTCGTCGCGGGTCGGCCCTCCCTCGGGGCATCGACGTCCACGTGACAGACGACCTTGCCGGCCCGAAGATCCGCGGTGACCGTCAGAGGGCCGACGGTGTCGGGGATGCGCACGCCGCCTGTCAGCTGCCCAGCGCCAACCAGAGCAGAAACAAGTGCCTGGGCACGGATCCCGGGGTCAGCCACCTCGCGTCGGGATAGAGCGGGCGTGACGTCCGTGCCCAGCTGACGGCCAAGGCGCAGACTGGAGTAGCGAAGGAGCGCGTCGAAGCGCGCTACGACCTCTTGAACTCCCTTGTCGGTCGCTCTCAGCGTCCCAGCACTGACCGCCTCCCTCACGGGTACCCACGACTCACCCATGTCGTCGAACTCGAGGGCGCCGCTGCGCGGATGTTCCAGGTAGCGGATCAGCTCACCCAGAATCCAAGCCTGATCGGGATCCGCAACGCCTCGAACTTCCTTCTGCATGACGGCAGCCGAAAGCACCTCCGACCACGAAAGGTGATGCAGGTCGACCTTTCGAAGCTTGCGCTTGTCCACGACGGTCGGATGTTGTCCTGCCACTGCCGGAATCTCGTTCGAGATGGTGAGAACGGCATCGAATCCTTGCTCCCGCGCCACATCGAGGTAGTTCTCGAGCTGCTGGGACTCCAACCGGTTCGTGCCGGTCTTGACCTCAACCAGCGCAGTCCAGGTCTTCTGCCCACGCACGGCGCGGATGAGCCCATCGGGAAAGACTCGCTTGTCACCCAGATCGAAGGGCACCTCGATGAACGTCTGCAGTGCGCCAGCGGGAGCGCCATAGGCCTGAGTGAGGCTTCGCCCGAACTCGCGCACCGAACCCATGACGGCGAGCAGGGCGGAAGTTGCCCGGCGTTCCTGTTCCTCCGCGCCATTGATTCCAGACGTAGGGATCAATCGCGCTTGATGCCATGTCTCCTCGCCGCTCACAGCACTCCCCGCATTCCGTTGCTCACCGGTGCACGGCGAGACGTTACCGAGGGGAACCGACAAGAGGAGGCAAGTTCGCTGGACGGGTGGTGCGACAGGGACTAGCCGTCACCTCTGTTCCCGCCCTCAGGCGGTCGGACCGTCCTCTGTAGCATCCACGGGCAGCTCCAGATCGTTCGCCGCGGCCAGGCGCTCGGCCACCTGCCGGAGGTCGAGCCCCTGCCGCTCGGCGGCCGCCCTCGCGTAGATCAGCAGCGCGAACGCGGCGTACCTCCACAGCGGCATCTGCCACCAGCCGGCGTCGTCGAGCAGGTTCGGCTCGAGGCCGCCGCGCATGCAGGCGGCCGCGTAGAGCGCGTACTGGCTGTTGCGGTGCTCGGTGCGGCCGCGGAAACGGAACTCGGGCAGGTAGCGCTCGCGCAGCCCCTCGTAGACCAGCGGCGCCGCGCCGGGCGGGCAGGCGAGGTCGAGCGCGGTGACGGCGAGCTCGAGCATCGCGACGTCGGGGGTGAACAGGCCCGGCCGGTCGTAAGGCGCGACCGCAGCGAGCAGGTCGTAGGCATCCTGCTGCGCAGCCAGCACCGCGAGGGCTGCGCGCTGGGCGCGCACGTGGAGCAGCGCCGGGTCCTCACCGGCCTTCTTCTTCGGCACGAGAACAGTGTCCCTCGCCGGGCGGTGCCCAGGAGCCCTGCTCAGGCAGCGCCCGAGGACTCCCCCAGCCTCGGGGCGAACGCGCTGGCCGGAGCGTCGATGACCCGGCCGGTCTCGGTGTCCACCACGTGCAGGCGCAGCCGTTCCACCGGCACCTCGCTGAGCATCCGCACGAAGCGGGCGCCCGCGTCGTAGGCGCTCGCCACGTCACCTTCGGCGTAGTCGTCGGCCAGCACCACGACGTAGCGGGCCCGCGGGTAGGCCGCGGCCACGCCAGAGCTGTAGGCGTCCTCGGCCGGACCGCCGAACGGCAGCGACCACTCCATCGCGCACCTCCCTCCGCCCGGACGTCCAGCCCGGACGTCACCATGTTGCACGATGCACGGTTCTGGCGCCAGGGCCCGCCGCCGGGCGGCGCGTGCAGCGCCGTCGTACGGTGGCGCCATGGCCTACGAGGTGCAGAAGTCCGACGAGGAGTGGCGCCGCCAGCTGAGCCCGGAGGAGTACCACGTGCTCCGCCAGGCCGGCACCGAGCGCCCGTTCACCGGTGAGTACACCGACACCAAGACCGTGGGCGTCTACGCCTGCCGGGCCTGCGGCCAGGAGCTGTTCCGCAGCGACACCAAGTTCGAGTCGCACTGCGGCTGGCCGTCGTTCTACGCCCCGCAGGAGGGCGATGCGGTCGAGCTGATCGAGGACCGCTCGCTCGGCATGGTCCGGGTGGAGGCGCGCTGCGCCCGCTGCGGCTCGCACCTCGGGCACGTCTTCGAGGGCGAGGGCTACCCCACCCCCACCGACCAGCGCTGGTGCATCAACTCGGTGAGCCTCACCCTGGTGCCCGCCGAGCAGAAGGCCGACACGACCTCCTGACGGCTCAGCGTGCGCTCATGTCCGGCTGGAAGACCCCGACGACGTTGCCCTCGGGGTCCTCCAGGTAGGCGGACCAGCCCATCCCGGGCACGGGCTCCTTGCCGTGCACGACCTTGCCGCCGTGCTGCTCCGCGGCGGCCAGCACGGCGTCGACATCGCCCACGCCGGCGATCAGCACCGGCGCCCGGTGCAGGTCGCCGCGCTGCACCAGCGCACCGTCGGCGCCCCGCTCGTCCTCCGGCCCGCCGCGCACGAGCCAGTACGGCTGGCCCTCGTACTGCGCGACCTGCCACCCGAGCACGGCGCCGTAGAACGCCGAGGCCCGCTCCGGGTCGTCGACGGGCAGCTCGAAGTGCACGATCTTCGACACGGTGACCTCCAGGACCTCCAGCTCGCCCGGCAGACGCCCCCGACCGTCCGGCCCGTGGTCCCGCCCGGCCAGGGACCGAGGTCCCGCGGCCCCGGTGCGAGACCGGATTGCGCACACAGCCCCCTCGTCGGCTGCGGCGTGTCGCGCCCGATGACGGCGGGCACGCCTACCTCACAGCGCAGGGTGTGTGCGCAAAACGGTCGACGGCCGCAGCCAGCGCCCCCCGTCAGTCGCGCCGGGCCACCAGCAGCCCGTCGCCGGTCCGCTCGACGGACCCGAAGCCGACCTCGGCGAGCTCAGCGCGCAGGGAGCCCTCGTCGAGGTCCCAGACCAGGAACGACTCGCTCGCCTCGCGGACCAGCCCGCCCCCGCGCCGCTGCCGGTAGGTGTAGGTGAAGCGGCACACGCCGGGCTCCTCGACGTCGGCGCGCAGCTCGGCCTCCACGACGTCGTCGCCCAGCACGCCGACCCCGGCCACCTGTGCCCCGAAGGCCTCGCCGGGACCACCGGGCGCCTCGGCCACCAGCACCCCGGCGGGCACGCACCGCTCCCCCGCCACCCGCAGCACCTCACCGCGCACGTCCGGGGGCAGCGTGGCCAGCACGTCCACCGCGACGACCAGGTCGTAACGGGCCGGCGGCACGTCCTGCGCACCGCACGCGTGCACGGTCACCCGCCCGGCCAGGTCCGGGTCCAGGCCCAGCCGGGACTGCAGCACCGCGCGCATGGCCGCCGACGGCTCCACGGCGTCCAGCCGCACCCCGGGCGCCAGCGCGCGAGCCACCACCGCCGTCAGCAGGCCGGTGCCGGCGCCGACCTCCAGCACCCCCACCCGGGCAGCGCGGGCGAACGGCGTGAGCCGTGCCGTCGCCGACTCGAGGAACTCCTCGCCGTGCAGCACGTCGTAGAACTCGGCGGTGACGGCGTACCCGTCCCCCTGCTGGTCAGCCACGGACCCGATGTACCCCGGAACCGGCGGCCGAACAATGCGATGCCGGACAAGGTCCTACGGCATGTCGGTGATGATCTCCGCCATCGGCCGCCTCGGGCCGGTGTAGAAGGGGACCTCCTCGCGCACGTGCAGGCGCGCGTCCACCCCGCGCAGGTGGCGCATGAGGTCGACGATCCGGTGCAGCTCGTCGGCCTCGAAGGCCAGCACCCACTCGTAGTCGTTGAGCGCGAAGGAGGCCACGGTGTTGGCCCGCACGTCGGGGTAGTTGCGCGCCTCCATGCCGTGCTCGACGAGCATCGCGCGGCGCTCCTCGTCCGGCAGCAGGTACCAGTCGTAGGAGCGGACGAACGGGTAGACGCAGACGTAGGCCTTGGCGTCCTCGCCGCCGAGGAACGCGGGCACGTGGCCCTTGTTGAACTCGGCCGGCCGGTGCAGCGCCACCATCGACCACACCGGGCTGAGCCGGCGGCCGAGCTGGGTGCGACGGAAGCGGTGGTAGGCCTCCTGCACCGCTTCGATCCGCTCGGCGTGCCACCAGATGAGCAGGTCGGCGTCGGCGCGCAGCCCCGCGACGTCGTAGGTGCCGCGCACGACGACGTCCTTGGCCGCGAGCTGCTCGAACAGCTCCTCGACCTCGGCGGCCAGCGCCGCGCGGTCCTCCGGCAGCTGGCCCTCCACCTTGAAGACCGACCACATCGCGTACCGGATCATCTCGTTGATGTCGCGGGCGCGGACCTTGCCGTGCGGGTCGGCAGCGGGTGCTTCTGAGGTGGCAGGGGCAGATGGATCGGTGCTCATGCCTCCATCATCCCTCGCAGGCACGAGCGCGGCGCGTGGGGGCGGGGCGCTCCCGGCGTGAGCGCGCTCACCCCTCCCGCAGGGCCCCGACCGGCAGCCTGCCCTCGGTCTCCAGCCCGGCCAGCACCCGCCCGGCGGCAGCCTGTCCGGAGGCGATGCAGGCCGGCACGCCGAGGCCGTCCAGCGCTGCTCCGGCCACCGCCAGCGTGGGCAGGTCGGCCAGGCCGGCGCGCACCTCGGACACCCGCCGCGGGTGCCCGACGGCGTACTGCGGCAGCGCCCCACCCCACCGGGTGACCTTGGCATCCAGCGGGACCCCGTGCACCGGCACCAGCTCGGACAGGTCCGCGAGCGCCTTGTCGGCCAGCGCGGCGTCGTCGAGCTGCAGGTCGCGCTCCTCGCCCTGGCGGCCCACCGACACCCGGACGACGACGGCGTCGCCGGCGGCCTGCGCCACCCAGCCCCACTTGGCCCCGGCGAAGGTCGCCGCCTTGATCGTGCGCCCCTCCACCGGCGGCACCAGGAAGCCCGAGCCCGCCGGCAGCGGCCCGACCGCGCTGGCCGGGAAGACGTAGGTGACCAGCGCGACGCTGGCGTAGTCGATCCGGCCGAGCTCGGCGGCGGTGCGCGGGGCGACGTCGGCCAGCAGCCGGGCCGCGGGGTGCGCGGGCACGGCCAGCACCACCGCGTCGGCGTGGACCGCCTCGGGGCTGCGGGTGTCCCCCACCACCAGCCGCCAGCCGTCGGCCGTCCGCTCGAGCCCGCGCACCACGGCCCCGGTCCGGACCCGATCGCCCAGGCGGGCGGCCACCGCCTGCGGCAGCCGGCCGACCCCGCCGCGGATGCCGGCGAACACCGGCGCGGTGGATGGCGGCGCGGCGGCGCGCACCCGGCGGGCCGCGGCCAGCAGGCTGCGCTCCTCCTTGGCCGCGGCGAACAGCGCCGGCACGGCGGCGGCCAGGCTGAGCCGGTCGGCGTGGCCGGCGTAGACCCCGCCGAGCAGCGGCTCGACGATCCGGTCGACGACGCCGTGCCCCATCCGGCGGGCCACGTAGGAGCCCACGCTCACGTCGCCGTCGATGACGGTGCGCGGCAGGAACTCGTCCACCGGCACCCGCGCGAGCTCGCCGGCGCTGAGCAGCCCCGTGCGCGCCAGCGCCCGCAGGTCGGTGGGCACGCCCATCACCTGGCCGGCCGGCAGCGGGTGCAGCTGGCCGCGCGACCAGACCCCGGCGCTCGTCGTGGCCGGGTGGACGATCTCGTCGCCGAGCCCGACAGCGCGCGCCAGCGCCACCGCCTCGGGCCGGCGGGCCAGGAGCGACTCCGCCCCGGCGTCGAGCGTCAGCCCGCCCACCTCGTGCACCCGCAGCTTCCCGCCGACCTCGTCGGTGCCCTCGAGCACGAGCACGTCGACGCCGGTGCCGGCGCTGGCCCGCACCGCGTGCGCCGCCGCGAGGCCGGCGATGCCGCCCCCGACGACGACCACCCGGGCCGGGCGCGTCCTCTGGTCGGTGTCGCTGGGCTCGGCCGTCTCGCGTCCCGCGGACCCGTCGCTGTCCTGCATCCGCCCACCCTGGCACCCGCCCGACATCCGTTCGCGACCAGGTCGTGACCTGAGCGGCTGCAACCGACGAGGTGTTCGTCACGTCCCATCGGCACCGCGAGCCCTCCGGCTCGGCGGGAGCGGACGTCGAGGCAGGAGGAGCCATGGGCGAGAGGACGGACACGCGGCGCGGGAGGGCCGGCTCGGTTCGGAGTCGTGGGCACCTCGGTTCGGATAGACGGAGCGACGGGGCCCACGACCCCATCCCTCGCCGCGGTGGGAGCGCAGGTGCGGTCGGCCTCGTGACCGCGCTCGCCCTCGGGCTCGCCGTGCTGCTGGCCGGCTGCAGCGGGGGCTCGGCGGCCAGCGGGACCTCGTCGGGCGGGGCGGCGTCCGCCGGCGACGCGGTGGGCGGCAGCGCGGGCGGGGCCCCCGAGGGGAGCACGGACGGCTCCACCGGTGGGAAGGCGGCAGGACCGGCGAGCGCACCGAACGCCCCGGCCGTGCAGCAGGGCGCCGCCGTCCCGAGCGACCGCGCACTCATCCAGACGGTGCAGCTCGTCGTGCAGACGAAGGACCCGGCGGGCGCCGCCGACGCCGCGGTGCGCGCCGCGGTGGCCGTCGGCGGGTTCGCGGCCAGCCAGCGCACCGACACCGGCGGGCGCAGCGACGGCACCGCCGCCGGCAGCGAGGTGGTGCTCCGGGTCCCCGGGGGCGAGCTGGACGGGGTCCTGACCCGGCTGCGCGGGCTGGGCAAGCGCCTCGGCGAGGACCGCACGACCCAGGACGTCACCGACCAGGTGGTCGACGTCGACAGCCGGGTGGCCTCCCAGAAGGCCAGCGTGGCCCGGGTGCGCACGCTGCTGGCCAAGGCGACCTCGATCGGCGACGTCGTCACCATCGAGGCCGAGCTGGCCAAGCGCGAGGCCGACCTGGAGGCACTGGAGGCCAAGCAGGCCTCGCTCGCCGACCAGACCTCGCTGGCCACGGTCACCGCCACCTTCCGCGCCCCCGACGTCGTCGCCGCCGCAGCCCCGCACCGCTCCGGCTTCCTCGGCGGGCTCGCCGCCGGCTGGCACGCCTTCACCGCAGCCGCCGTGGTCGCCCTGGCGGTGCTCGGCGCGGTGCTGCCGTTCGCGCTCGCCGGCGGCCTGGTCGCCGCCGCGGTGCTGCTCGTGCTCCGCGCTCTGCGGCGCCGGCGCGCCGCGGCACCCCAGCCGGCCGGGGGCGCCGCGAGCTGACGCTCGAGGTGAGCGCCCGCTCACCTCGGCGTAGGGTCCCGACGTCCCACCCGTGACGCCACGCGCCCGCCGACGAGGAGCCGCTCGTGCCGCTCGACCCCGCCACCCAGGGCCTGCTCACCATGCTCGAGCAGCTCGGCCGCCCGCCGCTGTCCCAGCAGACCCCGCAGGCCGCGCGCGAGGGCTTCCGGGCCCTGACCGTAGGCCTGCGCCAGCCCGAGCAGGTCATCCAGGTCGGCGGCGTCGAGGACCTCACCATCCCCGGCAGCCCGGCCGCGGACGAGCAGTCCGGGCCGCTCCGGCTGCGCGTCTACCGTCCCGAGGGCAGCGCCGACGGCACGGCCCGAGGCGTCCCGACCGTGGTGTTCTTCCACGGCGGCGGCTTCGTGATCGGCGACCTGGACACCCATGACAACCCGTGCCGCTGGCTGTGCCGGGACACCGGGTCGGTGGTGGTGAGCGTGGACTACCGCCTGGCCCCGGAGGCGCCCTGGCCGGCCGCCGTGGAGGACTGCGTGGCGGCCACCCGGTGGGCGGCCGAGCACGTCGCCGAGCTCGGCGGGGACGAGGCACGCCTGGCGGTGGCCGGGGACAGCGCGGGCGGCAACCTGGCCGCCGTCGTCGCCCAGCTCTGCTGCGACGAGGGCGCCCCCGCGCTGGCCGCGCAGCTGCTCATCTACCCCGCCACCGACTTCACCGACGGCGACCACCACGCCTCGCGGGTGGAGAACGCGGAGGGCTACTTCCTCACCGCCGACGACATGCGCTGGTTCAGCGCGAACTACGCCGGTGCCGTGCAGGACCTCACCCAGGCCGCGCTGTCCCCGCTGCACGGCCGGCTGGAGGACCTCCCGCCGGCCGTGGTGGTGACCGCCGAGTTCGACCCGCTGCGCGACGAGGGCGAGGCCTACGCCGCGGCCCTGCAGGCCGCCGGTGTCCAGGTCCATCGCCAGCGGTTCGACGGCCTGGTGCACGGGTTCTTCGACATGGCGCTGGTCTCCCCCGCGGCCGCGGCCGCCGTCACCGCGACCTGCCGCGCGTTCGCCGAGCTGCTCGGCACGGCGGGCTGACCGGGCAGGGTTCGCCCCTCAGCGCTGCCGGACTCAGCGCGCGGTGAGCTCGTGCACCAGCGCGACGACCCGGGTGAGGACGTCGGGGTCGGTGGCCGGCAGCACGCCGTGGCCGAGGTTGAAGATGTGCCCGGGCAGGCCTTCGGCGTCGGCGAGCACCTGACGCACCTCGCGCTCGACCGCATCCCAGGGCGCGAAGAGCACGGCCGGGTCGAGGTTGCCCTGCAACGCCTTCTGCGGCCCGACCCGACGGGCGGCCTCGTCCAGCGGCACCCGGAAGTCGACGCCGACGACGTCGGCGCCGGCCTCGCCCATGAGCGCCAGCAGCTCGCCTGTGCCGACGCCGAAGTGGATCCGCGGCACGCCGAGCTCGCCGACCTCGGCCAGCAACCGCGCCGAGTGCGGCTGCACCGACGCGCCGTAGGAGCGGGCCGGCAGGGCGCCGACCCACGAGTCGAACAGCTGCACCGCGCTCGCGCCCGCGCGCACCTGCACCTGCAGGAACGCCGAGGTGATGGTGGCCAGCCGGTCCATCAGGGCGTGCCACAGCTCCGGGTCGCCGTGCATGAGCGCCTTGGTCCGCTCGTGGTTGCGCGAGGGCCCGCCCTCCACGAGGTAGCTGGCCAGGGTGAACGGGGCGCCGGCGAAGCCGATGAGCGGGGTCGGCCCCAGCTCGGCGGCCAGCCGGCCCACCGCCTCGGTGATGTAGGGGACGTCGTCCGGCTCGAGCGGGCGCAGCCGCTGCAGGTCGTCCGCCGAGCGGATCGGCTCGGCGACCACCGGGCCGACGCCGGGCACGATGTCGAGGTCGACGCCGATCGCCTTGAGCGGCACGACGATGTCGCTGAAGAAGATGGCCGCGTCCACGCCGTGCCGGCGCACCGGCTGCAGGGTGATCTCGGTGACCAGGTCCGGCCGCATGCACGAGTCGAGCATCCCCACGCCCTCGCGCAGCCGCCGGTACTCCGGCAGCGAGCGTCCTGCCTGCCGCATGAACCACACCGGCGTGTGCGGGACGGGCTCGCGGCGTGCGGCGCGCAGGAGGGGGCTGTCCGCGACCGGCGTGTCGGGCGTCTGGGGGGCGTCGGGCACGGCGTGATCCTCGCACGGGGCCGGTGGGCCGACCTCCGGGCGGCGGGGCGGCCTCGACCCTCCACCAGGTGGAGAGCTGTCACGCGACCCGCCGGGGTGTCGCCCGACGACCTCCCACTCGATCTTCACCGGCGCCGGGTAGGGCTGACCGGCCGCCCCCTCGGCCGCGCCCGTCATCAGGGCCTTCCACGAGGGCGTGCCCGCACCGGTGAGAGGAGCCCGGATCGGACGGACGGCTTCGCGACACGCCGCGACTCCACCTTCCCCGGACCTGTCGGTGCCGCATGGCACCGTCGGTCCCGCCGCGCTCGCCCAGGGTGCGCGGCGGAGCAAGAAGTGGAACCACCGAGAAGAGAGGTCGCCGCCATGGAGGGCCTGCTGCGCTGGTGCTCGGTCTGCTCGGCCGAGACCGAGGTCGACGTCGTCCCCTGCCCGGACGGCCACGGCGCCGACTGCCCCGACGTCGTCTGCGCCCGCTGCGGCGTCGTCGCCGTCATCGGGCTGGTCTCCGACGCCGCCGAGCCACGTCGCGCCGCCGGCGCGGCCTGACCCGCTCCCGACCGACGCCTTCCCCTGCGCCTCGTCGACCTCGTGACCACCCCCGCGCTGCCGCCGGCGCCGCCCGCCGACGATTTCAGCCCCGTCGACCCCAGCCCGGTCGACCACAGCCCCGCCGCTGCCGACCTCCCGCCGGACGCCCCCCGCGTCGTCGCGTTGCCGGCCGCGCGGATCCCCGCCGTCGAGCGCGCCGCGCCGCGCGGGGTCCGGCGTCCCCGCACCTCCCGGGCCTACGCTCCGGGCATGACCGGCCGGTCCGACGCCGCGGACACCCCCGAGACGTTCCGCGCCGCCCTGGCCAGCCTGCGCGAGGTGGCCGTGCGGCCCGAGGTCGTCCTGTCCGAGGCGCCGGCCCCGCAGCGGCTCGCCCCCTACGCGGTCGCCCTCACCGCCGACGTCGTCGTCGAGGACGAGGAGCTGGCCACCGGCCGGCTGGTGGTGCTGCACGACCCGGCCGGCCACGAGGCCTGGGGCGGCAGCTTCCGGGTGGTCACGTTCGTGCGCGCCGACGTCGACCCGGAGGTCGCGGCCGACCCGGTGCTCGCCGAGGTCGGCTGGACCTGGCTGGAGGAGGCGCTCAGCGCTCACGGTCTCGTGGCCGAGGCCCTCAGCGGCACCGTCACCCGGGTCACCTCCCAGGGGTTCGGCGGGATGGCCGACAAGGCGCCGGACACCGAGCTGGAGGTGCGCGCGTCCTGGACGCCGGACGGCCCGGACGTCGGCCCGCACCTGCTCGCCTGGACCGAGCTGCTGTGCACCGCGGCCGGGCTGCCGCCGATGCCCCCGGGCGTCACGCCCATGCCGTCCCGCCGGGGCAACCGCCTGCGCTGAGCGCGGCCGTCGCGAGCCGGCACCACCTCCCGGCTACAGGACCGGCCCTCCACCGCCGATGGTCACCTGGACGGCGCACACGAGGTGCGTCGCGCGGGAGAACCCGCGGTCGCTCGCTGCGGACCACCGCAGCCGTGGTGTGGAGGTGCGTGTGTCCGCCGTCGTGGAGCGCACGGGGCATCCCGGCACCGACACCGTCCGCGGCACCCGCTTCCGTGCCCTGGTCGTCGGGCCGTCCGAGGCGCGCCCGGAGGCCGTCGCCCGGCTGGCCCGGCTCGGTGCCAGCGACGTCGCCGAGGCCGGCAGCGCCGCCGAGGCGCGGGTGCGCGCCCGGGCCGGCGGCCCGCGCGAGCTGCTCGTGGTCGCCGGCCCGGTGCCCGACGCCTCGATGGCCACCGTGGTGGCAGACCTGCGCGCGGCGGGCCTGGCCCGCGCCGTGGTGCACACCGCGCTGGAGGACCCCTACGCCGTCCGCACCGCCCTGGCGGCCGGTGTGCGCGCCCTCGTCGTGACCCGCTCCGAGGCGGCACGCGGCCCGGCCCCGCTGTCCGCGCGGCTGCGGGCCGGGACCGACGCGCTCAGCGGCCGCGAGGTCGAGGTCCTCGGGCTGGTGGCCCACGGGCAGTCCAACCGGGACATTGGCGAGGCGCTGGGCCTGTCCGCCCTCACCGTGAAGAGCCACCTGGCCCGCATCTCGCGCAAGCTCGGCACCGGTGACCGGGCCGAGATGGTCGCCCTGGCCCTGCGCGCCGGCGTCATCAGCTGAGACCGGCCCGACGGCTGGTCCACCTCCGCGATGGCCGCCAGGATCACATCCGCGATCTTCCGGGCGTGCCCTGCCGGGCGCCGGACCAGGCGCGTCGTACCGTG
>JBQCHF010000095.1:0-22076 GCA_051954955.1 Motilibacteraceae bacterium
CTTCGGCTCGCTCACGCCACGTCTCGGCGAGCCGCCCAGCAGCACCTGACCCGCCGCTAGCCTCGGGGCGCCATGCACCACGAGGTCTTCGACGTCCGCCTGTTCACGTCGGTGTTCGTCACCCTGCTGGTGATCATGGACCCGGTCGGCACGATTCCGCTGTTCCTCGCCCTGACGAGCGGCCGGTCCGCTCGTGCCCGCCGTCGGCTCGCCTGGCAGGCGGTCGCGGTGGCGCTGGGCGTCATCGCGGCCTTCGCGCTGTTCGGCCAGCAGATCCTGCGCTACCTCAACATCAGCGTGGCGGCCCTGCAGGGCGCCGGCGGCCTGCTGCTCGTGCTCGTCGCGCTCGAGCTGCTCACCGGCAAGCAGGAGGCGCCGGACGACGCCCCGACGACGAACGTCGCGCTCGTGCCGCTGGGCACCCCCTTGCTGGCCGGGCCGGGCGCGATCGTGGCGACGATCGTCTACGTGCGCGGCGCGCACGGCTTCAGCGACGCGTGGGCGATCATCGCCGGCGTCCTCGCCGTCCACGCGGTGCTCTACCTGTCGCTGCGCTTCGCCAATGTCATCCTGCGTCTGATCCGCGAGGGCGGCGTGCTGCTCGTCACCCGCATCTCCGGGCTGCTGCTCTCGGCCATCGCCGTGCAGCTGGTCGCCAACAGCGTGCGGGCGTTCGTGGAGGGCACCGCCTGACTCTGCCTGACACGGGTCCGACGTCAGCCTGACCTCGGCCGGTCTGGGTGGGCAGGCTGCGGTGGCGCAGCCCCGCCCACCGCAACCTGGCCACCGACCCATCGTGGCGTGCCCGGGCCCGCTTTGTCCCGTTCTGGCCGCGGTGTGTCCGTCCGGTGGGACGCGCCCCCGACCGCAGGAGCGACGCCGGATGTCGCTCCTGCCGGGATCGGGACCAGCGACCCGGTGCGCGCCGGTGCGTGCGGACCAGGTCTTGATCCGCCGAGCGGGTGAGACGTGGGGCGCCGCGACGATTCCGTTCCCTGAGCTCGCAGGTCCGGCGTCGACCCGCCGACGGACGGGCGGTTGCCCGACGAGCGAGAGGAACGACGATCAACGTGACACGGGGTCTTCGACCGGCAGGAGCCGCCCTGCTGGTGACCGGTGCCTTGGTCCTGGCCGGCACGGTCACGGGGGCGGGCGTGTGGGCCGACAGCAAGGTGACCATCTGCCACCGCACCCATGCGACGACGAATCCCTACCGGCGGATCACCGTGTCGATCTCCGCGGTCAACGGGAGCAGCGCCAACGACCACACGCATCACACAGGAGGCGTCTTCGACCCTGGCTACACCTATCCGCCGGACGCCAAGGTCTGGGGAGATGTCATCCCTTCGACCGGAGGTAAGGACCCCGGGTACAACTGGGGTCCTGCTGGGCAGGCGATGTGGGGCGCGGGCGGCCTGTGCGCCAGCAAGGGCACCATGACGGCCCAGCAGTTCTACGACCTCGAGCGCGACGCGGGTGTGCCCCGCGACGCCGTCCTGCAGGACCTGACCGACCAGGGTGCGGACGGCGACGACACCAGCACCTTCTCCACCATGACCTACACCGGGTCGGACCCGGCCGTCGCCGCAGCCGACGGCGCCACGACCAGCACCGGCACCGCGACGGCGACCGCCACCGCCACCGCGTCGGCGACCGGCACCGCGACGGCGACCGGCGGTGCGACGACCACGTCGACGGCGACCACGTCGACGCCGACCACGACGAGCACGTCCACCGCCAGCGCCAGCGCGACCGCGACCGAGACCGCCACCGGCACGGCGACGACCACGTCGACGTCGACGAGCACGTCGACCGCCACCGGCACCGCGACGTCGACCGCCACCGGCACCGCGGCGAGCACGTCGACGGCGACCACGTCGACCGCGACGAGCACGTCCACGAGCAGCACGTCCGCCCCGCCGACGGTGAACACGTTCCAACCCTCCGCGTCGACGACGCCCAGCAGGCCCCCGGTGACATCTGCACCCACGGTGTCCGCGTCGCCCGCGGCCGAGCCGGTGCAGCGGATCGACGGCAGCGTCTGGCTGGACCTCGACCGCGACGGGCAGCGGGACGCCGGCGAGGCGGGCCTGCCGGCCGTCACGGTGGAGCTGGTCCGGGCCGACCAGGCGGCGCTGCTGTCCGCCGACCGGGGTGCAGCGGTGCGCGCCGCCGCCGTCCTGCGCACCACGCGGACCGGCGCCGACGGCGCGTTCGCCTTCACCGGCATCCCGGCCGGGGACTACCAGGTGCTCGCGCAGCGACCCGCCGAGCTGTCGGTGACCTGGGACTCGCAGGGCGTGCCCGACGCCCGCGCCCTCGTGGCGCTGGCCCCGGCGGGCGAGGGCTACGCGGCGGTCGGCCTGGTCGGCGACGCCGGGCTGGAGGTGCCGGTGCAGGACGACGCCGGGCCGGTCACCGGCCCGGTCGAGCTGCAGTGGGCCGGCCCGGACGGGCGGTTCGGCAGCGCCGACGACGTCCTGCTGAGCGGGCGGAGCGTGGCCGGGCACCTGAGCCTGGCGGGGCTGCCGGCCGGGGCCTGGCGGGTGCGCCGGGTCGGCGGCTCGTTCGCCTCCGCGCTCCGGCTGGTCCCGCACGTCACCCAGCGCACGGTGGTCCGGCTCCCCGCCGCCGCGGTCGACGCCGCCGGCACGCTCCCGAGAACCGGTGCCCCCGGTGCCTCCTCCGGCGCGGCGGCCCTGGGTGCCTCGCTCCTGCTCGCCGGTGCGCTCCTGCTGGCCGTGGGCCGCCCGGTGCGACGTCGGCGGTAGGTGCGGTCAGGCGCTCTCGGCGAGGCGGGCCCGGGCCTGGCGCAGGTGCGGGCCCTCCCGCAGCGAGGCCGGCAGCGCGAGCAGGCTCAGGCGCAGCGCCCGCAGCCCGGCGGTGGTGGCCAGGTCCGTCGTCGGCAGCCCCGGCAGCCGGTAGAGGCGGCGCGCCCAGCCCGGCAGCGAGGCGAACGCGAGCCCGGCCACGCCGGCCCAGGCCGGCCGGGCCGGGGTGGCCAGGGCGACCGGGGTGGGCATCGGCGGGAGCAGCACGAACCGCGCCGCGGCGCGCGCCTCGTCCGTGGCCCTCAGCTGCGGGCGCATCGCGGCGAAGTAGTCGGCCAGCTCGGCGGCCGAGGACGGGACGGCCAGGCCCCGCCGGCCGGTCGGGCGGACGCCGACCAGCTCGGCCAGCTGCACCTGCTCGGCCACGTAGGCGTCGGCGTCGCCGGGCGCGAGCGGGACCCCGCTGCGGCGGCAGACCGACAGGAAGGAGTCGACCAGGCAGCAGTGCACCCAGAGCAGCAGGTCAGGGTCCTCGATCCGGTACTCCCGCCCGGTGGCGGCGTCGGTGCCGCCGCCCAGCCGGCGGTGCACCCCGCGCACCCGGGCGGCCGTGCGCCGCGCCTGCTCCCGGGTTCCGTAGGTGACCGCGCCCACGTAGTCCGCGGTGCGGAACAGCCGCCCCCATGGGTCCTCGCGGAAGGCCGAGTGCTGGGCCACCCCGGCCATGGCGGTGGGGTGCAGCGCCTGCAGCAGCAGCGCGCGCAGCCCGGCGATGCCGCTCATCGGGTCGGCGTGCAGCCGCCAGGTGACGCTGGCGGGGCCGAACAGGCCCAGATCGGGCTCGTCGGGCAGCGGGCTGAGGGGGCGGACGGACGGGGGCGTCCGGGTGGGCCGGGAGGTGCTCATCGCCCATCCAGTGTCCGTCGCGCTCAGGGGCGACGCACCTCGGCGCCGGCGTCGAGGTGCTCAGGAGCTCGGGCCGGCACGGGAGCCGGCGGCCCGGGGCCCCTCAGGCGCTGGCGGCCAGCTCGAACCAGACGCTCTTGCCCAGCCCGGTGCGCTCGCTGCCCCAGCGGGTGGCCAGGGCGTCGACGAGGTGCAGCCCGCGGCCGCTGCCGACGTCGGGGGAGCTGGCCCGCATGACCGGGGCGGCGTCGCCGGCGTCGTGCACCTCCACCCGCAGGCCGTCGCCGAGCGGGAAGGCGACCAGCTCGAGCGGGGGCACGCCGTGGAGGATGGCGTTGGTGACCAGCTCGCTCACCAGGAGGACGGCCACCTCGCCGGCGTCGCCGTCCAGGCCCCACTCCGGCAAGCGCGCGGCCACCAGCCGGCGGGCGCGCGACACCTGCTCGGGGTCGGCGGCCAGCACGGCGCGCAGCTCGACGGTCTCGATGACGGCCTCCTCCCGCTCCTTCGCGGGCGAGGGTAGTACGTCGCTGTCCGCCCCCGTCCGGTACGTCCGGCCGAGCGTCTGCTGTCCGTGTCGTCCCATCCCGTCCCCCGGTGCCGGCCGCCGGCGCCCGCCTCAGGAGACGCCTTCCACCCAGTACGTCGCGAGCAGGTCCGCCGTCGTTTCAGGACGTTCGGCCGCGGGGGAGTGCGCAGCCTGCGCGATCACCTCGTGACGGGCGCCGAGCCGCTGCGCCATCTCCGCCTGCGCGTCGTGCGCCCAGGCGTCGTCGTCCTCGCCGCGGGCCACCAGCACCGGCAGCCCGAGGGCGTCGACGGCCGCCCGCAGCGCGTCGGTGCGGTCCGGCTCGCCGAGCAGCTGCTCGGTGACCCGCAGCAGCTGGGCGGCGTCGGTGGCCAGCCAGCGCCGCTCCAGGAAGGCCTGGACGTCGGGCGCCGGCTCGGGGACCCCGTTCTCGGCGTCGAGCTGGCGCATCACCGCCCAGATGGTCGGGAGGTCGACCTGGGCCAGCGCGCCGGCGAGCAGCCGCAGCCGCCCGGCGCCCGGCTCGGGGACGTCGGCGGGGCCGGAGCACAGGAGGGTGAGCGAGGCGAGCAGGTCCCGGTGCGTGCTCGCCGGCTCGGCGGCCTGCAGGGTGGCGGCGCGCGCCACCAGGCCGCCGAAGGAGTGGCCGAGCAGGTGCACGCGATCCTGCCCGCTGCGCTCGCGCAGGACGGCGGCCGCGGCCAGCGCGTCGCGGCCCAGCGGGGCGACGTCGTAGTCCGCCGGGTCCGGCGCGTGCGGGGACTCGTGCTGCCCGCGCTGGTCCACGGCGATCACGTGAACGCCGCGGTCCGCCAGCAGCGGCAGGACGGCGATGAAGTCCTCCTTGCTGCCGGTGAAGCCGGGGACGAGCAGGGCAGCGGCCCGTGCGGGACCGCTGGGGCGGGCCTCGAGCGCGGCCAGCGCACCCCAGCCGGTGGCGATCTGGACCAGCTCCGTGCCGGGCGGCAGGGCGACGAACGGCGGTGTGCTCACGGTCACGACCCTATGAGCACTCGTGACCCCGTCGCGGGCGGGGACGGGCGGCAGAATGAGGCCCGTGCCCCGCGCCAGCAGCCGACCCAGCCGGTCCCGAGCCGGCACGCGCGCCGCCGCGACCCGGCGGGTAGTGGCCGTCGCCAACCAGAAGGGCGGCGTGGCCAAGACCACCACGGTCGCCTCGTTGGGCGCGGCCTTCGCCGAGGCCGGGCGCCGGGTGCTCCTGGTGGACCTCGACGCGCAGTCCTGCCTCACCTTCTCCCTCGGGCTGGACCCGGAGACCGTCGAGCTGTCCGTGCACGACGTGCTCATGGGGCGGGTGCCGGCGGCGATGGCGGTGCAGCGGACCGAGGACGGCGTCGACCTGCTGCCGGCCACCATCGACCTGGCCGGCACCGAGGCCGCGCTGCTGGCGCGTCCCGGGCGGGAGTACGTGCTGCGGACCGCGCTGGAGGACCTGCTCGACACCTCCCCTGCGGAGGACTCCTACGACGTCGTGCTGCTGGACTGCTCCCCGTCGCTGGGCGTGCTCACGCTGAACGCGCTCACCGCCGCCGACGAGGTGGTGGTGCCGCTGCAGTGCGAGATGCTCAGCCATCGCGGGGTCGGTCAGCTGCTGGACACGGTGGCCGACGTGCAGCGCATCCTCAACCGCGACCTGCGGGTGCGCGGGGTGCTGCCGACGATGTTCGACGCCCGCACCAACCACGCCCGGGCGGTGCTCAGCGACGTCGCCGAGCGCTACGGCGTCGACGTGCTCGAGCCGCCGATCCCCAAGTCGGTCCGGTTCGCCGAGGCCCCCGCCGTGGGCCGCTCGGTGCTCGCCACCGCCCGGTCCGGCCGCGGCGCGCAGGCCTACCGCGAGGTGGCGGCCAACCTGGCCAGTGCCTGGGGGCTGGGGTGAGCGGGGCCGGGTTCGACCGGCTCCGGCGGCGGGCGGGCGCAGCCTCGGACTCTCTGCCGATGGTGCCCCGGCCTCGCGACGTCGAGGGCCGGCAGGCGCTGTTCACCCCGGTGCCGGTGCAGGCAGCTCCGGGCGGCGTCGTGGTCACCTGCTCGCGCTGCGGCGTCGAGAGCGTGCTGTCGGCTGGGGCGTTCGCCCGCGCCGCGCTGCCCAGCCTGCACCTGCCGGGGCTGCGCCGCTCGCACCCGTCGCTGCTGCGCTGCCCGGCGTGCCGGCGGCGGACGTGGTGCCGCGTGTCGGTGCGGCTGCCGTAGGGGGCTGGGTTGCCGGGCTCAGCCTGAGGTTCTTCCCGAGGGCCGGTGCGGCCATTCTGAGGTCAAAGGCGCTGGTGACGGGGGAGTCGGGCGCGGGGCGGCTCGGGCCGCCCGCTCGCGTCGGGATTGGCCCGAGTGGAAGGTTCGTGTACGACACGCCGGTGTGGCGTGCAACAGATCTCCACTCGACGCGGCAATGGATCTTGAAGGCCGCACAGTGTGACGGCGATGCAGGACACGCCGAGGAATCCCAGCAACAGCGTCACATTCTGCGGCACGAGCGCATCGCAGCGGTTCAGGCCGGCCTGGCCACCCACCCGATCCCCGTCATCAGCGCAGTTGCTCTGCTCCGCGATGAGAACGCGAGCTTCCCACCCCAAATGACCGCCTCCCGCCGTGAATTCACGGCGGGAGGCGGTCAATGGTCACGTTAACGTGATCGTTGGCAAGCGGACCTAGGCGGACACCTCGGCCGGGGCCGACTCCGACGGGCCGTCGGAGCCAGTGTCGGAGCCCGCGCCCTCGCCGGAGCGACCACGACCGCGGCCGCCGCGGCGACGACGTCGCCGAGGGGCGTCGCCGCCCTCGTCGGATCCCGCAGCGCCGTCGGCCGGCACGGTCCTGCCAGCGGCCTCCGACATGTTGTCGGACACGTCGGCGGCGGCTCCGTCGACCGGTTCGCCGCTGCGGGTGCGCCGGCGCGAGCGGGACCGGCGAGGGCGCTCGGCGCGCCCGCTGCCGCCCTCCGACGGAGCGTCGGAGCGGTCGCGGGACGGCCTCCCCTTGGTTGCTGGCTTGGCCTTCTTGCCGGTCTCGCCGAGGTCCTCGACCTGTTCCGCCGACAGCCCGGCGCGGGTGCGCTGGGCCCGGGGGAGGACGCCGGTGGTGCCGACGGGGATGTCGAGGTCGGTGTAGAGGTGCTCCGACGTCGAGTAGGTCTCGGGGGGCTCGGGGAAGCCAAGGTCCAGAGCCTTGTCGATCAGGCCCCAGCGGGGCAGGTCGTCCCAGTCGACGAACGTGACCGCGGTGCCCGAGGCGCCGGCGCGGGCGGTGCGCCCGATCCGGTGCAGGTAGGTCTTCTCGTCCTCCGGGCACTGGAAGTTGATGACGTGCGTGACGTCCTGCACGTCGATGCCGCGGGCGGCGACGTCGGTGGCCACCAGCACGTCGACCTTGCCGTTGCGGAACGCGCGCAGCGCCTGCTCGCGGGCGCCCTGGCCGAGGTCCCCGTGCACGGCACCGGCGGCGAACCCGCGCTCGGTGAGGTCGTCGGCCACCTTGGCCGCGGTGCGCTTGGTGCGGCAGAAGATGATGGTGAGCCCGCGGCCCTCGGACTGCAGGATGCGCGCGGTCATCTCGACCTTGTCCATCGCGTGGGCGCGGTAGACGACCTGCTTGACGTTGGCCACCGCGGCGCCGGAGTCCTCCGGGTCGGCCGCGCGGATGTGGGTGGGCTGGCGCATGTACTGCCGGGCGAGGGAGATGACCTGGCCGGGCATGGTGGCCGAGAACAGCATGGTCTGCCGGTTCTCCGGCGTGCGGGCCAGGATGCGCTCGACGTCGGGCAGGAAGCCCAGGTCGAGCATCTCGTCGGCCTCGTCGAGCACCAGGATCTTCACGTGCGAGAGGTCCAGGTGACCCTGCTGGGCCAGGTCGAGCAGCCGGCCGGGGGTGCCGATGACGACCTCGACGCCCTTCTTCAGCGCCTCGACCTGCGGCTCGTAGGCCCGGCCGCCGTAGACGGCGAGGGTGCGCACGCCGCGCAGGCGGCCCGCGGTCTCGACGTCACCGGTCACCTGGACGCACAGCTCGCGGGTGGGCACGACCACCAGCGCCTGCGGCTTGCCGGGGGCGGCGAGGTCGGCGTAGTCGGGGTCCTTGGGGGCGACCACCCGCTGCACCGCGGGGATCGCGAAGCCCAGGGTCTTGCCGGTGCCGGTCTTGGCCTGGCCGATGATGTCGCTGCCGGACAGCGCCACCGGCAGGGTCATCGCCTGGATGGGGAACGGGGTGGTGATGCCGACGGCCTCGAGGGCCTCGACGGTCTGGGGGAGGACCCCCAGCTCACGGAAGCTGGACAGGACTGCCTCGCCTTACGGGTCGTCCGCGCGGGCCCGTCGTCTCGAGGGGGCCGGGAGCGTCACGGGTGCGGCCGCGGGAGAGGGCGCACACCGCGTCGCGTCCGGCGGAGGCGAGCCGCCGACGCGGGGAGCGGTGGAGCCGATCGGGACTCCGACCGGGCATCCTGGTACGCGGCCACTGTACCCGTCCGGGTGGATCCGACTCCCCGACGCGCGGGCCGCCACGGACCCACGGTCACGGCTCGCCCCCGTCAGCCCGCCCCTGCACACCCGGCCGCCGCACCCGCCTCGCCGGAGGGTCCGGATGGCTACGCTGCCGGGCATGAGCGAGCCGGAGAGCGCGACCACCCACCAGTCCGCAGCCGACGAGCTGCCCGCCGCGGCCGCTCCCGCCCCCGGCGACGGCGCGGACCTCGCCGACCCGGAGTACCACGACGCGGTCGTCGACCTGCTCGGGGTGCTGGCGCTGGGCGAGCTGACCGCGTTCGAGCGGCTGGCCGCGGACGCCTCGCTGGCCCCGACCATCCCGGACAAGGCGGCCCTGGCCGGCATGGCGGTGGCCGAGTTCGGCCACTTCGGGCTGCTGCGGGACCGGCTGCTGGAGCTGGGCGCGGACCCCGCCACCGCGATGGCGCCGTTCGCGCCCGCGCTCAACACCTTCCACGAGCGCACCGCACCGGCGGACTGGCTCGAGGGCCTGGTCAAGGCCTACGTCGGCGACGGCATCGCCACCGACTTCTACAAGGAGGTCTCGGCCTACGTCGACCCGCGCACCCGCGAGCTCGTGGTGCAGGTGCTCGACGACACCGGCCACAGCGGCTTCGTGGTGGACCGGGTGCGCGCCGCCATCGCCGCCGAGCCGCGGGTGGGCGGCCGGCTGGCGCTGTGGGGGCGGCGTCTGGTCGGCGAGGCGCTCAGCCAGGCCCAGCGGGTGGCCGCCGAGCGCGACGCGCTCTCCTCGCTCCTGGTGGGCGGGGTGGACCGGCCGGGCGCCGACCTGGCCGAGATCGGCCGGATGTTCGCCCGGCTCACGGAGAACCACACCCGCCGGATGACGACGCTGGGACTGTCGGCCTGAGCCAGGCCGACGGCGGCGGGGGGTCTGGCTACGGCCCCGGTGGCTCAGACCGCGCCGAAGCCGACCCGGCGCTCCACCGGCTCGCCGATCTCGACGTAGGCGAGCTTGGCGCTGGGCACCAGCACCCGACGGCCGCGCTCGTCGACCAGGTCGAGGACGCCCTCGCCGGAGCCGATCGCCGCCTGCACCGCGGCCGTGACCTCGTCCGGGCTCTGGGTGCTCTCCAGGACGATCTCGCGGGCGGCGTTCTGGACGCCGATCTTGACCTCCACGACGTGGGTCCTTTCGTGGTCCGGCACGGGGTGGCGCCCGGGTCAGGGCGTCGTCGTCAGGCTAGTCGAGCAGGGCTCGACACCTCGCCTCGGCAGGGCCCGCGCACCTACGCCGTGCGCGAACGGGCTGGAGCGCGGTGCTCGCGCT
Source organism: Motilibacteraceae bacterium (assembly GCA_051954955.1). GTDB lineage: Bacteria > Actinomycetota > Actinomycetes > Motilibacterales > Motilibacteraceae > JBQCHF01. The sequence goes on from JBQCHF010000095.1 coordinate 10,000, forward strand.
AGGCGGTCGCGCCGGCCTCGGCCACGCTGTCCGTGCGCGGGAAGCCGCGGATGCCCCGCCAGGACAGCGTGCCCACCAGGCGGGCGGCCTCGTCGCGCGGCACGGTGCCCTCGGCGGCCAGCCAGTAGCGCGCGGTGACCTGGGCCATGCCGACCAGGCCCATCGCCACGAGCATGGCCTCCTCCGGAGGCAGCCCGGCATCCTCGGCGATCAGCTCGCTGATGGCCTCGGCGCAGGCGATGTTCACCTGCTCGACGCGGCCGCGCACGGCCGGCTCGTTGGTGAGGTCGGACTCGAAGATCAGCCGGAAGGCCGCTCCCTCGTCGTCCATGAAGCGGTAGTAGGCCTCCACGGTGGCCGCCACCCGCAGCTTGTTGTCCGAGGTGGAGGCCAGCGCCCGCTTCACCGCTGCCAGCAGCTGCGAGGAGGCCTGGTCCACCAGCGCCAGGTAGAGGTCGAGCTTGCCGGGGAAGTGCTGGTAGAGCACCGGCTTGCTCACGCCGGCGCGCTCGGCGATGTCGTCCATGGCGGCCGAGTGGTAGCCCTGGGCCACGAAGACCTCCTGCGCCGAGCGCAGCAGCTGGGCGCGCCGGGCCGTGCGGGGCAGCCGGGTGCGGGCGGCGTCGCCGCGCCCGTCCAGGGCCCGCGCACCGGTGCCGTCGGTCGAGGTGTCCGGCGTGGCCGTCATGCCGCCCACCCTCCCCGCTCGGCGGCGGCCGACGCCTTCACGGCGGGAGCGGCACCGGGGACGGCCCGGTCGCCACCGTGGCGTCCGCTGCCGGGCGCGGTCGCGGGCCACACCGGAGTGCTCATGCCGGGCTCCTTGTCGCATCGGGGGCTGCTCGCGGGCTGCTGTGTCGGGTGCGGCGCGGTGCTGCCGGCCCCGCCCGAGCCATCCTGGCCCGGAGCGGCTGGGCGGAGGGAGGGCGCAGGGCAGGACCGAGGGGCACGACCTCGGGTCCGGCACCCGCTCCGACCCGAGCGAGCATCCTACGCGCGGGTAACCCGTCGACCCCGGAGCCGCCGGCGGACGGCGCAGTGGGGCGTGATCCCTTCCGCAGCCTCGCCGAGGCGCCGGTGCCTCAGCGGTAGTCGTCCTCGTCGAGCGCGACCTCGCGCTCCTGGTCGGCCCGGTCGGCGGCGTTGACGTCGTCGCGCGGTGCGGCGCCTGCTCCCTCGCCCCCCACCCCGTAGCCCTCCTCGCCGCCGTCGGGAGCGACGTCGAGGTGCTGCTCGATGGCGTCGGCCTCCGGCGCCTCCAGCACCGGGTCCCCGACCCCGCGCGCCCGGCTCAGCGGGTCCTGCTCGCCACCGGTCGGGCCGGCCGGCGCCCGCTCCTCGGCGACGTCGGCGGGGTCCGCCTCGTACTCGAGGTCGGGTGCGGTGCTGTCGTCGCGCTCGGTCACGGCGGCCTCCTCCGGTCGGACGTCCTCGGGCTCGGTCCGTGGCGGTCCCGGCGCCGGTAGCGTCCCGGCCCGTCATGGTCCGTCCTGGTCCCCACCGTAGCCGCGGTCGACCGCTCGCGGCCGGGGCGAGCAGACCCTTGACCCTCGCCTCGTCCGCCCGCGGCTGCGCCGGCCGGGGGACGTGGTGACCGTCCTGCCGCAGGTGGGTCGACGTGCTGCCAGACTCGGTCGGCCATCGGCCTGGCGGCGCCGCTTCAGCGGCCGCCGCCACCGGCCGACACACACGGTGCCCCAGTCCCCGTCCGACCGTTCCCGCTCTCCCACCCTTCTCCCACCTTCCTCCCCGAGCGAGGCCCGCGATGACCGCCGAACAGCGCGCACTGCTGTCCGCGCTGCGCGCGGTCCCCGGGGTGGCCGCGGCGGAGCTCGAGGACGACGGTCACCCGGGCGGCGCGGGTGCGCTGCGGCTGCGGCTGGCGCCCGGCGCGGACGAGGTGGCTGTGGCGGCGGCGGTCAACCGGGTGCTGCGCACCCGGTTCGGGCTGGTCGTCGACGTCGACCGGGTGCAGGTCCTCGACGACCCCGACGACCTCGACCTCCCCGCGGAGCCGGTCAGCGAGCCGGACCGCGACGCCGTCGCCGGAAGGGACCGCGGCGATCCCGGTGCCGACCTCCCCGCCGACCCGCCGCGCTGGCTGGGGCTGGCGGCCGTCGACGACGCCGACGACGCCGCCGATGACGCCGACGCCGACCCCCACGGCCAGCTGGACGACGAGCCCGTCGACGACCCCGAGGACACCCGGCGCGGCCTCGCCGAGCGCGAGGCGACCAGGGGTGCGCGGGTTCGCGCCCTGCGGGTCGGCGCCGTCCGTGTCCTTCCGGCATCCGTCCCTGATGCTGCCCCGGATGCCACCCCTGGTGCTGCCCCGGATGCCGCCCCGGATGCCGGGCCGGATGCCCGGCCGGCGGTGCTGTCGGCGCGGGGGTCCGAGGCCCTGCCCTCGGCGCCGAGCGAGCCGTGGCCGGCGGACGGCACCGCGGACGGGCACGAGGTGGAGGAGGCGCCGCGCTACCCCCACGCCGGCACCGGCCTGCGCCTGGCGCTGCGACGGGTGCAGCTGCGCACCGAGGGCCTGGTCTCGACCGCGGCGGTCACCCTGGGCCTGGACGGGGGCTCGTGGACCGGGGAGGGCGAGGCGGCCGCCACGCCCACCGCGGTGCAGCGGGCCGTCGCGGTCGCCACCGCCCGCGCGGTGGAGGCGGCCATCGGCGGGGTGGCCCGGGTGGAGGTCGAGCACGTCGACGTGCCGGTCGCCGGGCGCGAGCGCACCGCCCTGGTCGTGGTGAGCGTCGTGACCGGGGCGGGCGCCGAGCGGCTGTCCGGCGCCTCGGTGGTGCGCCAGGACGTCCGCCAGGCGGTGGTGCGCGCCACGCTGGCCGCGGTGAACCGCCGGGTGGAGGGCTGGCTGCCGGCCGGCCGGGTCGCCGGCTGACGCAGCCTCGGGCCCGGTTCAGGCCCGTCCCGTACCCATGGGATGGACCCGTCCATCCGTATCCATGGGATGGACCCGTCCATCCGTGTCCATGGGATGGACCCGTCGAGCGGGAATCCGGGCGCGTCTGGCACGGTTCTCGACAGCGCACACCGGGTGCATCGAACGTGGTGCACCCACCCAGATGCCACGAACGGAAGGTCACTGGATGACCGGCTCCCTGCCGCCGCTCGTCGAGCCCGCGGACTCGCTGACCGTCGAGGAGGTGCGTCGCTACTCGCGCCACCTGATCATCCCCGACGTCGGCATGACCGGGCAGAAGCGGCTCAAGAACGCCAAGGTGCTCTGCGTGGGCGCCGGCGGCCTCGGCTCCCCGACGCTGCTCTACCTGGCCGCGGCCGGCGTGGGCACCCTCGGCATCATCGACTTCGACGTCGTGGACGAGTCCAACCTGCAGCGCCAGGTCATCCACGGGCAGAGCGACATCGGGCGGTCCAAGGCGCAGTCGGCGGCCGACTCCGTCAAGGAGGTCAACCCGCTGGTCGAGGTCGTGCTGCACGAGGAGCGGCTGGACTCCACCAATGTGATGGAGATCTTCAGCCAGTACGACCTCATCGTCGACGGCACCGACAACTTCGCCACGCGCTACCTCGTCAACGACGCCTGCGTGCTGCTCGGCAAGCCCTACATCTGGGGCTCGATCTACCGTTTCGACGGCCAGGCCTCGGTGTTCTGGGCCGAGCACGGCCCCTGCTACCGCTGCCTCTACCCCGAGCCCCCGCCCCCCGGCATGGTCCCCTCCTGCGCCGAGGGCGGCGTCCTCGGCGTGCTGTGCGCGTCCATCGGCTCGGTGCAGGTGAACGAGGCGATCAAGCTGCTCACCGGCATCGGCGACCCGCTGGTCGGCCGGCTGATGGTCTACGACGCCCTGGAGATGAGCCACCGCACGGTGAAGGTCCGCAAGGACCCCGAGTGCGCGGTGTGCGGCAAGAACCCCACCGTCACCGAGCTGATCGACTACGAGGCGTTCTGCGGCGCGATCAGCGACGAGGCCGCCGAGGCCGCCGCCGACGCGACCATCTCGGTCCGCACGCTCGAGCAGATGCTCACCGAGCGCGAGGCCGGCCAGCGCGACTTCGTGCTGGTCGACGTCCGCGAGCCGAACGAGTACGAGATCAACCAGATCCCGGGCTCGGTGCTCATCCCGAAGAACGAGTTCCTCAACGGCAACGCCCTCGAGCAGCTGCCGCAGGACAAGCAGGTGGTCCTGCACTGCAAGAGCGGCGCCCGCTCGGCCGAGGTGCTCGCCGTGCTCAAGGGCGCGGGCTTCTCCGACGCCGTCCACGTGGGCGGCGGCGTGGTGGCCTGGGTCAACCAGATCGACCCGAGCCAGCCGGCCTACTGAGCCGTCCCAGCTCCCGCGCGAGGGGCCCGTCACCGTCTCCCGGTGACGGGCCCCTCGGCATGTCGGCGTCCCCTCTCCGCTCAGGCCTGCACCTGCCGCGTCGTCGTCGGGGCCCCGGCCTGGGCCGGCACGCCGAGCTGGGCCATGAGGGCCGCGACGTCGGTGAGGCCCCAGTGCTCGTGGACCAGGCCGTCCGCGCCGATGGCGAACAGGTCGATGCACTCGACGTCGATCTCGCGGCCGGTCGCCGGGATGCCCAGGAACGTGCCGGTGTGGCGGCCGGTCACCCGGTTGCGGGCGACCCCGCGCCCGGGCGCGCTGAACACGTCGAGCGGGGTCATGGTGAAGTGCTCGAAGGCCAGGTGCATCCCGGCCACCGTCTGCTTCACCCCGTCCCGGGTCGGCGGGATGTCGCCCATGACCTCGTGGTCGACGAAGTCGCGGGACAGGTAGCGGTCGAAGGGCCGTGGGTCGTTGTGGCTGAAGGCCTCCATCAGCTCGCGGAGCATGCCGTCGTGCTGGCCGGTGCTGGCGCTGGTGCCGGTGCTGGTGCGTTGGGCGAGCGCGACGACCTGCTCGACCTGCGGCCGCTGCTCGATCGGGCGGTAGCCGGCGGCGTCGAACGCGGCCGACAGGCGCTCGGCGAAGAAGCACTCGAAGGCGTCCTCGCTCTCCCAGACGTCCACGATCCGGTAGCCGGTCGCGGTGCGGGACTCCAGGTGCGCCAGCATCCCGTCGGCGACGTCGGCATCGCCCGAGATGCCGAGGTGGCGGCGGATGTCGTCCAAGTGCTGCCCGACCTGCTCGTCGCCGGGCACGTCGATGGTGAAGGTGATGGCCACGGGGGCCTCCTGCGAGTGGGGGTGGAGCCCTGCCCCGCCCCATGCAACCGCCGGCTCCCCGGCGCGTCAGCCCCTGATGGCCGCGCCTCTCGCCGCGGCGGACCCTCAGCCGCGACGGGGCCGGCGCAGACCGCTCGCCGCGGCGAGCACCAGGCCGGTGACGACGCCGATGGCCGTGCCGATGCAGCGCGGGCACGGGCGGCCCTCGAACCGCTCGAACCAGGCCATCTCGGCATCGAGGTCCTGGCCCAGGGCCGGCACCTCGTAGCGGCACAGGCCGCAGCGGGTGCCATGCACGGTGGGCAGGCGGGCCGCGATGCCGGTCGGGGCGAGGCGCACGCCGGGCGTGAGCGGGGTCGTCACAGGGGCCTCCCGGACCTCGACGCCGGAGCGTCGGTCCGGCTGCCAGGACCATCGGCAGGTCCAGCGATGGGCTGAGGCGGCGAGAGGTCGCGCCTGTCGACGACGGCCGCTCCTGAACGCCGACGCCGACGCCGACGCCGAAGCCGACGCCCACTCCTACGCCTTGTCGGACAGTCCTTCTCCGGTGAACCCGACTCGGGTGTGGCTGCCGTCGCAGAAGGGCTTGGTCTCGCTGTGGCCGCACCGGCAGAGGGCGACCTTGCTCAGCCGTCGGGTGACCGATCCGTCCGGGCTGCTGATGAGGACGTCGCCGATGAGCATGTAGGGACCGCCGGGGAAGACCTTCACCGTCACCGTCGGCGCGTCCGGCTCGTCGTCCTGTCCCTGCCCTGTCACGGCCGCGACCCTACGTCCGTGCCGAGCGGACCGCGCGCCGGCACGGCCCCGCCCGGCCCGAGGCGGGCCCGGACGGGACCGGCGCTGGTCGCAGGAAGGGGCTACCGGATGGAGGCGCACTGGCCGAGCGCCCGACCTCCGATGCTGTTCGGACCGTAGCCCGCAGGCGCGCCCTCGACCGCGTCGCCGAGCTGCGGCGCCGGGGTCATGCCGTGGCAGACGAGGTTGCGCCCGATGGTGTTGCTGACCACCTCGTTGCCGTCGGGGTCGGCGGCCTCGATGTCCTGCAGCACGACGTTGCCGCCCACGGTCGTGCGGATCACCCCGAACCAGGTGGTGCGCAGCCCGGTCACCACGAGGTTGCCGCCGATGCTGTCGTCCTTGATGGAGAAGGGGATCCACGGGTCCATCCGGTAGCCGGGACCACCGCCGCTGGACACCACGTTGCCGCCGACGTGCACGCCGTTGATCGCGGCGTCGAAGACCTGGTTCAGGACGATGTTGCGGTCCACCCGGTAGCTGTCGCCGGTGCGGTCGTAGACCTCGCCCTCGACGTCGCTGGTGCACGGGTGGGCGTCGGTGCACCCCAGGGCGACCATCGAACCGGGCTGCGCCACCACGTTGCCCTCGATGCGGATGACCGCGTGCGCCTGTGCGTCGAACACCGCGCCGGGTGACACGATCAGGTTGTGCAGGACGGTCACCGTGGCTCCGTCCGGCACGGAGCACTCGCTGGTCACGATCACCGTCCCGTAGGTCCCCGAGCCCAGCTCGCCGCCCGAGCAGCCGGCGGGGCCGGCCGCCGCGGCGGTGCCGGCTGCGGTGAGCGTGCTCAGGCCGAGGGCGACGACGCCGGCCAGGGCCGCGATGGGTTTGCGTGCGTGCATAACTCCCCCTTGCGGGATTTGCCGAAGCGGCAAGATCGGTGGTGGCGGGAAGGTATGCCCGCATCGCCCGCTGTGGAGGGGTGATGCCGTCGGCCTATCGGATCGCCGGGTGAGGGCGGGTCAGAGCACCCCGCGCTCGGTGAGCTGCCGGAAGGCCAGCCAGCCCGGCAGCACCGGCAGCCAGAAGGTCAGCAGCCGGAACAGCAGCACCGCGCTGACGGCCAGCCCGCCGTCCACGCCCACGGCCGTCAGGCCCGCGGCCACCGCGGCCTCGACCGCGCCCAGGCCGCCGGGGGTGGGCGCCGCCGAGCCCACCGCGCTGCCGGCCAGGTAGGCGACGGCGACCGCGGTGACCGGGGCCGAGGCGCCGAAGGCGTGCAGGCAGGCGACCAGGCAGAAGACGTAGCCGAGGGTCAGCACGAGGGTGCCGACCAGCCCCAGGGCCAGCCGCACCGGCTGCTGCAGCACGTCGAGCAGGCGGGGCAGCACCTGCTGCGCGGTGGGGCGCACGCGTCGCCAGGCCCAGCGGCGCAGCGGGGGGACCGCGAGGGCGGCGGCCACCAGGACGGCGAGGGCCGCCACCACCAGCAGGGTGCGCCGGCTCGGCAGCAGCCGCGCCCCCTCGGTGGAGCCGGTGGCGGCCGCGCATAGGACCAGCAGCAGCACGGTGGAGATGAACGCGGTGAGCTCGCGCAGCGCCACGCTGGCCACCGCGACCGCGGCGGGGACCCGGCGGCGCTGCAGGTAGCGCACGTTCACCGCGGTCTGGCCGACGGTGGGCGGGGTGACGAACGAGGCGAAGCTGGAGGCAAGCTGCACCCAGCTGGTGAGGGCCAGCGGCAGCCGCTGGGGCGCGTAGGCCGCCAACCCGACGGCCGCGCCGACGTAGGTGACCGCCGACAGGCCCAGGCCGACCGCGATCCACACCGGGTCGGCGCTGGTGACCAGACCGCGCAGGTCCACGCTGCCGAGCTGGCTGAGCAGCACGTAGGCGGCGGCACCACCCGCGATCCCGGTGAGCAGGGACCGCCAGGACAGCCGGACCAGCCGTACCTGCTCCGGCTCCACCTCGGGCGCCGCCTGCACCAGGCCCTCGCGCAGCTCGGTGAGCAGCGCCCGGCGCCCGGTCAGCGCGGCCCGCAGCCGGCGCGGCAGGGCGATCGGCTGCAGCAGCGGGACGACGCCGACGGCCTCCTCCGGGGTCAGTGCGCGCAGCGCCGCGGCGATGGCCGGGCCGGCGCCGGCGGCCAGGGCGGTGGCCACCAGCAGGTGGGCGCGGTCCAGGCGCAGCGGGAGGTCGCCGGCCGCGACCTCGGCCGCGCGCAGGTCCACCAGGCGCACCTCGGGCGGTGGCGCCGGGGTCCCTGCGGCGGACTCGGGCAGGTCGACCAGCAGCGCCCGGCCAGTGAGCTGGCGGTGCGCGATCCGGGCCCGGTGCAGCGCGCCCAACGCCTGCCAGCAGCCGTCCAGCACCGGGGCGTCCACGGCCTCCGGCCGCTGCGCGGCCAGCTGGTCCAGCGGCAGGCCCGGCACGTGCTCGTAGGCCAGCACGGCGCCGTCCCCGCCGGCGTCGGCCACCGCGAGCAGGCGCGGGGTCGGCGCGCCGGCGGCCGACGAGGCGTAGGAAGCGAGTGCCTCGGTCTCCACCGCGCGCCGCAGGGACACGATCGCGCGCCGGTCGACCTGCTCGCGCAGGCGGGCGCGGCGGTAGAGCCGGTAGAGCAGGCCGGCGTCCTGCCGGTCGCGGTCCAGCACCGTGACGTCGAGCCGCCGGCCGTCGCGCGCCCGGGCCCGGTAGGCGCGGGAGGAGACGTCGGCCTCGGTGAAGCGGACCAGCTCGACCAGCGGCAGCCCGGCCCGGGCCAGGGCGTCGGAGACCTCCCGGCCCCACGGCTGGCGGGCGGGGCGCCCGGCCGCGTAGCGGACCCCGGTGCCGGCGGCACGGCTGAGCAGGAGGCCGGCCACGGCGGCCAGGGACGTGACGTCGCCGGCCAGCACGCCGGCGGCGACGGCCAGCGCCGCCAGCCCCCACACCCAGACCCGCAGCCGCTCGCGGCCCTCCAGGCCGGCGGCGGTGAGGAAGGCGATGAACGGATAGGCCGGCAGCGTGGCGCGCTGCCCGCCCGGGAGCGGGCTGAGCAGGCGGTCCAGCGCGGAGGAGTCGGCGGTGAGGCTGAGCACGCCCTGCACCAGCAGGGCGAGGCCGACCGCGGCGACGGCGGCCAGCACGGCGTCGACGAGCTGGCGCGGCTTGCGGCGCAGCACCAGGTCCAGGGCGACCACCACCGGGCCGCCCACCGAGCCGGCGAGGACCACGATCGAGCCGACCGCCACCAGGGCGCTGGGCAGCAGCCCGCGGACGTTGCCGACGTCGCGCTGCAGGCCCTGGCTGGCCGCGGGGGTCAGCGCGGCGAGCAGGAGCACGACGGCCAGCCCCACCAGGCCGGCGACCACGCGGACCAGGTCGGCGGGCCGGCGCGAGCGCGAGGGCGGGGGCAGGTCGACCACCCGGCAGCCGTCGGCGACGAGCTCGGTCTGCCTCTCCGTCTCGGCCGCAGTCCCGGTCGCCGTCTCGGTCGCCGGCTCGGTCGGGCTCGCGGCCTGCGTCGTCGGCTGCGAGGGGTCGGCGCTGCCCCGTCCGGGGGCGGCCGGGTCCGACGCGCGCACCCCCTCGGCCACCATGCGCCGATCGTCGCACGGGACGCCGGTCGCGCACGCGCCAGCGGCGACGCGCGCAGCGGGTCGGCGGCGGTCGTCCGAGGCTGCTGCGCAGGCCGTGCCGAGGCGGGCACTCGGCGGTGCCGCCGGCTGGCACGCTGGAGCCGTGAGCCACCACCCGACCCCCTGGTCCCGGCCCGCGACCCGGCCCCGGACCCCGCGGCCGGCCGGGGCGCCCGGCCCGCGGCGGAGCCGGGGCGCGCGGTGAGCGAGCAGCTGCCCGCCTACGCCGACGCCGTCCTGGAGGCGGTGGAGGCGATCCCGCCGGGCCGGGTGCTGGCCTACGGCGACGTCGCCGAGCTGGTCGGCCGCGGGGGCCCGCGCCAGGTGGGTCGCGTGCTGTCGCTGTGGGGCGGGGCGGTGCCCTGGTGGCGGGTCCTGCGCGCGGACGGCACGCACGCCGAGCCGCTGCGGGCCCGGGCCCTCGAGCGGCTGCGGGCCGAGGGGACGCCGCTGCGACCGGACGGGCGGGTGGACATGGCGCGGGCCCGCTGGCAGCCGGCTGCTGAGCCGGCGCGCGCCCCTGCTCGGGGCCCTGCTGGCGGGCGCGGCCCAGAGCTGTCGGACCCCTCTGCTGGGATCGCCCCGTGACCCCAGGACCCGCCGGCGACGTCGCGGCCACCGCGTTCCGCGCGGCGCGTGGCCGCCCGGCCCTGAGCCTGGTCCGCCCGCCGGCGCCGAGCAGCGCCGCGCCGTCCCTGGACCCTGCCCAGCAGGCGGTCGTGGACCATCCGGGCGGCCCCTTGCTGGTGCTGGCCGGGCCCGGCACCGGCAAGACCACCACGCTGGTCGAGGCCGTCGTCGCCAGGGTGGACGCGGGGATCGACCCGGAGCGGATCCTGGTGCTCACGTTCGGGCGCAAGGCCGCCGCGGAGCTGCGCGAGCGGGTCACCGCCCGGCTGGGGCGCACCCTGCGCGAGCCGCTGGCGCGCACCTTCCACTCCTACGCCTTCGGCGTGCTCCGGCGCGAGGCGGTCCGCCGCGGAGAGCCCGCGCCCCGGCTGCTGTCCGGGCCAGAGCAGGACCTGCTGGTGCGCGAGCTGCTCGCCGGCGGCGTCGACGGCGAGGGCCGTCCGGTCCGCTGGCCGGAGACGCTGCGCGCTGCGCTGCCCACCCGCGGTTTCGCCCAGGAGCTGCGCGACCTGATGATGCGCGCCACCGAGCGCGGCCTCGGCCCGGCCGAGCTGGCCGAGCTGGCCCGCCGCCACGGGCGCGAGGACTGGGCCGCTGCCGCCCGGTTCCTGCGCGAGTACCTCGAGGTGTCCGCGCTGGCCGCCCCCGCGGCCTACGACCCCAGCGAGCTGGTCCGCGAGGTCGTCGCGCGCATGGATGCCCCGCCGCCATCCCGAGGCCGGCGGCCCGACGAGCCCGCGGAGGACCTGCTCGCGCTGCTGCACGAGGACGAGCTCGGGCCTGGGCTCGACGACCTGCACGACGACCTGCACGACGACCAGCACGACGACCAGCACGGCGACCTGCGCGAGCGCGAACGGGCCGCCTACGACTGGGTGTTCGTCGACGAGTACCAGGACACCGACCCGGCGCAGGAGGAGCTGCTGGCCGCGCTGGTGCCCCCCGGCGGCAACCTCGTGGTCGTCGGCGACCCGGACCAGTCGATCTACGCCTTCCGCGGCGCCGACGTCACCGGCATACGGCGCTTCCCGCAGACCTTCCGCACGGCGGCCGGCGAGCCCGCGCCGGTGGTCGAGCTCACCACCTGCCGACGCAGCGCCCCGGCGGTGCTCGCGGTCGGCACCTCGGTGGCGCATGCCATGCGCGGCCGGCGCGGGCGCGCGGACCTGCAGGCGCTGGCGGACCGGGCACCGGGCCGGGTCGAGGTGCTGGTCGCGAACGGCGCCAGCGCCGAGGCGTCGCTGGTCGCCGGGGTCCTGCGCCGCGCGCACGTGGTCGACGGCGTTCCCTGGTCGCGGATGGCCGTGCTGGTGCGCTCCACCCGCGGCCGCCTGCCGGTGCTTCGCCGGGCCCTGCTCGGTGCGGGCGTGCCGGTGGGGGTCGCCGGGGAGGAGCTGCCGCTGGCCGAGCAGCCGGGGCTGCGCCCGCTGCTCGACGTCTACGCCCTGGCGTTGGACCCCGAGCGGCTGGACCAGGAGCTGGCGCTCGCGCTGCTCACCGGGCCGCTGGGCGGGCTGGATCCGGTCGCGCTGCGCCGGCTGCGCCGCGAGCTGCGCCGGGTGGAGCTGGCCGCGGGCGGGCGGCGGCCCTCCGCCGAGCTGCTGGTGGAGGCGCTGGCCGATCCGCGGGTGCTGCTGCTGGTCCCCGACGACGTCGCCGGTCCGGTCGAGCGCCTGGCCGCCCTGGTCGAGCGCGGCCGCTCCGCGGCCGGCGAGCCCGGCGCCACCGCCGAGACCGTGCTGTGGGCGGTCTGGGAGGCGAGCGGGCTGGCGGCCCGCTGGCAGGCGGCGAGCCTGGCCGGCGGCCCGCGCGGGGCGGCGGCCGACCGCGACCTGGACGCCGCGATGGCCCTGTTCGAGGACGCCGCCCGCTTCGTCGACCGGCTGCCCGGCGCGGGCCCGGAGGTTTTCCTCGCGCACCTGGCCGGTCAGGAG
>JBQCHF010000096.1:0-24416 GCA_051954955.1 Motilibacteraceae bacterium
TGGCCCCCGGCGTGGACTCGTACAAGTCGACGGCCTGCCGGCGGAACTCCTCCGAGTAGTGCTTCCTGGCCATAGCTCTGGATCATCTCGCTTCTCCAGCAGTGCTGGGTTCGCCGTGTCCAAGAACCAGGGTCAAGGGCCCAGGGCGCTCCAGCCGGTATGGATCAGTGGGGCCCATGGCCAGTCGCGGGGTAGGCGCAGCAGTCGTCGGCGGGCCCGGTGGATGATCCGGCCGGCGAGGGTGAGCAGGCGCAGGCGCAGCCGTTTGGGTTCCCATCGGCGCACCGGGTGGGTGCCGGGCCAGGCCAGGGTCTGGGTCCAGACCAGCAGTTCGGTGGCCAGGGCGACGATCTCGAGCCAGATGCGGTTCTTGGCGTACTCGTAGAAGGGCAGGTTGCGCATTCCGGTGTCTTTCAGGCCGCGGATGCGGTCTTCGGCGCGGGCGCGTTGGCGGTGGCGGACCTCCAGGGTGGGCAGGGTCCAGCCGGCGCCTCGGGTGGTGGTGGCGAAGCAGGTGATCCGCCAGCCCTCGGCGTCGGTCAGGCGCAGCTGCGCGCCGGGGTGGGGGCGTTCGCGGCGGGCGATGACCCGCATCCCCTTCGGCCAGTGCTGGGGCCCGTAGCGGGCCGGTGAGCGGGTCGGCGGGGTGGGGGTGGGCATCCACCTGGTCAGCTCGGCGACCTGCGCGCCCTCGCGTGCCTGGCCGTCGCTGTCCACCGCCGGGCGCCACGCCGCGTCCGGGATCGCTTCGACGGCGGCTTTGACGGTGTCCAGGGCCGGGAACCCGATCGAGTACTCCAGGCCGGCGTCTGTGAGGTGGTGCAAGAACGCCTTGGAGCAGGCGCCGGTGTCTGCGCGCACCAGAACCTGGCCGCGTTCGTGCTCGGGGAGCTGGTCCAGCGCGCCGGTGATGGCGGTGATGTGGTCGGCGCTGGCGTGCGGGGAGGCGCTGCCCGGGCGCAGGTCCAGCACCAGCGGCTCGCCGGTGCCGTGCTCGCCGTGGTCGACGAACGCGCACATCGGGGAGAACCCGAAGGTGCGCTTGAACGTGGGGGCGGCCTGCTCTTTGTCCGAGTGGGCGATCACCAGGGTGGAGTCCAGATCGACGATCACCTGCCCGCCGTCCCGACTGCCCGGAACCCCGCCCAGGGGGCGGGCCCGGGCCCACACCCGGGCCCGGGACCTGGCGCGGGCGGTGCGGATCGCGGCCACCGCCGCGTCGGGGTCGGCGGCCAGGGCGCCGATCAGCCGGGACACCGTCGGGTCCGAGGCCACCGGCCCGAACAGCTCGCCCTGGGCGCGGACCACGGCCACGTCCGCGGCGCAGTCCCCGCCCAGAGCGACCGCGGTGGCCAGGTCCAGCAGCACCTTGCCCGGCTCGTGCCGGGCCCGCGGCCCGGCACGCCATGGCGCCAACGCCGCGGTCAGCTCGCGTCCCAGCCCGCTGACCCGCACGGTCTCGCACAGCAAGATCGCCCCCGCCGAGGAGATCAGCGACTCGCCGCCCAGATCCAGAACCAGATTCCCGCCCCGGCTACCCTTCACCTGCGGAGTGCCTCTCTGTGTGTTCGGTTCTTGACCTTTGACAAGCCAAGAATCCCGCCACAGACAGGCACTTCCGCGCATCACACGCCGACCACCCGACCCCCGACAATGAAACGTCGAGGCTAAGTCGCTCCGCCGGACCGGCACCTGGTCGTCTATGACGATGCGGTGCATCTGTCCCGCGGGCCGCGGGCGGCGGGACCGGCACCGGCCGGCGGTGGACGCCCTGTTCGACAGCGCGGCCCGCGTGCACGGGAAGGCGACCTGCAGCTGGTCCAGTTCGAGCGGCAGTGGTGGCGGCAGGCCGGCGCGAAGGAGCAGGCGATCCTGGACCTCTTCGGCTGCAGCCCGCTGTCCTACTACCAGCGCGTGAACGTGCTGATCGACCGGCCAGAGGCGCTCGCCACCGAGCTGCCCGTGGTGGGCCAGCTGCGGCGGCTGCGGGAAGCCCCCGGATCCGGCAGCGCGCAGCGTGTCGATCGTCCCACGCCGGATCGCGCTGTTGGTTGAGCGCTGACTGAAGTAGCACTCGGTATTCAGCTATTGACTGTTTGATGAGCACCGCCATAGGCTCCGGTTCTCATCTCTCGGGGGGACACCGTGAATCTTAAGTCGCGCAGGCTTGTCATCCCGCTTGTTGCGTTCGCCGCACTCATGCCATCCAATGCCGCCGCTGCACTCGTGTCGCCCAACATCGCCGTGCCTACAGACCCTACCTGCGACGTCTACGCCGATGTTCCCCACAGAAGTACGGGTGGTATCGACGAGTCCCTGCAGGGGACCGTAGACGCTAAGACTCGCTTCAAGTGCGACGCGGGAACTACCAAGACGATGAAGATCACTGAGGTGCTGATCAACATCTATTACTGCGGCAGTCAAGAGCCTGCAGGGACGGAGTCCGACTGGACCTCGAAGTATGGTTGCCGCGTGGTTGCTTCTGCGCACTACTTCGACACCTTCACAGTCACCCCTGGCACGCAAACGACAAGAATGGCTCCGCCGAAGGGAACGCCCGGTCCCACAATGGCTGGCTGGTACATCCAGTGCACCCAGTACGTCAAGAACGGGGTTGCGGGGCGCCGTGGGTCCCTTCCAAAAGAAGTCGTCTGAGACTATGGGGACGATCGCAGAGGCAGAAGGCCGCGGCTACCTGCCACTACCTATAGCGACGATCGTGAATTACGCCGTCACGGGCTGGGAGACGGACATCGTCTTGCTTTTAGATGTCAGCGAACAGGGCGAGGAATATGTTACTTTGTGGACGCACCGCGAGCCGTACGCAACGTCCCCTGAGGGCGATCGGGATATGAGTGGCAGCGCTGAGTCGTTGGCGCGCAGGCATGCCCTAGAGGAGTTCGGACGGCGACTACAGCGCTTTCTCGTTCAGCTGTGACAGGACCCGGGCGTCTCCTATCGCTAGGACGCCCGGGCTCTGACCAAGAGTGCGGGCGCGGGACCGTTGATTCGTTCCCGAGCGCGCCCTCCGCGGCTGCTAGAGCCAGCGCAGCTTGAGCCGCGCCGGGTGCCAGCGCCGGTCCGGCGACGGGTGCACGAACACAGCCTCCAGCAGCGATGCCGCCACCGTCCGCCGCCGGGCTGCATTAGCCGCAAAAGCCGGTTGGCCCGGCGAACGGCACCCTCATATCGTCCACGGATGGGTCATGTCGGTTCCCCGCGCATCGGCTGGCTCGAGGTGCCCGAGCACGTCCGGGCCGCCGTCGAGGCCGAGCTGGGTGCGCACGTGGTCGCGGCCCGATCCCAGTTCGGCGGTTTCTCGCCTGGCTCGGCGGACCGGGTCGAGCTCTCGGACGGTCGGCGGCTGTTCGTCAAGGCGGTCGGGACCGCGCTGAACCCCGACACCCCGAGGCTGCACCGGCGCGAGGCGCACGCCCTCGCCCAGCTGCCGGACCACGTCCCGGCTCCGCGCCTGGTCGCGACCTACGACGACGGCGACTGGGTCGCGCTGGTGATGGAGGACGTCGAAGGCCGCCACCCGGAGGTGCCCTGGCCCGACCGGGACGTCGACGCCGTCGGCGGGGCGCTGGTCGAACTGGCCGGAGTCCGCGCCCCGGCATCGCTACCGGCGCATGCCGACATCGCGACCATGCTCACCATCTGGTCCGAGGTCGCTGAGCGCCATGCTGCCGGCGAGCTCGACGAGCGGTTCCCGACCGACCTGGTGCGGCAGCTGGACCAGCTCCTCGACGCCGGGCGGCTCGCCCGCGAGGTGACCAGGGGCGACGCACTCGTCCACTGGGACGTGCGCAGCGACAACGTGTTCGTGCGCGACGGCGAGGCTGTGCTGCTCGACTGGGCGTGGGCCTGCCGGGGCGCCCCGTGGCTCGACGCCGCCATGCTCGGGCTGGAGCTCGCGATCCAGGGCGCCGACGCCGACCAGTTCTTCGCCACCAACCCGCTGCTCATTGCGCAGCCGCGCGAGCACGTGCGGGCCCTGCTGGTCTGCGCCGCCGGCTTCTGGGCGCTGCGCGGCACCTACCCCGACCCACCCGGGCTGCCGAGCATCCGCGCGGTCCAGAGGTCGTGGGCCGCCAAGTCCCTCGCCTGGCTGCGCGAGCGCGGGGACCTATAGCCGGCGCTCAGTCCTCGTCGGTCCAGACGATCCGCAGCTCGGCGGTGTCCGCCAGGCCGTCCTCGTCCACCCGGGCACCGAGCACCGAGCGCTCGTCCGGCTTGTGGGCCAGCACGTTGGTGACGTAGGAGTCGACCGCCGTCATCAGCCCGACGTCGCGGCCGGCCTTCTCGGACAGGAACCAGCGGTGCTCGAGGACCTCGTGGAAGACCTCGGCCGGCTCGAGCTTCCCGCGCAGCTCCTTGGGCACCGCGCGCACCACCGGCTCGAAGACGGTGGTGAGCCAGGCGTGGGCCAGGATCTCCTCGTCCTCGCGTTGCTGCTCGGTGGCGGCGGCATAGGTGTCGAGGTCGTTGAGCAGCCGGCGGGCCTGGTTCTCCTCGACGTCCAACCCGGTCAGCCGCATCAGACGGCGGGTGTGGTGGCCGGCGTCGACGACCTTGGGCTGGATCTGCACCCGGCGCCCGTCGATGTCGGTGAAGATGTCGAGCTCGGCGACGTCGAAGCCCAGGTCGTTGAGCCGGCGGATGCGCGCGTCGATACGGTAGCGCTCACCGGCCTCGAACACCTCCGGCTGGGTCAGCTCGGACCACAGCTCGGTGTAGCGCCGCTCCAGCCGGTCGCCGGTGGCGAACGGGTCGACCTTCTCGTCCAGCAGCCCGGCCGCCGCCAGGTCGAACATCTCGCCGATGATGTTGGTGCGGGCGATGTCGACGTCGTAGCCGCGCTGGCCGTCGGACAGGGACAGGTGCAGCTCGCCGGTCTCGGCGTCGACGAGGTAGGCGGCGAACGCGCCGGCGTCGCGGCGGAACAGGATGTTGGACAGCGAGCAGTCGCCCCAGAAGAAGCCGGCCAGGTGCAGCCGCACCAGCAGCGCGGTGAGGGCGTCGACCAGCCGGTCGGCCGTGTCCGGGCGCAGCGTGCGGGAGAAGAGTGCGCGGTAGGGCAACGAGAACTGCAGGTGCTCGGTGATGAGTGCCGGGTCCAGTGGGGACCCGTCGGGCTCCTCGCGCCCGCTCACCACCCCGACGACGTCGACCGCCGGCACGTCGAGCCGCTGCAGCTGGCGCAGCAACCGGTACTCGTTGCTGGCCGGGCGCTCGGCGATCTCCTTGATGGCGTAGACCCGACCGGAGATGCGCACGAAGCGCACCACGTGCCGGGAGATCCCCCGCGGCAGGGCGACGAGATGGTCCTCCGGCCACTGCTCCAGCGGGGTGGACCAGGGCAGGTCGAGCAGCCCCTGGTCGGTGAGCCGGGCAGCCGTGATCTGCAGCGCCACCGGGCGCGCTCCTCGGGTGAGACGGACAGGTGGGATGGACAGTGGGACGGACGGCTGGAATGAGCATCGGGAGGTGCCGGACGCACGACGCGGGGCCGCGCCGGTGGCGCGACCCCGCGTCGATGCGGAACCTGGATCGTCAGACCGGCAGGCGCGCACCGGTCTTGGTCGAGAACACGTGCTGCTTGCCCTCACGGATGCGCAGCCAGACCTTCTCGCCCTTGTGCGGGGCGGTGCGCGGCTCGACCCGGGCGATGATCTGGTCGCTGCCGACCTCGTCGCTCGCCGGGCTGCCGAACTGGCCGTCGCCGTAGACGAAGGCGTCCGAACCGAGCTCCTCCACCACGTTGACGACGACCGGGAAGGAGCCCGGGGTGCCGTCAGGGACGACCTCGAGGGACTCGGGGCGGAAGCCGAGCGTGACCTGCTTGCTGCCCTCGGAGCCGACGGCGTCGAGGGTGGCGCGGCTGAGCGGCACGTCGCTGGAGCCCAGGCGCGCACCGGCCTCGCTGACCTGGAAGGTGCCCAGGTTCATGGCCGGCGAGCCGATGAAGCCGGCGACGAACACGTTGGCCGGCCGGTCGTAGAGGTTCAGCGGGGTGTCGACCTGCTGCAGGACGCCGTCCTTGAGCACGCAGACGCGGTCGCCCATCGTCATGGCCTCGGTCTGGTCGTGGGTGACGTAGACCGTGGTGATGCCGAGCCGACGCTGCAGCGAGGCGATCTGGGTGCGGGTGCTGACGCGCAGCTTGGCGTCGAGGTTGGACAGCGGCTCGTCCATGAGGAACACCTGCGGCTCGCGCACGATGGCGCGGCCCATGGCCACGCGCTGGCGCTGGCCACCGGACAGGGCCTTCGGCTTGCGCTCGAGGTACTGCTCGAGGTCGAGCAGCTTGGCGGCCTCGCGGACCCGACGGTCGCGCTCGTCCTTGGCCACGCCGGCGATCTTCAGGGCGAAGCCCATGTTCTCGGCGACGTTCATGTGCGGGTAGAGCGCGTAGTTCTGGAACACCATCGCGATGTCCCGCTCCTTGGGCGGGAGGTCGGTGACGTCGCGGTCACCGATGCGGATGGCGCCGGAGTTGACGTCCTCCAGACCCGCGAGCATGCGCAGCGAGGTCGACTTGCCGCAGCCGGAGGGGCCGACCAGGACGAGGAACTCCCCGTCGGTGATGTCGAGGTCGAGCGAGTCGACCGCGGGCTTCTCGGACCCGGGGTAGAGCCGGGTGGCCTTGTCGTAGGTGACCGTAGCCATGAACGTGCGTCCCTTCACCGGCAGGTACGTGCCGGACGATCCGTTGTGGAGGGTTGACGGTCCGACACTAGGTCATGGCAGTGAGCGGAGTCACTACCTTGACCTGAACCGGTTCGCCCCTCGTGCGGGCCGCTCACCCGGCCCTTCAGATCGCGCCGCCCGAAGGGGCGCCGCATCGACGCGGCGCGGTCGGGAACTGGCTGGGCGTGCTCCGTCCGGCTGCCGCGCGACGTCGGGCCGGCGCCCTGGCCAGGGCGCGGGCCCACGACCCTCGTCTGCAGCAGATGGTCCGCGTGACCGTGGCCGCCACCGCCGCCTGGGTCGTCGCGGACACGCTCCTGCACGCGCGCATCCCCGTGCTGGCGCCGATCGCCACGCTCATCGTGATGCAGCAGACGGTCTACGCCACCACCCGGCAGGCCCTCAAGGTCCTGGCCGGCGTCATCGTCGGGGCCGGCATCGGGCTCGCGGCCGGGGTCTGGCTGGGGTCGCACTGGTGGAGCGTCGCCCTCATCGTCCTGCTCGGGCTCGCGTTGCGCGGCTGGGGCCGGCTCGAGCCGGTGCTGGGGGCCACCGGCGGCCTGCAGGTGCCGATCACCGCCGTGCTGGTCCTGTCCCTCGGGGAGGGCTACGGCGGTGTGCGCGCCCTGCTCACCCTCGTCGGGGCGGGGTTCGGGGTGCTGGTCAGTGTGGTCGCACCTCCGGTGCGCACCGGCACCGGCGAGGCTCGGCTCGCGGCGCTGGCCGCGGACCTGTCCGGGCTGCTGCGCGACGTCGACGCCGGCCTGCGCGGCGAGTGGGACCTGGACGGGGCGCAGGCCTGGCTGCGGCACGCGCGCCGGCTCGGCGTGCGGCTCGCGTCAGTGCGCGAGGAGCTGGCGACGGCACAGGAGAGCGTGCGATGGAACCCGCGCCGGGTCGGGGAGCGGGCCGGCCGGCGCCTCGGTGAGCGGGTGGACCAGCTCGACGCCGCCGGCGCCGCGCTCGACCACGCCGTCGGCCAGGCCCGCAGCCGGACCCGCAGCCTGGCCGACCTGGCGACCGGTGCCCGGCGCGACCCGGTGCCACCGCCCCGCCTGCCCCCGGAGCTGGCCGACCTCGTCGACGGCGTGGCGGAGGCGCTCGGGGACTACGCGGCCGTGCTGCGCAGCGGGCGTGCGGACACCGTGGACGCGTTGCGCGAGCAGATCGCGGCGGCCCGCCGCTGCGGCGAGGCGGCAGCCGCCGCGCTGTCCGGGCTGCCGCCCTCGGACCCGCGGGCGGCCCGGCTGATCTCGAGTCTGGCCCAGGAGCCGCTGCGGCTGCTCGACGAGCTCGACCCGGACGGCGCGCACGCGGCCGCGACCCGGGTGAGGGGGCGCTGAAGGCCGGGAGATCACGAAGGTGGGCCGTTCCGGGATTGGGTGCATCGCGCACGGGAATCGGAGGGGATCCGCGGAGCGAGGTCGCGCCGTCGTGGCGCCTCCGGTGTCCGCGACTGCGTGCCAAGGAGGCGGTGGCGGTGCCGAGTGTCGTGCGGGAAGTGCGGTCGAACGGGTTCCTGATGCGGATCGCGATCATCGCCGCGCTCGGCGGGTTCCTCTTCGGCTACGACACGGGCGTCATCTCCGGCGCGCTGCTGTTCATCAAGAAGGACCTGCACGCCTCGCAGCTCGCGCAGCAGTGGATCGTCGGCTCGCTGCTCATCGGAGCCGTCGTCGGCGCCATCATCTCCGGCTACCTGTCCGACCGCATCGGCCGGCGCTGGACCAAGTTCGGCTCCGGCTGCGTCTACGTCGTCGGCGCGCTGGCCGGCGCCTTCGCCACCAACACCGCCTGGCTGATCGGCACCCGGTTCGTCCTCGGCCTCGCCGTCGGGACCGCCTCGTTCGTGTCGGTCGAGTACATCTCCGAGCAGACCCCGCCACGGCTGCGCGGGGCGGTCACCTCGTTCAACCAGCTCATGGTCACCAGCGGCATCTTCATCGCCTACCTGGTGGACGCCGGCTTCCAGCACGTCCCCGGCACCTGGCGCTGGATGATCGGCCTGGCCGCCGTGCCGGGCATCGCGCTCGCGGTCGGCATGATCTTCGTGCCCTACTCGCCGCGCTGGCTTGTGATGAAGGGACGCGAGGACGAGGCGCGCGGCGTGCTGGCCAAGACCCGCGACGAGAGCGAGGTCGACGACGAGGTCGCCGACATCCGCGACACCGCCCGCGAAGGTGCCGAGACCGGCGTCAAGGACCTGTTCACGGCCCGGCTCCGGCCGCTCATGATCACCGGTCTGGCCCTGGCCATCTTCCAGCAGCTCATCGGCGTCAACACCGTCATCTACTACGCGGCCACCATCCTCAAGTACGCCGGGCTGTCCAGCACCGGCGCGGTGACCCAGGCGGTGTTCATCGGGCTGACCAACGTGATCTTCACGATCGTGGCGATCCTGCTCCTGGACCGCGTCGGGCGCCGCCCGCTGCTGCTCGTCGGCACCGTGGGATGCACGCTGGCGCTGGTCGGGCTCGGGCTGTTCTTCCAGCTGCAGGCCCTGCAGCAGGTCGGCTGGCTGGCTCTGGTCTTCCTGCTGGTGTTCGTCGCCTCGTTCGCCGTCGGTCTCGGCCCGGTGTTCTGGCTGATGATCAGCGAGATCTACCCGCTGGGCATCCGGAGCAAGGCGATGTCCGTGGCCACGGTGGCCAACTGGGCTGCCAACTTCCTCATCTCCTACTTCTTCCTGCAGCTCATCGACGCCGTCGGGCGGCCCACCACGTTCTGGCTCTACGCCCTCATGGGCGTCCTCGCCACGGCCTACTTCGCCTGGAAGCTGCCGGAGACCAAGGACCGCTCGCTGGAGGAGATCCAGCGCGAGCTGGGTGCGGACACGGGGGAGCGGGAGAAGCAGGCGGCGCACTGACGTTGTGCGATGACGCACGCCGCAGATCGGATCCATTGGGTGGGGGGCACCCAGAGCCAAACCTATTGGGTCAGGGTGCCCCTGACCCAATGCGGACGATCTTGTGCACGAACGTGCCCTTCATCCAATCAGGCCGGGACGAGCCTGAGACCGAGCGCGATCCGGGATGAGCCTCTACAGCGCCCACACCTGGAACGTCGGCCCGTCCCCGGGCAGCTCCACCGCGTCCGCGGTCACCTTCGCCGACGCCCCGCCGTAGAGGTTGGCCGGCATGTTCCGCACGATGGTGCGCGGCAGCCGGACGCCGGCGTGGGGGGCGCGGGCGGCGAGGACGAGCAGGCGCTCCTCGGGGGACTCGCGCAGGAACACCACGACGTCGTCGTCGACGTGCGCCCAGCGCCGGCCGCCCTCCCGCAGCGCGGGGTGCTCGCGGCGCAGCCGGGCCAGGTCCCGGTAGGTGCGCATCGTGCGGCCCTCGAACAGGTCCCGGTCGCCCCACGGCATCGGGGTGCGCGAGTGCTCGCCGTCCGTGCCCTGCAGGCCGAGCTCGTCGCCCATGAAGACCATGGGGACGCCGACCGAGGTGAACAGCAGGCCGGCGGCCACCTCCACCGCGTCGTCGGAGCCGAGCACGGTGCGGATCCGCGGGGTGTCGTGCGAGCCGAGCGCGTTGACGGCGTGCAGGGCGCTGCGCCACGGGACGATCGCGCTGAACTCGCGCGCCGCGGCGAAGGCCTCTCCGGCCCCCAGGCGCGGGATCGACGTCGGCATGCCGAGGAACTGCAGGCCGTTGCCGGGGTCGGTCAGCCAGGTCCACACCGGCCGGGTGAAGGCGGCGTAGTTCATCACCGCGTGCCAGCCGTCGCCCTGCAGGTCGGCGTGCGAGTCGTGGAAGTGCTCGGCGATGAGGAAAGCGTCCGGGTTCTCGATCCGCATGGCCGAGCGGACGAGGGCCGCCACCTCGTGGGCGTAGTCGTCGGTGCCGTGCCGCCCGGTCATGTTGGCGACGTCGATGCGCCAGCCGTCCAGGGAGTACGGCGCGCGCAGCCAGCGGCGCACCGCGCTGTCCGGTCCGCAGACGAACCGCTGGCGCAGCCCCTCCGAGGCCCAGTTCAGCTTGGGCAGCGACGGGAAGTCCCACCAGGAGACGTAGTCGTCAGGGTGGTCGCGGAAGTAGTAGTAGGAGGCCTCCGGGTGCTCCGGGTGGCCCTGGGCCGCCTCGAACCACTCGTGGCCGTTACCGGTGTGGTTGGTGGTGAGGTCGCCCATCACCCGGATCCCCCGGCGGTGCGCGGCATCGGTGAGCGAGGCCAGCGCGGCGTCGCCGCCGAGCAGCGGGTCGATCCGGTCGAACGACGAGGCGTCGTAGCGGTGGTTGGAGCGGCTGGGGAAGATCGGGGTCATGTAGAGCAGGTCGACGCCGAGGTCGACCAGGTGGTCCAGGTGCGCCTCGATGCCGCCCAGGTCGCCGCCGAAGAGCTGCCGGGGCGTGTCCGGTCCCTGGTGGACGACCTCGTCGGACCAGCGCGCCGGGACCGCCCAGTCCGGCACGGTCGCCGGGGGCTCGTCGTAGCGGCCGTCGCCCCGCGCGAAGCGGTCCGGGAAGATCTGGTACACGAACGAGGAGCGGGCCCACGCCGGCGGCTGCTCGAACGTGGTGGCCCGGAAGTCGGCCGCGTCGGGCACGTCGCGCTGGTGCACGCCGGTGCCGTTGAGCCAGCTGTACCTGCTGCCGTGGTCGAGCAGCACCCGGTAGGAGGTGACCGGGTGGTGCACCGGGAGGGTGGCCCGGTACCAGGTGTCGTGCTCGTCCACGTGGTCCACGACGGCCTCGTGGTAGCGGGGCTCGCCGTCCTGCACCGAGCGGACGTGCACGGCCCGGACCGGCCGGCTGCGCGGCACACGCACCAGCACCGGCACGTCCTCGTCCAGCGCCGGCGCCTGCTGGGGCAGGTGCAGGGCTGAGCCGTCGTGGTGCGGCTGGTCGAGCAGGTCGTCGCCGAACACGCTCATCCCTTCACGGCACCGGCGGTGAGGCCGCCGACGATGTAGCGCTGGAGGAACTGGAACAGCAGCACGGTGGGCAGCGCGCCGAGGAACGCCCCGGCGGCGAACACGCCCCAGTTCTGGTCGAACTGCTGGGAGACGAACTGGTAGAGCCCGACGGCGAGGGTCTGCTTGCGCGGGTCGGTGAGCAGCACGCTGGCGATGACGAACTCGTTGAGCGTGGCCACGAACGACAGCAGGCCGACCACGGCCAGGATCGGGGCCACCAGGCGCAGGATGATCCCGAAGAAGATCTGAGCGTGCGACGCGCCGTCGATCTTGGCCGACTCGTCCAGCTCCATCGGCACCGTGTTGAAGAAGCCGTACATCAGGTAGGTGTTCACGCCGAGGGCGCCGCCGAGGTAGACCATGATCAGGCCGATCCGGCTGCCGAGGCCGAGCGCGGGGAACACGTCCTTGATGCCGACCATCAGCAGGAAGATCGCGACGAACGCCAGCAGCTGCGGGAACATCTGCACCAGCAGCAGCGAGAGCAGGCCGCCCCGGCGGCCGCGGAAGCGGAAGCGGGAGAACGCGTAGGCCGCGCAGGCACCGAGGAAGACCGTGCCGGCCGCAGTGACCAGCCCGACGAACATGGTGTTGAGGAACCACCAGCCATACGGGTGCAATGGGTCGGTGAACAGGTCCTTGTAGTTCTGGAGCGTGAAGCTGCTGAAGAGGCTGTTGGAGCCGACCAGCGTGCCGGTGCTGTTGACCGACGCGCTGAGGATGAAGACGACGGGGAAGAGCGCGATGGCGAGGGCGACCACGCCGACGACGTGCCGCCAGCCGGTCTCGCGGAACTTCCTCCCCGCGCTCTTCGTGCGCTGGGCCGGGAGGCCGGCCGCCGCTCCGGGGGGCGCCTGGACCGTGGTGGCCATGTCAGTTCAGCTCCTCGAGGGCGCGGGTGCGGCGGAACAGCAGGCCCGAGATGGTCGCGATGATCACGAAGATGAGGATCGAGACCGCGCAGGCGAACCCGTACTGGCGGTTGGTGCCGCCGAAGGCCAGCTTGTAGACGAACGAGATGAGGATGTCGGTGGCGCCGACGTCGACCGGGGCGTTGAGGTCCTTCGGGCCGCCGCCGGTCAGCATGTAGATGGTGTTGAAGTTGTTGAAGTTGAATGCGAACGAGGAGATCAGCAGCGGGGCGAGGCTCACCAGCAGCAGCGGCAGCTTGATCTGCCGGAACGCCTGGAACGGGCTGGCGCCGTCGACCGCGGAGGCCTCGGTCAGCTCCTTGGGGATGGCCTGCAGTGCCCCGGTGGCGACCAGGAACATGTAGGGGAAGCCGAGCCAGGTGTTGACCAGCAGCACGCTGAGCCGGGCCAGCCACGGGTCGGTCAGCCAGGGGATCTCCGCCCCGCCGAGGAGCACCGAGTTGATGATCCCGAAGCGGGTGTTGAGCATGCCGGCGAAGACCAGCGCGGAGAGGAACGCGGGGATCGCGTAGGGGAGGATCAGGAGCGAGCGGTACACCTTGCGGCCGCGCATGCGCTCGTCGTTCAGGGTGAGCGCGAGCAGCAGGCCGACGGCGAAGGTGAGGAGCACCGAGAGGCCGGCGAACGCGAAGGTCCACACGAAGACGCCGATGAACGGGCCGCGGATCTGAGAGTTGGTGAGGACCTTGGTGAAGTTCTGGAAGCCGACGTAGACCTTCCAGCCCGGCGTCAGCACCTTTCCGTCCGCGGACCGGAACTCGCCCTTGCCGTCGTTGACGAAGACGGTGCCCTTGCTGGTGTCCCGGATCTGGTCCGACGCCGCGTCGTAGCGGTAGGTGGACTTGAAGACGTAGCCGGTGCTGCCGTCCTGCGTGCCGATGGTGCCGGCGTTCGGGTCCGACGAGATGGGCACGCGCAGGGCGGTGACCTGCTGCTGCGCGGCGAGGATGTCGTTGAAGCCTAGCGTGGTCCAGCCGGGCACGGAGGCCGCCTGCCCGGACGCGTCCTTCTGGGCCTGCGGTGCCGGCGCGAGCGGGGTGGTGGCGGTGCCGAGCTCGGCCTGCTTGGTCTCGGGGTCGGTCACCAGGAAGCCGAGCTCGCCGTCCTTGCGCACGATCTTGAGCGGGTAGGCCGGGGAGTCCGGGACGCGCGTCTGGTTGCCGGCCAGGATGGCCGCGACGGCGTCGGCCTTGGTGCTGTTGTGGCCGTCGCCGTAGTTGGTGAACGCCGCGTAGCCGGTGTACATCACGACGTAGACCTGGAAGACCAGCAGCGGGATGAGGCCGGACAGCAGGTACTTGGCCGGCAGATAGCCCTTGCGCCAGTAGACGATGTTGATGGCCACGACGGCCACCACCATGGCCGTGAGGCCCTTCCAGGAGTGGTTGGCCCACAGGGCGGCGATGCCGTAGATGCCCAGGGCGTCGACGACGCCGAGCACGACCACCTTGACCAGCAGGCTGCGGGCGCTCCGGCTGCTGGCGATGGGGCGGTGCGGCTGGCCGGAGGGAGCGCGGCCGGTCGGGGTGCCGGTGCTCCCGGTGCTCTCGGGCGGGACCAGGTCCGGACCCGGTCCGAGGGGGGTGGTGGTCACGAGGGGGCTCCGTCCGGCCTGGTGCGCGTCGTGCGGTCGAGAAGGGCGGGGATGTGGATCGGCGGTCCGGCCCCGGCCTGAGGCGCGGGACCGGACCGCCGGGTCTGTTGCGGACGAGCTGTCAGGTCAGGAGGCTGCGATCTTGCTCTTGATCGAGGCGGCCATCTTGGTCCAGAGCTGTGCCGGGTCGCCCTTGCCCTGGATGATCGCGATCTCGGTCGAGCCCCAGTCGGACCAGACGCTGTCCATCTGCGGGATGTTGGGCAGCGGCACGCCGTTGGCGCCCACCTGGCCGAAGCCGGCGATCACCGGGTCGGACTTGACCTGGTCGAACACCGAGGTCAGCGCCGGGGGACGGCCACCGGTGTCGTAGAGCGCCTTCTGGACCTCGGGGCGGCTCAGGTAGTTCACGACGAAGTCGTTGGCCACGAGCGGGTTCTTGCTCTTAGCGGAGACGTAGAAGCCTTGGACGCCGACGAACGGCTGTGCCGGCTGGCCACCGGCGCTCGGGACCGGGTCGACCGAGAACTTGATGCCGGCCTTCTGGAAGTCCGGCGTGTTCCACGGGCCGGTGATGATGAACGGCGCCTGGCCCTTCAGGAAGGCCTGCTTGGCGATGTCGCCGTTGATCGAGCCGCTGAGCACCTTCTCCTTGCCCAGCTTGGCCAGCTCGGCGGCGAACTTCAGACCGTTCGCGTCACCAATGGTCAGCTTGCTCGGGTCGTAGGAGCCGTCGGCCTTGGTGCCGAACACGGTCGAGCCGAACGAGGTCTGCAGCGGGTACAGGTGGTACGGGTCGCCGCCCTTGGGGTCCTGCTGGACCAGGAACGGGAACTTCGCCTTGCCCGAGGCCACCAGCTTCTGCCCGACGCTGATCGCCTCGTCGAGGGTCTTGGGGGCGGTCGGCGCGAGCGCGGTGTTGCGGATCATTGCGATGTTCTCGACGGCATACGGCAGGCCGTAGGTCTGGCCGTCGTAGCTCATCGCGTCGATGGCCACCTTCTGGAACTGCGAGGCCTTGTCGCCGAGCTGGAGGGGGGCCACCACGCCGTTCTGCACGAGCTTGCCCAGCCAGTCGTGGGCGCCGACGATGACGTCGGGGCCCTGGCCGGTGGGGGCCTGCGAGATGAAGTCGTCGCGGATCTTGCCGAAGTCCTTCTGGACGACCTTGACGTCGACGCCCTTCTCCGTCTTGAAGACGGCGGCGATGTCCTGCAGCGGCTTGGCGCGAGTGTCGTCCGCCCAGACGGTCAGCGTGACGCCGGCGTTGGACGCGGCGGCGCTCGGGCTGCTCGACGCCGTCGGGGACTCGCCGGCCGACGCGTTGGTGCTGCCGCTGCTCCCGGAGGAGCAGGCGGCGAGCGCCAGCGCGAGGCCCGCGACGCCCGCGAAGGCCTTGGTGGTCAAGTGCATGTGTGTCGTTCCTCCAGGGACCGCGGCCCGTGGTCGGGCTGTCACCGGGTTTTCCGGTTGCCCGGAAGTTAGCAAGAGGTTTCAGCGGGGGGAAGGGCTTGCGGAAACTTTCCGACAACTTCTTGCGCAGGCTTGCAGCAACAGGGGCTACAGTCCCGTCCGTGACCGCTCGACTCGCCGACATCGCCGCCCACGCTGGGGTGAGCGAGGCCACCGTGAGCCGTGTTCTCAACGGCAAGCCCGGCGTCGCCACCAGCACCCGGCAGGCCGTGCTCACGGCGCTGGACGTGCTGGGCTACGAGCGGCCGACGCGGCTGCGCGAGCGCAGCGCGGGGCTGGTCGGCCTGGTGGTGCCGGAGCTGGAGAACCCGATCTTCCCGGCGTTCGCCCAGGTCATCGAGACCGTGCTCGCCCAGCACGGCTACACGCCGGTCCTGTGCACGCAGACGCCCGGTGGCGTCACCGAGGACGAGTACGTCGACCTGCTGCTCGAGCGCGGCGTGGCCGGCATCATCTTCGTCTCCGGCCTGCACGCCGACACCCAGGCGAACCCGGACCGCTACCTGCGCCTGCGCGACCGCGGCCTGCCCATCGTGCTGATCAACGGCTACGTGGAGGGGGTCGACGCGCCCTTCATCAGCAACGACGACGCCGCGTCCATGGAGCTGGCGGTCGGCCACCTGGTGTCCCTCGGACACACCCGGATCGGGCTGGCCGTCGGACCGGAGCGCTACCTCCCGGTCATCCGCAAGATCGAGGGCTTCGAGCTGAGCCTGCGCACCCTGCTGCAGGTGGAGGACCCGCGCGCGCTGGTGGAGTGCTCGCTGTTCAGCGTGGAGGGCGGCCGCGCCGCCGCCAGTCGGCTGCTGGACAAGGGCTGCACGGCGATCGTGTGCGGGTCGGACATGATGGCCCTCGGTGCCATCCGCGCGGTGCGCGCCCGCGGCTGCGACGTCCCCGCCGACGTCTCGGTGGTGGGCTACGACGACAGCCCGCTCATCGCCTTCACCGACCCGCCGCTCACCACCGTCCGCCAGGCGGTGCCGGCCATGGGTATGGCCGCAGTGCGTGCGCTGATCGACGAGATCAGCGGCACGCCCGCCCCGCGCGACGAGTTCGTCTTCCGCCCGGAGCTGGTCGTGCGCTCCTCCACCGGCCCTGCGCCGGTCCTCAAGCGCTGAGCTGCGCAGCGGGCCTCCCGACGCGTCGTCGGGAGGCCCGCTGTCCTCGGGGAGATGCGCCGTCAGTGCACCCGGCAGCCGTCGACGAACGCGGACATCTTGGTCGGCTCGCCGGTCCCGGCGTCGGCGCGGAAGCGCACCTTGAGGGAGAAGTCGAGGGACTGCCCGTCCGGGCTCTCGCCGCGGAAGGACACCCGCAGGTTGGTCGAGAGGTCGGCCTGCTGGCC
Source organism: Motilibacteraceae bacterium (assembly GCA_051954955.1). GTDB lineage: Bacteria > Actinomycetota > Actinomycetes > Motilibacterales > Motilibacteraceae > JBQCHF01. The sequence continues at coordinate 16,962 of JBQCHF010000096.1, forward strand.
GGTGTCGCCGGTGCCGCGGAACTGCGCGAGCTCCACCGCGTCGCCGGCGTAGGTGCGCACCTCGTCGCCCGATGCGTCGAGCTGGGTGAGTGCGAAGTGCTCGCCGAGGATCTTGCCGGTGCCGGTGAACGAGCCGGCCTTGGCGCCGTTCAGCTTGGTCTGGACCCCGAATGTCTCGTCCATGTCCCAGAGATCGAGCTTCACCCCCTCGAACCCGCACATTCCCTTCAGGTCGACGAAGTCCCAGTACATGGACGGGTCCTCGACCTCGTACTGCTCGCCGGTGGCGATGAACACCTGGTGGATGCCGTGCGTCTGGACCAGCTCGACGTCCTGGGCGGAGGCGGCGCCCGCCCCGGCCACGAGGGTGGCGGCGCTGGCGAGTGCGGCGGCGCCGGCGGCGAGGCGGCGGCTGGTACGGCGGGTGAGCGACATCTCTGGCTCCTGGTCTGGAGAATCTGTCTGGAGAACTGCCCTGACGGCGGGCGCCGTCGGCTGACCAGAAACCTCGTCGATGCCGGGTGGAGCGGGCAGGGTGCGGCCTTGCCTCTTGCGGTGTGGGCAGCACCCCTGCTGCCGGGTGGGCAGCGCTCAGCGCTGCTCGAGCAGCACCTCGGCCCAGACCACCTTGCCCAGGCGCGTGGTGCGGCTGCCCCACCGGTGCGCCAGCTGCTGGGTGATCGCGAGCCCGCGCCCGCTCTCGTCCGCGCTGCCGGCCACCCGCGGGCGGGGGAGTGCGCGCCCGCGGTCGGACACCTCGACCACGAGCCGGGTTCCGGTGGCGTGCGCGTGCAGCTCCACCGGCGGGTCGGCGTGCTCCAGGGCGTTGGCCACCAGCTCGGCGGTCACCTGCTCGATGGCCTGGACCGCCGCGTCGTCGGCGGCCACCGAGAGGGCGAGGTCGCGCACGGCGCGGCGGGCCCGCGGTGCGTCGGCGACCGAGTGCACGCGCTCGTCCAGCCGGGCGACCAGCGCCGCCGCCGGCTCGGTGCGCAGCAGCAGCAGGGCGATGTCGTCGACGCCGTGCCCCGGCTCGCGCGTGGCGGCGTCGAGCAGGGCGTCGGCCAGGGCCTCGAGGTCCGCGGCCCCGCCGGCTCCCGTATCGCGCCGGACGTGGTCGGCGAGGCGCGCGAGGCCGTCGTCGAGCTCGAGCTCGCGTGACTCGACCAGGCCGTCGGTGAACATCACCAGGGTCGACCCGGCCGGGAACGGCACGGTGACGTCGGTGTAGCCGGCGATCCGGAGCCCGAGCGGCGGCCCGGGCGGCGGCGCCACGGTGCGCACGGAGCCGTCGGGCATCTTGACCAGGAACGGCGGGTGCCCGGCGTTGGCGACCGTGAGCAGCCCGGCGCTGGGGTCGAGCACGGCGTAGCAGGCCGTCGCGAACCGCGGTGGGGCCGCGGTCTCGGGGTCGTGCGCAGGGTCGACGTCGTCGGCCACGTGCGCGTCGAGCAGCTCCAGCACCGCGGCCGGGGTCAGGCCGGCGTGGCCGGCGGCGCGCATGGCCGCCCGCGCCTGCCCCATGACGGCGGCGGCGGCGATGCCGCGCCCGGACACGTCGCCCACGCCGACGGCCAGGCGCCCGGCGCCGAGGTCGTGGACGTCCCACCAGTCCCCGCCGACCTCGACGTCGGCGACCCCCGCGACGTAGCGCGCAGCGACGGTGACGTCGGGCTGCCGCGGGGGGACGGCGGGGAGCAGGGCGCGCTGCAGGTCCAGCGCCACCTGGCGCTGACGGCGGACCGTGGCCACGTGGCCGACCGCGGCGCCGGCCCGCGCGGCGACGTCCTCCAGGAACGGGACGTCGTCGGCCACGTAGGGGGCCCGGTCGGCCGCAGAGACCAGCACCAGGGCGCCGGTGAGCGTGCCGGCGACCACCAGCGGGACCAGGGCGATGCAGTTGGCTCTGGCGGCGGTCAGCCAAGCGGCGACGGCCGGGTCCGGCGCGACCACGGAAAGGTCGTCGAGGCTGACGGGGATGAGGACCGTGCGGCCCGCGTTGACCGCGGTGTCCCACGGGCCCGGTTCCTGGCGGGGCCTCGAGGGGGGCGGCGGGCCGGCTTCCGACAGGGCGTCGGAGAGGGCGAGGCCCACCAGCTGGGACTCGGGATCGGTCGGCGCTGCGGGTGCGCCGACGGCCGCCGATTCCGGTGGTGTGAGCACGAAGACAGCCGCGACGTCGGCGACGTCGGGGACGAGCGCGGTGGCCAGCGCCTGCAGCGCGGTGCGCGCGTCCGGCGCCTCGACGAGCGCTGCGGAGAGGGCGCCGAGAAGCGCCTCGCGCTGCGCGGCCTGCTCGGCGAGCGCGGCCCCGGTGACGTCGGTGGCGGTGATCACCAGGCCGCGGGCCGGCAGCTCGCCGGGGCGACCCAGCGGCGCTATCCGGTAGGAGAGCAGGACCTCGTGGCCGGTGACGTCGCGCAGGCCGACGACTGGCCGGGGCGCGTCCGCCGTGCGGCCGGTGCGCAGCACCTCGTCCATCGCGGCCGACCCCCGCCCGGCGGTCTGGCCGAAGGCCTTCTGGACCGGCTCGCCCAGCGGGGCGTCGCCGAACATCCGCCGGCAGGCCTCGTTCTGGAAGACCAGCAGGTGGTCCGGGCCGGCGGTGACGGTAATGAGCGAGGGGGAGGTCTCCAGCGCGGTGCGGAGCTCGGCGAACCCGAGCGAGGCGAGCAGGTCGTCCGCCCCGGCGCACGCCGCGTCGCCCCCGGGCTGTTCGCCGTCCGGGTGCGCGTGCAGGGGCTCGGCCACGACCCCACCGTAGGGCTTGCCGGGCAGCGCGCGGCAGACACGTGGCGCAGAGACCGCGCACCGGCGGTCCCGCCGTGGCGGGTTCAGCGCAGGTAGGCCTCGGCCACCGCGTCGTTGTACCGGTGGAACATCGCTCCCAGCAGCGCCAGGTCCTCGTCGGACCAGCCGTGCAGCAGCTCGGCGGTGGCCGCCCGGCGTCGCTCCCGCACGGTGCCCATGAGGCGTCGGCCCTCCGCGGTGAGGCTGACGACCGCCCGGCGGCGGTCCGCGGCGGAGGGCTCGCGGCGCACCAGGCCGCGCTCGGTCATCGTCGTCACCTGCCGCCCGGCCGTCGACTGGTCGACGCCGAGCCGCGCGGCCAGACCGCAGATGTCGGTCGGGCCGACGTCATCGAGGGTGCGCAGGAGCAGGTACTCGGCCCGTTCCAGCTCCTGGTAGACGTCGCTGCGCCGGCGCAGCAGCTCGAAGTGACGGACCAGCACGGCGCTCTGCAGCTCGATGACGTCCAGCGGATCCGCGGCCCCCGGGGTCGCCATGGTTCGCCTCCCGCAGATATCGGTATGATGCATGCATTGTGCCCGCGCCGCCGGGACTGCGACACACCCACCGGTCCGGCGCGGCGCACCGCTGACGATCCGACCCTGCGAGGAGGGGTGCGCGTGCGCGACGGTGTGCGGAGCCGGCTGGCCGAGACCCGGGACCGTGTCCTCGCCTCCGACCCGGGCCTCGGGCGGCTGCGCCAGGCCCTGGCAGCCACCGTGGCGCTGGGGACCGCCCTGGCCGTCGAGTACGTGTTCGCCCGGCTCTCGCACGCGGGAGCGCAGGGCACGCTCGTCGCGATGATGCTCGGCGCGATCGTGGCCATGATGGGGGCCAACGCCCTCGCTGGCCCCGAGCGCTGGGGCAACGTGAAGGTCGCGGTGTTCTTCCCGGTCGCGATCGGCGTGGGGATGGCGGTCGGCACGCTCACTGCCAGGAACACCGACGTGATGCTCTCGGTGTTCGTCGTGGTCATGTTCGTGGCGGTGTTCATCCGCCGGTTCGGCCTGCCGTTCTTCTTCTACGGCTTCATGGTCTGGATGGGCTACTTCTTCGCCTCGTTCCTCAGGACCACGCCGACGATGCTGCCCCACCTGCTGCTGGCCGTGGTCATCGGCTCGGCCTGGGTGCTCCTGCTGTCGGTGACCGTGCTGCGCACCGACCCGCGCCGCGTCCTGCGGGCCACCCTCCGGTCCTTCGACGGCCGGGCCAGGCGGGTGACCAGCGACTGCGCGGACCTGCTCGGGAGCCGGACCGGACGCCGTGAGCGGGCCCGGCTGGAGCGCCGCCTCCTGGCCTGCCAGGCCGGGCTGGCCGAGGCGGCCCTCATGGCCGAGGGCTGGTCCGACGACGAGGGAGCGCTGCCGCCTGGCTGGTCCGGCCCAGCGCTGCGCCGGCACCTGCTGGAGACCCAGCAGGCGGTGGAGCGGATGGCCGCCGCCTCGACCGGCCTCGTCGGGGCGGACGAGCGGGTGCGGGCCGCGGCCGGCGAGCTGATGGAGCTCCTGGCCCGCCGCGACGACGTCGCCGCCAGCCGGGCTGCCGAGGCCCTCGCTGCCGCTGTGCCGGGGGTCGAGGACCCCGAGGCGGCCTGGCATCTGCGGCACCTGTCCGCCGGCGCCGTGGAGTTCCTCGCGCTGGAGGCGGAGGTCGACGGGCCGCCGGAGGTCGCCGGGACCGACGACTTCGCCCCCACCACGGGTCTGTTCTTCGGGAACCTGCCAGGCTCCCCGGCGGTCGCCCGGGAGGTGCCCGCGCGCGGAGCCCGCTGGAATCCGCTGACCACGCTGGACATGACCACTCGCCAGGCCGTCCAGGTGGCGCTGGCCGGGGCGCTGTCCATCGTGCTCGGCCGGTGGCTGGACCCCAGCCGCTACTACTGGGCCGTCATCGCCGCGTTCGTCATGTTCACCGGCACCGCCACCCGCAGCGAGTCCTTCCTCAAGGGCGTCAACCGCGTGCTCGGCACGCTGGCGGGTCTGGTGGCCGCGATCGCCTTCGCGCACGTCACCGTGGGCCACACCGGCTGGATCGTCGCGGTGATCCTGCTGTCGGTCTTCTTCGGCTTCTACCTGATCCGCATCTCGTACGCCTACATGATCTTCTTCATCACGATCATGATCGGTCAGCTCTACACGGTGCTGCACACCTTCACCGACGGGTTGCTGGTGCTGCGGCTGGAGGAGACCGCGGTGGGCGCGGTGGCAGGCATCGCTGTCGCCCTGCTGGTGGCCCCGCTGTCCACTCGGGACACGGCCCGCACGGCGGAGCGCGCGCTGCTGGAGTCCCTGGCCGAGCTGCTGGACGGGGTCGCCGACACGGTGGCCGGTCACGGGGAGCCGAGGGACCTGGACGCGCTGTCCCGGGGGCTCGACGACCGCGCCCGCCGGCTCGAGCTGGTCTCGCGCCCGCTCACCCGTCCGCTGGTGTGGGGCAACCAGAGCCAGCAGACCCGCCACCGGCTCGGGCTCTACCTGAGCACCGCCGTATACGCCCGGGGGCTCGTGGTCGCCGTGCGGCGGGCCCACGGCACGGTCTCGACGGCGGTGCCGGACACCGCCCGCGCCCTGGCCGCCGCCTGCGCCGGCCTGGTCGAGGCGACGGCACCCTCCGGCGGGACCGGGCAGGTCCCGGACCTGCGCGAGAGGCGCACCGGGGAGGACGGCAGCGACCGGGTGCGTCACGAGGGCCGCGGCGAGGTGGCCGACCAGCTGGCCGTAGCGGAGTCGAGCCTCTTCCGCACCGGGCCCGGCGCCGGGACCGGGCCCGAGGGCGACGACGCCCTGCGAGCCCTGCTGCACCTGCAGGCCGCCCTGGCCGAGCTGGCTCCTGGTCAGCGCCCCGCGGCGTCGTCCCCGCCGGCGACCGTGGCGGCGACGACCTGACCTGCTCGGTCGCGGTCGCTGGGCCTCTGCCGACCTGACTGAGGACGTCCGCTACCCCTCGGGTGCCGGGAACGGCCGGGCCGCGGTGAACGCGGTCGGCGTCGGGCCGTGCTCGCGCAGGTGCCGCAGGCGCTCCTCCGCCTCCCGCAGCGGAGGTCGGTGCCCGTCCGGCACCCACCAGATCGCCGCGGCCTGCTCGGGGTGACGGAGGAACCAGGACCTCCGCTGCCGCAGCGCGTCCAGGTGCGGACCCGTGTGCACGAACGCGAGCAGCGGCTCCAGGGACGCCCACACCGAGAGGTTGACGACCATCCCGGCGCTGTCCCCGACGTCCCAGGCGAACGGGTGGGTGCGGCTGCCGGCAGGCACGACCAGATGGGTGCGCCAGCAGAAGCCCTCGGCCGCGGTGCTCGCCGCCTCGACCGGACCGCTGGCGGCCACGAAGCCGGCCAGCTGGGCGGAGGTCAGTGGCGCAGCCAGCCGCGAGACGTTCACCTGTGCCAGCTGCACGTCCACCGCCTCCTCCGCGTCAATGCTGCTGTCGGCACGATCCTCGCCGGTGCCGGTGCCGGTTCCGTCGCGCAGCACCGTTCCCCGCCCCGTGACAGGCTGCCGGCGTGGAGGACGTCGAGGTGGGCGAGGCCGGCATCCGGCTCGGGCAGCTGCTCAAGCTGTCCGGGGTGGTCGACTCCGGCGGCGAGGCGAAGCTGCTGCTGGAAGAGGGCGCTATCACTGTCAACGGCGTGGTCGAGACCCGCAGAGGTGCCCAGCTGCACCCCGGCGACGTCGTCGGCTGCCGTGGGCGGAAGCTGCGGGTGGTCTGACAGGCGGTCGCGCCGTCACCCAGGCCGAGCCGCGGCCGCTACGCTGGCGCCTACGGCCTGGTGACGAGAGTTCTGACGCTGTGGTCCGGAAGGTTCTCGATCAGGTCTCACTCTCGCCGGCGTGGGTGCTAGGGATTGTGGTTTGACCTGCGTGTTCGTGCCGCGGCCCGGCCCGGTCCCTCCCCGATTGGGAACGCGGGCGGCTCTGCCGGGAACGCGCCGGTCAAGCGGGGGTGGGGCCCAGCCGCAGCAGTTGGCGGCGCCCGAGCGGTGCCGCGCGAGGCCGGCGCTGCGGGCCCCGATCGGACCCGCCCGGCTAGGGCGCTCCCGGTCAGTAGTCGGGCTGGTCGGAGGCGCCGAGCCACCGGATCGGGTCTAGGCCCGCTTCACCCAGCAGTTTCCGGGCCACCGCTCGCTGGGCCACCCACTCCCGGCAGTTCTGGCACTCGAGCCACTGCTTCGGATGGTCCTGGTCCAGAGCGTGTGGAGGGCCCCACGCGAGCATCTCCGGCAAGCCGACGTGGCCCAGAGCGACGGCGGCCGCGCTCATCTCTAGCTCGGTGACGCATCCCTCGCAGTCCACACATGACTGCGCGGGGTGACCGGGCGGCGGCAGTACGGCGACGAGCTCGGCAAGCAGACTTGCCGCTACCAGGTCGTCCTCTCGGGTGTTGTCGCCCTCGGCGGCGTCAAGACACGCCGTCCAAAACGCTCGGCACTGGGGGCAGGGCACCGCCGCCGGAGAGTGCTCACCTCGCCGAGGCGCGGACAGCCCGGCCAGCCGTCACGAACTGGCTCACCGACGCTCACACCGCACCGCCGTGGGACACCGTTGTCGACCACTGGCGCACCAGGCTCGACCCACTAGACGGGCGCCGCGCCCACTGGCCCGACCGCCGCCTGCCCGCCGTGGCTGGGACCGCACCCGTGGGAACCCTGCGCTGGACGCAGGACCC
>JBQCHF010000097.1:0-8701 GCA_051954955.1 Motilibacteraceae bacterium
CATCGTGAACCGGCAGCGAACAGGCGATGACGTCCGCTCAGCGCAGGCCGGCGGCTGCCGATCACTGTTGGTGAAGGGGGTGCACCGGGCACCCTGGAGTGGATGCAGCCGCAACGACCCGACGCCGTCACCGTGAGCGACCTCGAGGCCGAGGTCGACCAGGTCTTCGCGCTGTCCCAGACCGACCGCGCGGCCGAGACGCTGTCCGGGCTGGACGCCCTCCTCCCCCGGCTGCGCGCGGCCGCCGACGTCGACCCGCGCCCGCTGCTGCGCGGGGTCTACGTGCGCGCGGTCGCCCTGCACTGGCTAGGGCGCCGGGAGGCCGCCATGGCCGCCTGCGCCGAGCTGGCCGCGCTGGCCAGCGACCACGGCGACGAGCGCTGGCTGTCCGCCGCGATGTCCCTGCGCGCGATCGAGCGGATGGGGCGCGGCGACCAGGCCGGCGCGCTGCAGGAGCTGGCCCGGGCGCACGTGCTGCTGGACGGGCGCGCTCCGGACGACGCCGCGGACCGCGCGGACCTGGTGGCCCTGGACTGGGCGCTCACCGGCGTGGCCGTCGGCTACGCCGACCTGCGCCTCTACGAGCTGGCCCTGGAGGTCTACGCCCGCAACGAGCCGGTGGTGGCAGCCCAGGAGGACCGCGCCTCGCTGGTCATCCAGGTGCTCAACGTGGCCGAGCTGCACCTGCACTGGGGCCTGGAGCTGGTGCGGGTGGACGAGGTCGAGGGGCACGCCCCGACCCGGCCGGGGCTCGAGCACGCCGAGGCCTGCCTGGCCGAGGTGCGCCGCGCCCGTGACTTCGCCGACGCGCTGGACCAGGTGGATCCCCGCTGGCGGTTCGACGCCCGGGCCTACGAGGGCCTGGCGCTGGCCGTGCTGGGTCGACCGCAGGAGGCGCTGGCCCGCCTCGACGAGGCCACCACCTGGCAGGAGCAGGCCTTCCCGCACTACCGGCTGCTGGCCGAGGCGGCTCGGGCCCGCGCGCTGGCCGCCCTCGGGCGGCTGGCCGAGGCCTCCGACGTCCTGCGCCGCGCCCGGGTGCACCTGGCCGACGCCGACGTCCCGGCCGACTCCCCCTTCGCCCTGCTGCACGCGCACGAGGCGGCCCGGCTCGAGGCGCTGCACGGCGTCGACGCCCCCGCCGCCCGGGTCCAGCTGGCGCTCGTTCTGCGGCTGCTCGCCGAGGAGCGGCAGCGACGGCTCGGCGCCGCCGCGCTGCAGCTGCGTCTCGAGCGCCTGCACGACGACAACCGGCGGCTGCTGCGCGAGTCCGAGGAGGACTTCCTCACCGGGCTGGCCAACCGCCGCCGGGCCGAGCGGGCCGGCACCGAGCTGGTGCGTCGGGCGCACGAGTCCGGCGAGCCGCTGGCCGCGGTCCTGCTCGACGTCGACCGGTTCAAGCAGGTCAACGACAGCGCTTCGCACGCCGTCGGCGACGAGGTCCTGCGCCGGGTGGCGATGGCCATCGGGGCGACGGTCCGCCGGGGCGACGTCGCGGCCCGGATCGGCGGCGACGAGTTCGTCCTGCTGCTGGCCGGCGCCGGGCTGGAGCAGGCCGCCGCCCTGGCCGACCGCCTGCACGCGGCGGTGCGCGGCGTCGACTGGCCCGGCGTGGCGCCGGGCCTGCCCGCCCGGGTGAGCGTGACCGTCGGCGTGGCGTGCCTCGCGCCCGGCCAGGACCTCGCCGCCCTGCTCGACGCGGCCGACCAGGCCCTGCTCACCGGCAAGCGCGCCGGCGGGGACCGGGTGGGCGTCGCGGCGTAGAACTTCCCTGAGCGAACGCCGCGCTGCCCACGCACCACGTGGCAGGCTGCCCGCATGGGGGATGACGAGCAGCCGACGGCGCGGTGGCGGCTGGAGAAGGCCCGTGAACGCGAGCACATCCTGAGCCCGATCGCGATGGCGGCTGTGCGCTGGCGCGAGGTGCTCGTGGTGGCCGCCGAGGCCGAGGACCTCGAGCAGTCCGCCGCCCGCCTCCGCGCCGAGTTCGGGCTCGACGAGCACCAGGCGCAGGCGGTCCTGAGCATGCAGGTCCGCCGGCTGCCCGCCGCCGAGCGCGCGAAGATCGAGCGCGAGCTGGCCGAGCTGCGGGCCGAGATCGCCGACCTCGAGCGCGAGGTGGGCCGGTCCGCCGACTGAGCGGATCGCGTGAGGGGACCCCTGACCCGCTTCTTGGCGGCGGGTCAGGGGTCCCCTCACCCACTACTCGCCCGTCAGCCAGGCCGTCAGCCGCTGCTCGCACGCCAGCAGGTCCGCGACCGGCACCCACTCCTCGGCGGTGTGCGCGAGCAGCGGGTCGCCGGGGCCGAAGTTGACCGCGGGCACGCCGAGCTCGGCGAAGCGGGCGACGTCGGTCCAGCCGTACTTCGGCTCGGCCGGCTGGGCGACCGCGGCGAGGAACGCGGCCGCGGCCGGGTGGTCCAGGCCGGGGCGGGCACCCGGCGCGGAGTCGACCACCACGACGTCGAAGCCGTCGAACACCTCGCGCACGTGCGCCTCGGCCTGCGCCACCGAGCGGCTGGGCGCGAAGCGGAAGTTCACCGTGACCACGCAGCGGTCCGGGATGACGTTGGTCGCGGTGCCGCCGGAGATGAGGACCGCGTTGAGGCCCTCGCGGTAGACCAGCCCGTCTACGTCAATCTCCGACGGCTCGTAGGACCGCAACCGGTCCAGCACGTCGGCGGCCGCGTGCACCGCGTTCACGCCCATCCAGGCCCGCGCGGAGTGGGCCGCCTTGCCGTGCAACGTGATCTCGGCGCGCAAGGTCCCGTTGCAGCCGCCCTCCACGCGCGCGTTGGAGGGCTCCATGAGCACCGCGAAGTCGCCGGCCAGCCAGTCGGGGTGGTTGCGCGCCACCCGGCCCAGGCCGTTGAGGCTGGCCGCGACCTCCTCGTGGTCGTAGAAGGCGTAGGTGACGTCGCGGACCGGCTCGGCGAGCGCCGCGGCCAGCCGGAGCATGACCGCCACGCCGCCCTTCATGTCCACCGTGCCCCGCCCGTGCAGCACGGCGCCGTCCGGCCGGTTCTCCCAGCGCACCGGCAGGTTCTCGCTCAGCGGCACGGTGTCCAGGTGACCGGCCAGCACCACCCGCTCGGGCCGGCCCAGCTCGGTGCGCGCGACCACCGCGTCGCCGTCGCGCTCCACCCGCAGGTGCGGCACGGCGCGCAGGGCTGCCTCCACCGCGTCCGCCAGCGGGCCCTCGTTCCCGGACACCGACTCGGCGTCGCAGACCGCGCGGGTGAGCTCGGCGACGTCGGCGGTCAGGTCGAGCGGGGGCACGGGGCGGGAGGGGGCGTCGGCGGGCACGCCGGTACCGTAGCCGTCCGTGAGCGAGACGACGCCGACCGACGACCGCCCGCCGACCCGCACCGCCTGGGGCTGGGGCCTGGCCACCGTCACCGGTGACGGCACCGTGCTGGACACCTGGTTCCCCGCCCCGGTCCTCGGTGAGCCCGACGGCGAGAGCGAGGCCCCGGCCGAGCTGGTCGCGCTGGCCGGCGAGGACCCCCGCCGGGGCGTGCGCCGCGAGGTGGTGCACGTGGTCGCCGACCTCGATGCCCCGCCCGCCGACGCCCGCGACGTCTACCTGCGCCTGCACCTGCTCTCGCACCGGCTGGTCCGCCCGCACGGGCAGAACCTGGACGGCGTGTTCGGCCTGCTGGCCAACGTGGTCTGGACCAGCGAGGGCCCCTGCGCGGTGGACGGCTTCGAGACGACCCGCGCCCGGCTGATGGCCGACGGCGTCCGCGTGAGCGTCTTCGGCGTGGACAAGTTCCCGCGGATGGTCGACTACGTGCTGCCCGCCGGCGTCCGCATCGCCGACGCCGACCGCGTGCGCCTCGGCGCCCACCTGGCCAGCGGCACGACCGTGATGCACGAGGGCTTCGTCAACTACAACGCCGGCACGCTCGGCTCGTCGATGGTGGAGGGCCGCATCTCGGCCGGCGTGGTCGTGGACGACGGCTCCGACGTCGGCGGCGGCGCCTCGATCATGGGCACGCTCTCCGGCGGCGGCAAGCAGGTGATCACCATCGGCCGTGGCTGCCTGATCGGGGCCAACGCCGGCGTCGGCATCTCGCTGGGCGACGGCAGCGTGGTGGAGGCTGGCCTCTACGTGACCGCCGGCACCAAGGTCACCCTCCCCGACGGCCAGGTGGTCAAGGCCCTCGAGCTCTCCGGCGCGGCCGACCTGCTCTTCCGCCGCAACAGCGTGACCGGCGCGGTGGAGGCCGTTCAGCGCAGCGGCGACTGGGGCGGGCTCAACGCGGCCCTGCACAGCAACGACTGACCCGGCGCCGCTGACCCCCGGGCCCCGGCCGGAACGATCACGGCACCGTGATCCTTGCATGCTCACCACAGCGAATACGCGGTGGTAAGCGTGCAATGGCTGAGGTGAGCAGGTTCCCTGATCCTGCCTGGAACGAATCAGTCACCCCGGTCCGTTCGGCCCGGTGAGATGCCCAGCCAGCCGACGACGTCCCGCACACGCCGCCCGACCCCGGCGGCCAGGAAGCGGAAGCGTCGCACCCGCCGGCAGAGCGCCACCCGGAGCCTCACGCTGCTCGTCACGGCCGGCGTGCTGGTGGCCGGCGGCGCCTGGGCCTACCAGCGCTCCCCGCTCACGGTCGACCCCGGCTGCTCGGTCACGACCGCCGCCGACACCGTCGACCTCGCCTCCGACGAGGCCATGCGGGTCGCCTCCGCGGTGGCCGTCGCCCACGACCGCGGGCTGTCGACGGCACGCACCGCCGCCGCGGTGGCGGCCGCCCGGGCCGGCACCGGCGACGGCTCCACCGCGGCCGACGTCGCCCGCTGGCTGGGCCCGGCCGAAGCCCCCGTCCCGGCCGACGACACCGCGATCGCCACCGCGATGCTCGGCGGCAGAGGGCCCGCCCTCACCTGCCGGGCCCAGCGCGCCGACGACCTGAAGGTCCAGGCCGAGGGACGCTCCGGGCTCACCCCCCGCGCCGACGCCGTCCGCGCCGCCTTCACCGCGCTCATCGGCCGGCAGAGCCTGGGCGGCTACGCGCCGGGCGGGGTCAGCAACGGCCACGGAGCCCGGTCGGCGCACTACGAGGGCCGCGCGGTCGACGTCTTCTTCCGGCCCATCAACGCCGAGAACCGGCGCGACGGCTGGGTTCTCGCGCAGTGGCTGACCGCGCACGCGCAGCGCCTCGACGTCGCCACCGTCATCTTCGACGACCGGATCTGGACCACCGCGCGCTCGCGCGAGGGCTGGCGCCGCTACGTCAACTCCGACGGCCCGGTCAGCAACGACATCCTCCAGCACCGCGACCACGTGCACGTCGACGTCCAGCGCGGCAGCTGACTCAGGTCGCCCGCAGCGGCGCCGCCCGCGCCTGCAACCAGCGCAGGACGTCGGGCAGCACATCGCTCCAGACCCCGAAGTTGTGCCCGCCCTGCGGCAGCACCAGCGCGCTGACCCGCAGCGGCGGCCGCACCACCCGGAGGAATTGCTCCGACGATACGTAGGACTCGCCGTCCTGCCGGGTCGTCATGACCAGCAGGGAGACGTCCGGCACCGGCAGGTGCTGCACCCGCCAGACCGGGCTGTTGAGCGCCCGGTAGCGCTCGCTGCCGTAGAGGTCGCCGGTCGTGCTGTCCTGGAGCGCGGTGTAGTACCCGGCCAGGGAGGCTGCCTCGCCGAACACGTGCGGGTAGAGCAGGGTGAGCTTGGCGGCGCAGAAGCCCCCGGTGGAGTAGCCGATGGTCGCCCAGCCGGCCCGGTCCGAGCGCAGCCGCAGGTCGGCGAACAGGCGGGCCGGCACCTGCTGGCCGAGGAACGCGGCCACCTGCGGCCCGCCCGGGACGTCCGTGCACTCGGTGTCCCGCGGGGGCACCACGTTCTGCTCGAGCAGCACGGCAACGAAGGGCAGCTCACCGCGCGGCGGCGGCAGGGCGACCAGGGAGTCCGGCAGGTGCAGCTGCGAGAGCCACGGGCCGGTGGTGCCGGGATAGCCGTTGAAGGCGAACAGGACCGGGAAGCGGGCGGTGGCGAAGGCCGGGTCGAAGTACTGCGGCGGCAGCAGGACCACCGCGGGGGTGTGCAGCCCGCTCGCCGAGAAGGTGACGCGGAGCAGGCGGTAGCCGGACGCCCCCGGTGCCAGCGGGGCGGTGGCTGCGGTGGCTAGGCGGGGTGTCACCGCGGCCGGGACGACGGCGTGCAGCCACGGCGCGACGCCGTCTCGTCCCGGGGCCGGCCCTCGCGGCGCACGGGCCGCGTCCACCGGCAGCGGGGGCGGCGGCGGGCCCCCGAGAGCGGCCGCCCCCGGCCCGTCGATGGAGACCCGCAGGTCCTGCCAGGAGGTGTAGAAGCCGAAGTCGTCGTTCAGCGCGGCGGCGGTGGCGAGGACGGCCAGCACCTGGCAGGCGACGACGAGGACGAGGCGCTGCGCCCCGGAGACGACCGGTCCGCCCGGCAGCCGCCGCCAGCCGAGCACGGCGACGACGGGCAGGGCCAACGCCCCGAGGACGAGGCCGGCGAGCAGCACCGGGCTGGTGAGCGGCACGTCATCCCGAACGACCGGGCTCGCTCGCCCGCTCCCGGATCAGGCGCTGCCGATCGAAACTGACCGGCTCTTGCCCCGGCCATGCCCGAGTCGATGCCCGTGCCCGTGCCCGTACCCGTGCCCACACCCATGCCGCGTCTCGGGCTGTGGAGCGAGCACATCGGGCGGGTCGGGTGTTTCCTCGTCCAGCAGCGATGAGTTCCACGACGAGCCGTCGTCTGCCCTGCTGACCCCAGCCCCACCCCGACCACGAGAAGGCACCGTGAAGCTGCTGCTCACCTCCGGCGGCGTGACGAACGCCAGCATCCGCACCGCCCTGGTCGACCTCCTAGGCCGCCCGACCAGCGAGGCAACCGCCCTGTGCATCCCCACCGCGATGTACGGGCACCCGAGCGTCGGTCCGGGCACGCGGGCCTGGCAGTTCATCAGCGGCCGCTCGGAGAACCCGATGGTCGACCTGGGCTGGCGGAGCATGGGGGTGCTGGAGCTGACCGCGCTGCCCAGCCTCGACGAGCAGCAGTGGGTCCCCACGGTGCGCGAGGCCGACGTACTGCTGGCGGCCGGCGGCGACGTCCTCTACCTGGCCCACTGGATGCGGCAGTCAGGGCTGACCGACCTGCTCCCGTCGCTGCAGGACACCGTCTGGGTGGGGCTGAGCGCCGGCAGCATGGTGATGGCCCCACGGCCCGGCGACGACTTCATCCAGTGGCGCCCGCCGACCGGCGACGACAGCACGCTGGGCCTGGTGGACTTCGCCATCTGCCCGCATCTGGCCCCCGACGGCGAGCCGGGCAACTCGATGGCCGAGGCCGAGCAGTGGGCGGACAGCATCCCGGGGCCCAAGTACGCGATGGACGACCAGACGGCGATCAGGGTCGTCGACGGCGAGGTGGACGTCGTCTCCGAAGGGCAGTGGCGCTACTTCCCGGGATAGGCCCGCTCAGCCCGCCGGCCGCTCCGCGACTCAGCCGGCCAGCCGGTCCGCCGCGGCAGCGATCCGCTCGTCGGTGGCGGTGAGCGCCACCCGCACGTGCCGGGCCCCCGCGCGGCCGTAGAACTCGCCGGGCGCGACGAGGATCCCGCGCTGGGCCAGCCAGGTGACCGACTCCCAGCACTCCTCGCCGCGGGTAGCCCACAGGTAGAGCCCGGCCTCGGAGTGCTCGACCGAGAACCCGGCCTGCGCCAGCGCCGGCAGCAGCACCGCCCGCCGGGCGCGGTAGCGCTCCTTCTGCTCGGCCACGTGCGCGTCATCGGACAGGGCCGCCACCATGGCCGCCTGCACCGGCGCCGGCACGATCATCCCGGCGTGCTTGCGGACCTCGAGCAGCCGACGCACCAGCGCGACGTCGCCGGCCACGAACGCGGCACGGTAGCCGGCCAGGTTCGACTGCTTGGACAGCGAGTAGACCGCCAGCAGGTTCTCGTGCGATCCCCCGCACACGTCGGGGTGCAGGATCGAGACCGGCTCGGCCTCCCACCCCAGCTCGGCGTAGCACTCGTCGCTGGCCAGCACCGCCCCCCGCTCGCGGGCCCAGCTGACCATCTTGCGCAGGTGCTCCACCGGCAGCACTCGGCCGGTCGGGTTGGACGGGGTGTTCACCCAGACCAGCGGCACCCGCGCCGGCCCGACGGCGGTGAGCGCGTCGGCGGCCAGCGGCGAGGCCCCCGCCAGCCGCGCGCCGACGTCGTAGGTGGGGTAGGCCACGGCGGGGTGCACGACGACGTCGCTGGGGCCGACGCCGAGCAGCGTGGGCAGCCAGGCGACCAGCTCCTTGGAGCCGACGGTGGGCAGGACGCCGTCGGGGTCGACGCCGGGGGCGGACCGGCGGCGGGCGAACCAGTCGGCCACCGCCTCGCGCAGCGTCGGCGTGCCGTAGGTCTGCGGGTAGCCGGGGGCGTCGGCGGCGGCGACCAGGGCCTCGCGCACCACCGGCGGCGTCGGGTCGACCGGGGTGCCGACCGAGAGGTCGACGATGCCGCCGGCGTGGGCGCGGGCGGTGGCCGCGTAGGGCGCGAGCCGGTCCCACGGGAAGTCGGGCAGGCCGGCCACCCGCGAGGTCCCGGAGCCGACGACGAGCGGCCGGGCGGCAGTGCTCACGACGTCCTCCTCGAACGCAGCCGCGCCCCCCCCCCCCCCGGGTGGGGGGCGCCGCGCCCCGGCTGAGCGCGTA
>JBQCHF010000098.1:0-38420 GCA_051954955.1 Motilibacteraceae bacterium
GGCAGAATCAGCAGCCGCCAGGTCACGAGTTAGCAAAGAATCCAACCCCGCAATGACAACCGAGCCGACGGGCTGCTCGGGATCTTGATGCACCCGCACGCTCAACCAAGGTGCACCAGGTCTCAAGATCCGCAAAAACCCGGGCCCGGCCAACCAGAACCAGCCCAGAACAAGACCGCCCCGTCACCAGCCGCCTTGGAAAGGACCCCAGCAAGACCGGCGCCGACGATCACCATCTTCTGCATGATCACCAAGGCAGCCAGCGCCGTCACCCCGTCACGAAGTCGATGAGCTCCTCCACCCGCCCCAGCAGTGCCGGCTCGAGATCGGCGTACGAGTCGACCGCGGCCAGGATCCGCCGCCACCCCTCGTACGTCGGCACGTCCCACCCCAGCGCGGCGAGCACGCCCTCCTTCCACGGCTGGCCGCGCGGCACCTCGGGCCAGCGGGCGATCCCGAGCGCGGACGGCTTCACCGCCTGCCAGACGTCGACGTAGGGGTGGCCGACGACCAGCACGTGGGCGCCGTAGGGGCCGGAGGTCACCTGCTCGGCCAGGCGCGCCTCCTTGCTGCCGGTCACCAGGTGATCCACCAGCACGCCGAGCCGTCGACCCGGCCCGGGCCGGAACTCCTTCACCACCGCGGGCAGGTCGTCCACCCCGCCGAGGTGCTCGACCACGACGCCCTCGATGCGCAGGTCGTCGCCCCAGACGCGCTCGACCAGCTCGGCGTCGTGCTTGCCCTCGACGTAGATGCGACTCTCCCGGGCCACTCGCGCGCGCAGGCCCTGCACCGCGACCGATCCCGACGCCGTGCGGGTCGGCCGCAGCGGCGCGGCCGACAGCGCGGGCTTGACCAGCCGCACCGGTGCGCCGTCGACGAGGAAGCCGTAGCCCAGCGGGAAGGAGCGGTGCTTGCCGTGCCGGTCCTCGAGCACCACCACCGGCCCGAGGGGCATCTTCTCCACCCGCACCACCGCGCCGACGAACCCGGTCTGGACCTCCTCCACGACCAGGTCCCGCTCGGCCGCGACCTCGGGGGCCTCCTTGCGGGCGGGCTTGGCGGTCAGGTCCTGTGGTCCGTAGGCATCCCAGCGCACCGGGCGACGCTAGCTGTTGAACCCGTCGTTTCCGTGCAGGCGCCCCGGGTACCGCCTCAGGGACCGCGAACGAGTCGCGCCGGGGGAGTCCGGCGCGCAGGTCGAGGAGGCCGACCCCATGCCCGCACGCGAGGAGCTGCCCAGCACGCTGGAGCGCTCGGACAAGCACGCGCAGGAGACCTGGCTCAAGACCCACGACTCAGCGGTGGAGACCTACGGCGAGGGCCAGCGGGCGCACCGCACCGCCTTCGCCTCGCTCAAGCACTCCTACGAGAAGGTCGGCGACCACTGGGAGCCCAAGGACCACAAGGGCCCGTCGGACGCCCAGGCGGCCAAGGGTGGCGGCAGCGCGCGCGGCGCCGGCCGGGACCGGCCGACCGCCCAGGGCGTGGACGCCAACGCCAGCAAGAAGCACCTCTACGAGGTCGCCAGCCGGCTCGACATCGGCGGCCGCTCGAGGATGAGCAAGGACGAGCTGGTGCAGGCCATCGAGAAGGCCAACGCGCGGGAGACCGCCAAGGCGCGTGGGGACTGGTGAGCGTGAGCGAGGAGAACGGGAACGGGAACGGGCTGCCGCGCAAGGTCGTCGTCACCGGCGCCAGCGGCAACCTGGGCACGGCGCTGCTGCGCCGGCTCGTGCCCGCCGGCGTCGACGTCGTCGGCATCGCCCGGCGCGTGCCGGCCGACGCACCGCCCTACGACGGCGTCACCTGGAAGACCTTCGACGTCGCCGACCAGGGTGCCGGCTCGCTGCTGGAGGACGCCCTCGCCGGGGCCGACGCCGTGGTCAACCTGGTCTGGGCGCTGCAGCCCAGCCGCGACCGCCGCCGGCTGCACGAGACCGGGGTCGGCAACCTGAACCGGCTGCTGGCGGCGATGCGCGCCACCGGCGTCGAGCGACTGGTGCACGCCTCGTCGGTGGGCGCCTACTCCCCGGGCCCGAAGGACCACGCCGTCGACGAGTCCTGGCCCACGCAGGGGATCCCGAGCCTGCCCTACAGCCGGCACAAGGCCCTGGCCGAGCGGATGCTCGACCACGCCGAGCAGGACGGGCTGTCGATCGCCCGGATCCGCCCCGGCCTGGTCCTGCAGCGCGCGGCCGGCGGGGAGTGGCTGCGCTACTTCGCCGGCGGCCTGGTGCCGCCCCGCGCGGTGCGTCTGCTCCCGCTCCTGCCGCTGCTGCCCCTGCCCTCCAGCGCGGTCGGCCAGGTGGTGCACGCCGAGGACGTCGCCGACGCCGTCGTGCGCATCCTCGACCGCGGTGCCACCGGCCCGTTCAACCTGGCGGCGGACCCGGTGGTGACCCCCGCCCTGGTGGGGGAGGTGCTCGGCGCGCGGCCGGTGCCCACCCCGGCCTCGGTGCTGCGCGCGCTGGTGGACGCCAGCTGGCACGCCCGGCTCCAGCCGGTCGAGCCCGGCTGGCTCGACCTCGCCCTCGCCGTCCCGGTGCTGGACACCTCCCGCGCCCAGGACGTGCTCGGCTGGAAGCCCACCGTCGACGCCGTCACCGCGATCCACGACGCCCTGGCCGGCATGGGCGAGGGCGCCGGCACCGCCAGCCCCGTGCTGCGCCCGCAGACCTCCGCCCTGGCCGGCGTGCGGCGCACGCTGCGCGATGGCCCGGTCGGCAGTCGCCCGCTGTCCTGACCGTCGGACCACGTCGGGGCGATGGGGGTGGTGGGCACCTAGATTCCGCAAGAAGGAACCAAGGTGCCCACGACCCCATCGCGGGCCTGGCCATCGGACCTTCGAGGGCGGCGACGCCCTGAACCAGCTGTGGCTGGTCATCGTCGCCCCGCTGCTGGGCGGCGCCCTGGCCGCGCTGGTCGCGCCGCGCGTCTCCCCGGGCGGCACAGATCGTGCTGCCCGAGCCACGCGCGGCCGAGCGCGGAAGGTGGCGGCGGACACGACCGGCGCCGACGTCCCGCCCGCCAGCGCCTGAACCCGAGCGTCTGTGGAGGCCGTGCGCTCGTTACCGTTCGCCCCATGACGGAGCAGCCGAGCGACCAGTCGAGCCAGCAGCTGATCAGCACCGAGAAGCGCGACGGCCTGCTGCTCGTCGGGTTCGACCGCGCCGCCAAGCGCAACGCCTTCCCCACCGCGATGCTCACCGAGCTCGCCCAGGCCTACACCGCCGCCGAGGACGACGACGACGTCCGCTGCCTGGTCGTGCACGCCGCCGGCGACCACTTCACCGCCGGACTGGACCTGGCCGAGGTGGCCCCCAGCCTGCGCGATGGGCTGCTGGTGCAGGACGAGTCCCTGGTCGACCCGTGGCAGGTCCGCGGCCGGCGCCGGACCAAGCCGGTCGTCGTGGCGGTGCAGGGGATCTGCCTCACCCTCGGCATCGAGCTGATGCTGGCCGCCGACGTCCGGGTCGCCGCCGCCGACGCCCGCTTCGGGCAGATCGAGGTGGCCCGCGGCATCTACCCGTTCGGGGGCGCCACCCTGCGCTTCCCGCGCGAGTGCGGCTGGGGCAACGCCATGCGCTGGATGCTCACCTCCGAGCTCTTCGACGCCGCCGAGGCGCTGCGGATCGGCCTGGTGCAGGAGGTCGTCGACCCCGGGCAGCAGCTCGACCGCGCCGTGCAGATCGCCACCACCATCGCCGCCCAGGCGCCCCTCGGGGTGCGCGCGGTGCTGGCCAGCAGCCGCACCGCCGTCGAGGAGGCGGCTCCCGCCGACGCCGCCGCGCGCCTGCACGCCGACCTGCTGCCACTGCTGGACAGCGAGGACGCCGCCGAGGGCGTCGCCTCCTTCGTCGAGCGGCGCGCCGCCCGGTTCACCGGCCGCTGACCGGTGGCGCAGCAGACCCTCGCGCCGCGCGCCCTGCACCCGCGGCTGCGCGGCACCCTGCTGGTGCTGGTCTCCGCCGTGTCCTTCGCCACCCTGCCGCTGTTCGGCAAGGTGGCCTACCGGCACGGGGTCGAGCCGCTCGCGCTGCTGGCCTGGCGGTTCGTCGTGGCCACCGCGGTGCTGTGGACCGCGGTCGTGGTGACCGCCCGCCGACGCCGGGAGCCGGTCCTCACCGACCGTCCGGTGCTCGGCCGGCTGGCCCTGGTGGGCGCCGTCGGCTTGAGCCCGGAGATCGTCCTCTACTTCGCCGGGCTGCAGCGGGTCTCCGCCGGCCTGGCCGAGACCCTGCTCTTCCTCTATCCCGCCTGGGTCGTCGTCATCGGCGCGGTGGCGCTGCGCGTGCGGCCGGAGCGGGCCGTGGTCGCCTGCGTGCTGGCCGCCGTCGCCGGGGCTGCCCTCAGCGCGGGCGACGGCGCGAGCGGCCAGCCGGCCGGCGTGCTGCTGGTGGTGGCCGCCTCGGTGCTCTTCGCCGGCTACATCGTGATCTCCGGCCGGCTCGCCCCGCGGGTGGGCGGGCTGCGCGCCACCACCGTCACGCTGTCCGCGGCCGGCGCCGTGCTCACCGTGGCCGCCCTGCTCACCCGGGCGCACGGCCCCACCGACGTCGCCGGCTGGGGCTCGGCCGTGGCCATGGCCCTGCTCGGCACGGTGGTCCCGTTCGGGCTGCTCACCGCCGGGCTGGTGCTGCTGCCCGCGGCGCAGGCCTCGGTGGTGTCCACCGTCGAGCCCGCGGTCACCGTGGTGCTGGGCGCGGTGCTGCTGGGGGAGCAGGTCGGCGTGCTGCAGGTCGTGGGCACCCTGCTCGTGCTCGGCGCCGTCGTCGTGCTGATGCGGCAGGAGGCGCGGGCCGGCCTGGTGGACCGGGATCTCGTCGCCGCGACCGCGCCACACAGTGACACCGCGGCCGCGACGCACGAGTGACACCGCGGCCGCGGCGCACGAGTGACACCGCGGCCGCTCCGCACGAGTGACGCGCCCGCGCCCCGGCGCCGGGCCGGGGAAGGGACCCCGGAGTAGACTTGGCACTCGTCTGCCCGGAGTGCCAGGACCGGTTCTCCCGGCGGGACGGGGTGACAGGACCGGACGTCTGCGACGGGAGGTGGCTCGTGGTCGAGGACCGGCGGCTCGCCGTCCTGCGCGCCATCGTCGAGGACTACGTCTCCACCCAGGAGCCGGTCGGCTCCCGGGCGCTGGTGGAGCGGCACAGCCTCGGCGTGTCCCCGGCGACCATCCGCAACGACATGGCCGCGCTGGAGGAGGAGGGCTACATCGCGCAGCCCCACACCAGCGCCGGGCGGGTGCCCACCGACAAGGGCTACCGGCTCTTCGTCGACCGGCTCAGCCAGGTCAAGCCGCTCTCGCCGGCCGAGCGGCGCGCCATCCAGACCTTCCTCGACGGCGCGGTCGACCTGGACGACGTCGTCTCGCGCACCGTGCGGCTGCTCGCCCAGCTCACCCGGCAGGTCGCGGTGGTGCAGTACCCCTCGCTCACCCGCTCCACCGTCCGCCACGTCGAGCTGGTGCCGCTCACCGCCTCGCGGGTCATGCTCGTGCTCATCACCAACACCGGCCGGGTGGAGCAGCGCGTCGTCGACTGCTCCGACGAGGTGTCGGAGACGCTGCTCGCCGAGGTCCGCGGCCGGCTGAACACCGCCGTCGTCGGCCAGCGGCTCACCGACGTGCCCCTGGAGCTCGAGGAGTTCACCGACTCCTTCGCCCCCGCCGACCGGCCGGTGGTGAGCGCCCTGGTGTCAGTTCTCATGGAGGCCGTGGTCGAGCAGGCCGAGGAGCGGGTGGTGCTGGCCGGCACCGCCAACCTGGCCCGCTTCGGGCAGGACTTCCCGCTCACCATCCGTCCGGTGCTCGAGGCGCTGGAGGAGCAGGTGGTGCTGCTGCGCCTGCTGGGCGACGCCACCGACCCGCAGGCGGTCACCGTGCGGATCGGCCACGAGGTGCCGCACCACGACCTCGCCTCCACCGCCCTGGTCGCCACCGGCTACGGCGGGGGCGCCGAGGCGGTGGCCACCCTGGGCGTGCTCGGCCCGACCCGGATGGACTACCCGACCACGATGGGAGCCGTGCGCGCCGTGGCCCGCTACGTCGGGCACATCCTGTCCGAGTCGTAGATCCTTCTGACCAGACCTCTCCCGCAGACCTGTCCCGTCAGCACTCCGCTCCGCCGACTGTCCCGATCGCGTCAGGAGACATCCCGCGTGCCCACCTCGCCCACCGACCACTACGCCGCCCTCGGCGTCAGCCGGGACGCCACGCCGGAGGAGATCAAGAAGGCCTACCGGCGGCTGGCCCGCGAGCTGCACCCGGACGTCAACCCGGACCCGGAGACGCAGGAGCGGTTCAAGCACGTCACCGCCGCCTACGAGATCCTGTCCGACCCGCAGAAGCGGGAGATGTACGACCTCGGCGGGGACCCGATGTCCTCCGGCGGCGGCTTCGGCGCCGGGTTCGGCTTCAGCGACATCATGGACGCGTTCTTCGGCGGCACCGCCTCGCGCGGTCCGCGCCCGCGCGCCCGCCGCGGCCAGGACGCGATGATCCGCCTCGACGTCGACCTCGCCGAGGCCGCGTTCGGCACCAGCCGCGAGCTCAAGGTCGACACCGCGGTGCTCTGCCCCACCTGTTCGGGCGAGGGCACCGCGCCGGGCACCTCGCTGCGCACCTGCGACATCTGCAAGGGCCGCGGCGAGGTGCAGCAGGTGGCCCGCTCCTTCCTCGGCCAGGTCATGACCGCCCGGGTCTGCTCGGCCTGCCAGGGCTTCGGCACCGTCATCCCGACCCCGTGCAGCGAGTGCGGGGGCGAGGGTCGCGTGCGCACCCGCCGCGCGCTCACCCTCAAGATCCCGGCGGGTGTGGACACCGGGACCAGGATCCAGCTGTCCGGCGAGGGCGAGATCGGCCCCGGCGGGGGCCCGGCCGGCGACCTCTACGTGGAGGTCCACGAGCGCCCGCACGAGATGTTCCAGCGCCGCGGCGACGACCTGCACTGCACCGTCACCCTGCCGATGACCGCCGCCGCGCTGGGCACGCAGGTCCCGCTGGAGACCCTCGACGGCCACGAGGACATCGACATCCGCCCGGGCACACAGTCCGGCCAGGTCATCACGCTGCACGACCGCGGCGTCCAGCACCTGCGCGGCTCGGGCCGCGGCGACCTGCTCATCCACGTCGAGGTCGCCACGCCGACCAAGCTCGACGCCGAGCAGGAGGCCCTGCTGCGCAAGCTCGCCGAGCTGCGCGGCGAGGAGACCCCGCAGGGCCAGTTCCACCCGGGCCAGCAGGGCTTCTTCTCCCGCCTGCGCGACGCCTTCAACGGCCGCTGACCCCCCCCACCCATGCGTGATCACGAACCAGGGTCGCGGGGTGCTGCGGTGACCGCGCCGGTCTTCCTGGTGCCGGCCGGGCGGCTGGCCGGCGTCGACGTCGGGGCCCGGGTGCTGCTCGACGGCCCGGAGGGGCGTCACGCGGTGGCCGTGCGCCGGCTCGCGGTGGGGGAGCGCGTCGACCTCGCCGACGGCGAGGGCACCGTGGTCGAGGGCACGGTGGCCGAGGTGGTCGGCCGCGACGCCCTGACGGTCGAGGCCCTCGCCGTGCGGCACGAGCCGGACCCGCCGCTGCGGCTGGTCGTGGTGCAGGCGCTGCCCAAGGGGGACCGCGGCGAGCTGGCCGTCGAGACGATGACCGAGGTCGGCGTCGACGTCGTGGTGCCGTGGCAGGCCTCGCGCTCGGTCGCCCAGTGGCGCGGCGAGCGCGGGGCCAAGGCGCTCGAACGGTGGCGGTCCACCGCCCGCGAGGCGGCCAAGCAGGCCCGCCGCGCGCGGGTGCCGCAGGTGGCCGAGGCCGCCTCGACCCAGGACGTCGTGGCGCGGATCGCCGGCACCGTCGCCGACGGCGGGCTGGCCGCGGTGCTGCACGAGGAGGCCGTCGAGCCGCTGGCCACCGTGCCGCTGCCCGCGGCCGGCGACGTCGTGCTCGTGGTCGGCCCGGAGGGCGGCGTCTCCCCGGAGGAGCTGGCCGCGTTCGCCGACGCCGGCGCCGTCCCGCTCTGTCTGGGCCCGACCGTGCTGCGCACCTCGACCGCCGGCGTCGCCGCGCTGTCCGTCCTCAGCGCCCGCGCCGGTCGCTGGGGCTGACCCGCCCGCACCGCCCGGCCTCGGCCGGAATGATCACGGTCCCGTGGTCATGACTCGCCGACCGAGGGAAATTCTCCTGGGTAGGCGAGTAAAGATCACGATCCCGTGATCGTTCCGACCCCGCCGCCGTTCCGCCCCCCTGCCAGCCGGCCGAAGGACCCCTCACCGCACCGTGAAGTCCTTGCTGTCCCGCTCGGTGAGGGTGCCGTCCTCGGCGTTCTCGTCGTAGGCGCGCACCGAGTAGGTGCCGGGGGCGAGGTCGATCTCGGTGGAGGCCTCGGCGAAGGAGCCCATGGCCGTCGTGACGAAGGTGCTCTCGACCTCCGTGGCGCCGCGGAACACCTTGAGAACGACGTTGCCCTCGAAGGCGGTGCCGTAGACGCGCACGGTGACCGGCGACCCGCTGGTCGTGCCTTGGGCGGGGTCGATGATCCAGATCAGCCCCTGCACGTCCAGGGCCGGCGCCCGCTGCAGCGGCTGGTCGCCCACCGGGTGGCCCCACAGCGTCTTCACCTGCTGGCCGCCCACCAGCAGGCGCACCCGCTTCACGGCGGGGTCGGCCGCGGTGAGCGTGTAGACCAGCTGCTGCACGCTCGCCGTGGTCTGCTCCGGGCCGGCCGACGCCGACGCAGCGTCCGCGGAGAGGTCGACCGTGGCCGTCCCATCCGACACCTCGTAGGAGATGACCGAGGTCGAGCGCGGCCACAGGGAGGTGTAGTCCGGGTCCGCCGGCTCGCCGTGCAGCATCTCCTCCAGCGCCGCCCGGCCGGCGTCGGCGGGCGCAGCCGACGGCGCGTGGAACTCGCGGTAGAGGCGCGTCTGCCCGGCGACGTCGGCCACGTAGTAGACCGGCAGCGCGCCACCGCTCGCCGACGCCGTGGGGGACCCCGCGCCTGCCGCAGTGGGCGAGGCGCTGACCGACGGCGAGGGTGTCGGCGTCGCGCTGACGGCGGTCGTGGGGGCGCTGGTCGGGGTGGGCGGCGTCGCGACCGTGGCGTCGTCGCCGCGCCCGGCGAGCGCGACGCCCACGCCGGCCAGGATCGCCACCCCGGCCGCCGCCACCGCCAGCAGCGTCCGCCGGCCCCCGGCACCGGTCCCGTCGCCCGAGGAGGTCTCCCGCACCCCCTCGCGGATCCGGGCCAGCCCGTCGCCGGCGGGCTCCATCGAGGCCGCCTCCTCGTGCAGCGCGCGCCGGACCGCGTCCTCGAGGTCGTCCGGCAGCGCAGGGCCGGACCGGTCGCTCACGACGCCCTCCCCAGGGCCTCGCGCACCGCGGCGAGCCCCCGCGAGGTATGCGTCTTCACCGACCCGCGGCTGATCCCCATGGCTGCCGCCACCTCCTCCTCGGACAGGTCGGCGTAGTAGCGCAGCACCACCGCCTCCCGCTGGCGCAGGGGCAGCGCGCGCACCGCGTCCACCACCGCCCGGCGCTCCAGCGCGGCCAAAGCCCCCTCCTCCGCGCTCGCCCCGTCCACCCCCGGTGCCGGCGCGTGCCGCTCGACGACGTCCCGGTGCCGCAGCGCCGACCGCGAGCCGTTCACCACGCTGCGGCGCAGATAGCCGAGCGCGGCGCCGCTGTCGCGCAGCCCCGGCCAGCGCCCGTGCAGGCCGATGAACGCCTCCTGCACGACCTCCTCGGCCGCGCCGACGTCGTGCAGCAGCAGCGCGGCCAGCCGGACCAGCTGGCGGTAGTGCGCCCCGTACAGCGCGGTGACCGCGTGGTCGGCGTCCCACCGCCGCTCGTCGCCGGGGGCGGGGACGGTGTCGGACCGGAAGGCGCCGTCGGACCCGCTCACCGCCCACCTCCGTCCCCGACCGTGCGGCCGCGCCCTGCCGACCGCGCCCCCGGTCGCCGCGGCGACCGTGCTGCCCGTGCTGCCCATGCTGACCGTCGCCGGTCGCTCGATCCTCACACCTGACAGGACGCGCGTCCGGCCGCCGGCGTTGACACGCCGGACGACGCGATCCGTGCCGGATCATCCCCCGTCGTCCCGCGCGGGTCACCGCTCACCGCCGCCCCCCGAGGGCAGGGGGGGCGACGGAGGAGCGGCCCGGCCACGGTGGGTAGGGTCCGGCCCATGGCCGACGCCGTCGAGAGCAGCCCACCGCCGGAGGTGGCCGACTGCCTGTTCTGCCGGATCGTCGCCGGCGAGATCCCGGCCACCCTCGTGCGCGAGGGTGAGCACGTGATCGCCTTCCGCGACGTGAACCCGCAGGCCCCCACCCACGTCCTCGTGGTCCCGCGCGCGCACCACCGCGACGTCGCCGCGCTGGCCGCCGCCGACCCCGCCGTGCTCGCCGAGCTCGTGCTCGTGGGCGCCGACGTGGCCGCCGAGGAGGGCGGGGGCGAGTACCGGCTGGTGTTCAACACCGGCGCTCTGGCCGGCCAGAGCGTGTGGCACGTGCACGGGCACGTCCTCACCGGGCGCCCGCTCGAGTGGCCGCCGGGATGAGCGGCATCCTGCCCGCGGCCCTCGAGGGCGACCTCGGCCGCCGCGTCCTGTCCGCCCAGCGCAGCTGGCGCGCCGCCGGTGTGGCGGCCGCGGTGGTCCGCGACGGCGGCCTGGTGTGGACCGGCGGCGCCGGTGCCGCCCGGGTCGGCGCCGACGGCGCACCCGAGCTCGACCCGCGCGAGGACGTCCAGTTCCGGATCGGCTCGATCACCAAGACCTTCACCGCCGCCCTGGTCATGCAGTGCCGGGACGAGGGGCTGCTCGAGCTCGACGACCGGCTCGGTCGGTTCCTGCCCGACACCCGGCACGGCGACCTGACCGTGCGGCGGATGCTGTGCCACCTGTCCGGCCTGCAGCGCGAGCCGGTCGGTGAGGTGTGGGAGCGCCCCGAGGGCCCGGACCGCGAGGAGCTGCTCGCCGGCCTGGAGCAGGCCGAGGACGTCCTCCCGCCCGGCCGCCGCTGGCACTACTCCAACCTGGCCTTCTCCCTGCTCGGCGAGGTGGTCTCCCGGCTGCGGCACTGCACCTGGGAGCAGGCCCTGACCCAGCACCTGCTCGAGCCGCTCGGCCTGCTGCGCACCACCGTCCGGCGCAGCGCCCCGCACGCCACCGGCTACTACTCCCACCCCTACGCCGACGTCCTGCTCGAGGAGCCGGAGTTCCCCGGCAACGCCTTCGCGCCGGCCGCCGAGCTGTGGTCCACCCCCGCCGACCTCGCCCGCTGGGCGGCCTTCCTTGCCGACCCCGACCCCGCTGTCCTCGCGCCCGCCACGCTCGAGGAGATGTGCCACCCGCAGGTCATGCACGACCTCGAGGCGTGGTCGCTCGGCTGGGGCCTGGGGCTGATGCTGCACCGCCGCGGCGACCGGATCCTCGTCGGTCACGACGGCGCGATGCCCGGCTTCCTGGCCGGCATGGCCGTCCGCCGCAGCGAGAAGGTCGGTGCGGTGGTCATGGTCAACACCTCCGCCGGCGCCGACCCGGGCGGCCTGGCCATCGACCTCGCCC
Source organism: Motilibacteraceae bacterium (assembly GCA_051954955.1). Taxonomy (GTDB): domain Bacteria; phylum Actinomycetota; class Actinomycetes; order Motilibacterales; family Motilibacteraceae; genus JBQCHF01. Next base: position 11,565 of record JBQCHF010000098.1, read on the forward strand.
TGGCCGTCGTCGACGGCGACCCGCAGCAGCAGGCGCCCTGGCGGCCCGGTCCCGAGGTGCCGCCCGAGGCCGCCGAGCTGCTCGGTGGCTGGTGGTCCGAGGGGTCCCGGTTCGTGTTCGCCTGGCGCGAGGGCCGGCTGGAGGTGCGCCGCGACGGCTCCCCGGCCTCGGTCGCTCCGGCGGTGCTCGCCCGCGAGGACGAGGACCGGTGGCGCTCGGTGTCCGGCCGGGAGCAGGGCGAGATCCTGCGCGTCGTCCGCGCCGCCGACGGGTCGGTCGAGCGGCTCTACTGGGCCACGTATCCCTTCACCCGTGAGCCGCGCACCTTCGGCGCCGAGCCCATGCCGTTCTGACCTCACCGCGTCGATCGACGCGGTGGGGTCGAGCGGACCCCGGCAGGACCGCCGCGACCCGGGCATAGCGCGCGCCCGCTGGGTAGCATGAGCAGGGTCAGGCGCACCAGGCAGCGCACCCGAGAGAGCGAGAGCAGGGCGAAGAGGCCGGCCGGCCCAGCCATGGCAGACACCGCGCAGGCACAGACCACGATCGTCGTCCCGGCGAGCCAGCCCATGGTGGCGCTGCTCGGGCCGAAGGACGAGCTGCTCCGGGTGGTCGAGGACGCCTTTCCCGACGCGCAGATCCACGTGCGTGGCAACGAGATCAAGGTCTCCGGCGAGGCCGGCGAGGTCGCCCTCGTCGAGCGCCTGGTGGCCGAGCTGGTCGCCGTGCTGCGCACCGGTCAGGGGCTCACCGCCGACGCCGTGAAGCGCGCGGTGGGCATGCTCCGCGCCGAGACCGAGGAGCGCCCGGCCGAGGTGCTCACCCTCAACATCCTCAGCGGCCGCGGGCGCACGATCCGGCCCAAGACGCTCAACCAGAAGCGCTACGTCGACGCCATCGACCGGCACACGATCGTGTTCGGCCTGGGCCCGGCCGGCACCGGCAAGACCTACCTCGCCGTAGCCAAGGCGGTGCAGGAGCTGCAGGCCAAGCAGGTCACCCGGATCATCCTCACCCGCCCGGCGGTGGAGGCGGGGGAGCGCCTTGGCTTCCTGCCCGGCACCCTCAGCGAGAAGATCGACCCCTACCTGCGTCCGCTCTACGACGCGCTGCACGACATGATGGACCCGGCCACCATCCCGCGGCTGATGACCGAGGGCACCATCGAGGTCGCCCCGCTTGCCTACATGCGCGGACGCACCCTCAACGACGCCTTCATCATCCTCGACGAGGCCCAGAACACCTCGCCCGAGCAGATGAAGATGTTCCTCACCCGCCTCGGGTTCGGCAGCAAGGTCGTCGTCACCGGCGACACCACCCAGGTCGACCTGCCCGCCGGCACCGCCAGCGGCCTGCGGGTGGTGCAGGACATCCTCGAGGGTGTCGAGGACGTCGAGTTCTGCCGCCTGTCCAGCCACGACGTCGTCCGGCACCGCCTGGTCAGCGACATCGTCGAGGCCTACGCCCGCTACGACGCCGAGACCGCCGGCTCCGCGGCCGGCGCCTCGGCCCGCGACGGCGGCCCCGGTCCCCGCGGCGCGCGCCGGCCGCGTTCGCGATGAGCCGTCCGAGATCCTCGAGCCCGGTCATGTCGAGCCCGGTCATGTCGAGCCACGTCTTGAGGAGAGGGACCCACCCGCGGTGAGCGTCGAGGTCAACAACGAGTCCGGCGTCCCCGTGGACGAGGAGGCCCTCACCGCCGCCGCGCGGCACGTGCTCGACGCGCTGCGCATCCACCCCGAGGCCGAGCTGTCGATCCTGCTCGTCGACGTCGACGCCATGGAGCAGCTGCACGTGCAGTGGATGGACGAGCCGGGCCCCACCGACGTCCTGAGCTTCCCGATGGACGAGCTGCGCCCGGGCGCGGAGGACGAGGAGCCCGTGCCCGGCCTGCTCGGCGACGTCGTGCTCTGCCCGGTGGTCGCCGCCCGGCAGGCCGCGCAGGCCGGCCACTCCACCGAGGACGAGCTGCACCTGCTGTGCACGCACGGGATCCTCCACCTGCTCGGCTACGACCACGCCGAGCCGGACGAGGAGAAGGAGATGTTCGGCCTGCAGCGCCAGCTGCTCGAGGGGTGGCAGGAGCACCGCCGGCGCACCGGGGGCGCCCTGTGAGCGCCTCAGATATCTGGCTGCTCGTCCTCGCGGCGCTGCTGGTCATGCTGGCCGGCCTGTTCGCGATGGTCGAGTCGGCGCTGTCCCGGGTCTCCCGGGTGCGGGCCGAGGAGCTCGCCCGCGAGGAGCGCCGCGGATCCAGCGCCCTGCTCGAGGTGCTCGCGGACCCGGCCCGCTACCTCAACGTGCTCACCCTCCTACGGGTCGTCGGAGAGCTGGTCGCCACGGTGCTGGTCACCGCCGTCATGCTCGACGCGCTGGGTGGCCCGCGCTGGCGGGCGCTGCTGGTGGCCGGCGCGGTGATGGTCGTGGTCTCCTACGTGGCCGTCGGCGTCAGCCCGCGCACCCTCGGCCGGCAGCACGCCGACCGGATCGGTCTGGCCGGTGCGCCGCTGGCCCGCCGGATCACCCGCGTCCTCGGCCCGCTGCCCCGGCTGCTCATCCTCGTCGGCAACGCGCTCACGCCCGGCAAGGGCTTCGCCGAGGGGCCGTTCGCCTCCGAGGCCGAGCTGCGCGACCTCGTCGACCTCGCGCAGGAGAACAAGGTCATCGAGGACGAGGAGCGGGCGATGATCCACTCCGTCTTCGAGCTCGGCGACACCATCGTGCGCGAGGTGATGGTGCCCCGCACCGACATGGTGTGGATCGAGCGCGGCAAGACGCTGCGTCAGGCGCTCTCCCTGGCCCTGCGCAGCGGGTGCTCGCGGATCCCGGTCGTCGGCGACGGCGGCCTGGACGACGTCGTCGGGATCGTCTACCTCAAGGACGTCTCGCGCCGCACCTTCGACTACAGGGAGTCGGAGACGAGCGAGCGGGTCGAGCAGCTCATGCGCCCGGCCGCTTTCGTGCCCGAGAGCAAGCCGGTGGCCCAGCTGCTGCGCGAGATGCAGGCCGACCAGACCCACATGGCCGTCGTCGTCGACGAGTACGGCGGCACCGCCGGCCTGGTCACGATCGAGGACATCCTCGAGGAGATCGTCGGCGACATCGCCGACGAGTACGACCGCGAGCAGCCGATGGTCGAGCAGCTGGCCGACGGGCAGGTGCGGGTGAGCACCCGGCTGCACATCGAGGAGCTCGGCGAGCTGTTCGGCGTGGAGCTCGAGGACGACGACGTCGACACCGTCGGCGGCCTGCTCGGCAAGCACCTCGGCCGCGTCCCGATCGCCGGCTCCCGGGTGGTCGTGGAGGACCTGGAGCTGGTGGCCGAGGCGGCGCAGGGGCGGCGCAACCGGGTCGCTACGGTGCTGGTGCGCGAGGTGCCCGCCGACCAGGGGCCGGACGGGCCGCCCGCCGGGCAACCCGGCCCGGTCCACGACAGCTCGTCGGAGACGCACCGCCGCCACCCCCGCCAGCCCCAGCCCGCCGACGACCCGGAGCACGCCGATGTCTGATGCCACCGCCGACGCCCCGGCCGCGCTGGACCCGGAGGACGCCAAGCTGCTCACCCTGGCCCGCGCCGGGCGGGCGCGGGTGGGCGCGTCCGAGGGCGCCGCGGTGCGCGACGAGACCGGCCGCACCTACGCCGCGGTCACCGTCGACCTCCCCTCGCTGCGGCTCACCGCGCTGCAGGCCGCCGTGGCCGCGGCCGTGGCCAGCGGCGCGCGCAGCCTGGAGGCGGCCGGGATCGTCACCGACGCCCCCACCCGCCCGCGCGAGGACCTCGGGGCGGTCCGCGACCTCGGCGGCGCCGGCACCCCGGTGCACCTGGCCGGGCCTGACGGAGCGCTGGCGGGGACCGCCTCGGCCTGAGCCGGGGCGGGGCGCGGGCGCGCTCGTGGGACGATCGACCCCGTGAGCACCCCGACCGACCCGAGCGACCCGAGCGTCCCGAGCGACCTCACCACCCGGTCCGGCTTCGCCTGCCTGGTCGGCCGGCCCAACGCCGGCAAGTCCACGCTCACCAACGCCCTGGTGGGCGAGAAGGTGGCCATCACCTCCTCCCGCCCGCAGACCACCCGGCACACCGTGCGCGGCATCGTCAGCCGCCCGGACGGCCAGCTGGTGCTGGTCGACACCCCCGGCGTGCACAAGCCGCGCACCCTGCTGGGGGAGCGGCTCAACGAGCTGGTGCGCGGCACCTGGGCCGAGGTCGACGTCATCGGCTTCTGCCTGCCCGCCGACCAGCCGGTCGGGCCCGGCGACCGCTACATCGCCACCGAGCTGGCCGGGGTGCCGCGCACGCCCAAGGTTGCCGTCGTCACCAAGACCGACCTGGTGGGCCGGGAGAAGCTGGCCGAGCAGCTGCTCGCGGTGCAGCGGCTGGGCCAGCAGGCGGGCATCGAGTGGGCCGAGATCGTGCCGGTCTCGGCGGTGCGCGGCGACCAGGTCGACCTGCTCGCCGACCTGCTCGTGCCGCTGCTGCCCGAGGGCCCGCCGCTCTACCCCGAGGGCGAGCTCACCGACGAGCCCGAGCAGGTCATGGTGGCCGAGCTGATCCGGGAGGCCGCCCTGGAGGGCGTGCGCGACGAGCTGCCGCACAGCCTCGCGGTGGTGGTGGAGGAGATGGTCCCGCGCGAGGACCGGCCGGCCGACAGGCCGCTGCTCGACGTCCGCGCCGACCTCTACGTCGAGCGCCCCAGCCAGAAGGCCATCGTCATCGGCTCGGGGGGCTCGCGCCTGCGCGACGTCGGCGCCACCGCCCGCCAGCACATCGAGGCCCTGCTGGGCACCCCGGTCTTCCTCGACCTGCACGTGAAGGTGGCCAAGGACTGGCAGCGCGACCCCAAGCAGCTGCGTCGGCTCGGGTTCTGACGGACTGGGATGACGAGACGCCCGTCCCAGCATGCGGACGGTCGTCCCCCTGTCGTGGTGAGCACGGACAGCCCGGGCGTATGGTGCTGTGCGTGCAGTGCCGCCGGAGCCTCCTCCTTACCTGCCGCGACGGGGTCCACTAGGGCCGGTCCCCTCGTCGCGGGAGACGTCGTGCGCCGGCCGCCGACCCCGGGCGCCGACCGACGTCGTCGGGCCCGCCGCGAGAGGAAGCCCCAGCCATGAGCGAGCGCAACCCCCAGCAGCCCTCGGGCATGCCGATCGGCAAGTACGCCCCGTTCACCCCCGTCGACATCCCGGACCGCACCTGGCCGGGCCGGACCATCACCCAGGCCCCGCGCTGGTGCTCGGTCGACCTGCGCGACGGCAACCAGGCCCTCATCGACCCGATGACCCCCGCCCGCAAGCTCAAGATGTTCAAGCTGCTGGTGGAGATGGGCTTCAAGGAGATCGAGGTCGGCTTCCCCTCGGCCAGCCAGACCGACTTCGACTTCGTCCGCCAGCTCATCGAGCAGGACCTCATCCCCGACGACGTCGTCATCCAGGTCCTCACCCAGGCCCGCGACCACCTCATCGAGCGCACCTACGAGTCCATCCGCGGCGCCAAGCAGGCCATCGTCCACCTCTACAACTCCACCTCCACGCTGCAGCGGCGGGTGGTGTTCGGGCTGGACATGGACGGCATCGTCGACATCGCGGTGCAGGGCGCGCGGCTGTGCCAGAAGCTGGCCGAGACGGTGCCGGACACCGACGTCTTCTTCGAGTACTCGCCCGAGTCCTACACCGGCACCGAGCTCGAGTTCGCCCTGCGGGTCTGCGACGCCGTCAACGACGTCTGGCAGCCCACCCCGGACCGCAAGGTGATCGTCAACCTGCCGGCCACGGTGGAGATGGCCACCCCCAACGTCTACGCCGACTCGATCGAGTGGATGCACCGCCGCCTGGCCCACCGCGACTCGCTGGTGCTGAGCCTGCACCCGCACAACGACCGCGGCACCGCGGTGGCCGCGGCCGAGCTGGGCTACCTGGCCGGCGCGGACCGGATCGAGGGCACGCTGTTCGGCAACGGCGAGCGCACCGGCAACGTCTGCCTGGTCACCCTCGGGATGAACCTGTTCTCCCAGGGGATCGACCCGCAGATCGACTTCAGCGACATCGACGAGGTCCGCCGCACCGTCGAGTACTGCAACCAGATCCCGGTGCACGAGCGCCACCCCTACGGCGGCGACCTGGTCTACACCGCCTGCTCCGGCTCCCACCAGGACGCCATCCAGAAGGGCTTCGAGTGGATGGAGCGAGACGCCGCGGCGGCCGGCGTCGGCGTCGACGACATCCCGTGGGCGGTGCCCTACCTGCCGATCGACCCCAAGGACGTCGGTCGCACCTACGAGGCGGTCATCCGGGTCAACTCGCAGTCCGGCAAGGGCGGCGTGGCCTACATCATGAAGACCGACCACCAGCTCGAGCTGCCGCGCCGGCTGCAGATCGAGTTCAGCCAGGTCATCCAGGCCCGCACCGACGCCGAGGGCGGCGAGGTGAGCCCGGAGGAGATGTGGACCGCCTTCGAGGCCGAGTACCTCACCGGCACCGAGCCGCTGCGGCTCAACAGCCACCACACCTCGTCCGCGGCGGGGGAGAAGGACGCCCTCACCGTGAACGTCTACCTCGACGGCGAGGTCAAGACGCTCGAGGGCGTGGGCAACGGCCCCATCGCCGCGTTCGTCGACGCCCTGAGCCCCCTCGGCTACGACGTCCGCGTCCTGGACTACGCCGAGCACGCCCTCAGCGCCGGCGGCGACGCCCGCGCGGCCGCCTACGTCGAGTGCGCGGTGGACGGCAAGGTGTTCTGGGGCGTCGGCATGGACGCCAACATCGTCACCGCGTCCCTGCGGGCCGTCGTCAGCGCCGTCAACCGCTCGTCCCGCGCCTGACCCCGCCCAACCTCCCGTGATCATGCAATCGGTGTGATCATGCAATCCATTCGATCTTCGCAAGATCGGATGGATTGCATGATCACGGGAATTGCATGATCACGAGGAGTTCTCGGGCGGCTCGGCGACGCAGGCGGTGCCGACCCGGCGGAAGCCGACCTTCTCGTAGACCCGGGCCACGGCGTCGTCGCTGGCACTGAGCAGCACCAGGCCGACGCCGCGGGCCAGCGCGTCGGCCACCAGGGCGGCGGTCACCGCGGCGCCCAGGCCGCGGCGGCGCGCCGCGGGCAGCGTGGCGATCCCGGCCAGCTCGGAGGCCACCTCGGTGGAGCCGTCCGGCCGCAGGATCCGGCGTGGGTTGTGCGAGCCCCCGGCCACCGGTCCGTCGGCGTCCTCGGCGGCCACCAGCACCTGGGTGCCGGCCCGGATGCCCGACCGCACGGAGTCGTGGTCGCCGCGGGTGACGGCGTCGCGCTCGGCCGGGCCGGCCGCTCCCACGTCGGTGCCCGGGTCCCCGAAGCCGAGGTGGATCGCCGCCTGCACGGCCGGCAGCGCCGGGTCGTCGGCGGGCACCACCCGCACCCGCACCCCATCAGCCAGCGCCGGGGGTGCCACCTGTCCGGCCAGCACTAGCAGGGGGTGCTCGTGCACCTGCAGCCCCGCGGCGCGAGCCGCCTCCCGCAGCGCCGGGGTGGTCTCGTGCACCCACTCCAGCGCCTCGGGGACCTCGAGCTCGCGCTGACGCGCCAGCACCGCCTCGACGTCCTCGCGGCGCGGCCCGGTCTGCAGCCCGAGGTGGGGCCGGGCGTAGTAGGGCCACCCGCCGGGACGCTGGTTGACGAACAGCGTGAAGGGGCCCACCTCCTCGGTCCGGGAGCCCGGGCGCGGGGCGGCGTCGTAGTAGCGCTCGATCCGGGCGAGCAGGTCGGTGCGGTCGTCGGACGACGGCTGGGAGGTCACCGCAGGACCCTGCCAGGTCGGACCGGGCAGGGGCCACCGCGTTCTGGACAGCGCTCACCCCATCTCGGACGAGCCGGCCGCACGGCACGCCCCCGGTCCGTAGTCTCCCCGAGTGACCGCGATGCTCCGCTCCGACGACCTCGCCGTCGGTCCCAGCGCGCCCCGCCGGCCGGCGCGGGAGACGCAGCGGGTGCTGGCGCTGGACTGGGCCCGCGGCGGCATGCTCATCGCGTCCCTGGTAAACGTCGGCGTGCTCGCCCCGCGGCCGTTGGCCATGCAGCATGCGGCCTGGTTCGGCGTGCGGCCCATCGACCTGGTCTTCCCGGTCTTCGTCGCCCTGGCCGGCGTCGGGCTCGCGCTGGCCAACCGGCGCCCGGTCCCGGTGCGCACCACCGTGCGCCGCTCGCTCACCCTGTTCGCCTGCAGCCTGGCCTACAACGCGGTCACCGCGAAGTCGCTGGACTGGCACACCTGGCAGGTCACCGGCCCCCTCACGGTCTACGCCGCGCTGGTGCTCGTGATCGGCCTGGTGGGCCGGCGGGTGCGCGGTGCGGTCGCCTGGGGCGCGATCACGCTGGTGCTGGCGGCGGTGGACACCTGGCTGCAGGCCACCAAGGCGGCCGGCTGCCCGGGCGGCGTGCTCGCCCCCACGTGCAACCTGTCCGGCGTCGTGGACCCGGCGGTCCTGGGGACCGGCCACATCTACCACCACGGCCAGCTCGGCCACGACCCCGAGGGGCTGGTGTCGTTCCTCGGCACGCTGGTGTCCGCCGGCGCGGGCATCACGGCCGGCTGGATCCTCATCCGGATGCGCGGGCGCTCGCTGGCGCCGGTCCTGGTGGGCGCCTGGGCCGCGGTGCTGGTGGCGACGGGCCTGACCGCCGACGTCTGGCTCGAGCCGTTCAAGCGCCAGTGGACCCCGCCGTTCGCCCTGCTCACCGCCGCGCTCGCGCTGGCCCCCGTGGTGGTGGGCACCGTGCTGTTCGACCTGCCCCGCTGGCGGCCGTGGCGCGGGGTCAGCGGCGTGCTGGCCTGGCCGCTGGTGGCGCTAGGCCGCAACAGCCTGCTCACCTACTTCGGCAGCCACGCGCTCTACGACTTCTGCGTGCTCTACGGGAAGCCCGCCTACAGCCAGCAGGTGCTGGCCTGGTTCGCCGAGCACGCGCCGGGCCACGACCCGCGCCGGCTCTTCCTGCTCGCCACGGTCGGGGGATGGTGGGCGCTGGCGATGGTCCTGCACGCGGCCGGGATCTACGTCACCGCCGGCGGCATCCGGGTGCGCCGACGACGTCGGACCGCCCGCCCGGAGACTCCGCCGGCCGAGGCGGACCGCGAGCCTGCCGCCGTCGCCGCGGGCCACGGGGGATGATGGGGGCATGGGCCTCTACCGGGACGAGGGTGTCGTGCTGCGCACCCAGAAGCTCGGCGAGGCCGACCGCATCGTCACAGTGCTGACCCGCGAGCACGGGCGGGTGCGCGCGGTGGCCAAGGGTGTGCGCCGCACCCGCTCCAAGTTCGGCGCCCGGCTCGAGCCGTTCATGCACATCGACGTCCAGCTCTACGAGGGCCGCTCGCTCGACATCGTCACCCAGGCCGAGACGCTGCACCCCTACGGCAGCCCGATCGTGGCCGACTACTCCCGCTGGACCGCCGGCCAGGCCATCCTCGAGACCGCCGAGCGGCTCACCGACGCCGAGCGCGAGCCCGCCGTGCAGCAGTACCTGCTGCTGGTGGGGGCGCTGCGCACGCTGGCCGAGGGCGCGCACGAGCCCTCGCTGGTGCTCGACGCGTTCCTGCTCCGCTCGCTGTCGGTGGCCGGCTGGGCCCCCTCCTTCGAGGCGTGCGCGCGATGCGGGATGCCCGGCCCGCACCGCGCGTTCTCGGTGCAGTCCGGCGGCGCGGTCTGCCCGGACTGCCGGCCGCCGGGCTCGGCCGCTCCTGCCCCGGCCACGCTGGAGCTGCTCGGTGCGCTGCTCACCGGCGACTGGACGGTCGCCGACGCCAGCGAAGGCCGGCACCGCCGGGAGGGCAGCGGGCTGGTGGCCGCCTATCTGCAGTGGCACCTCGAGCGCGGCATCCGCGCGCTGGCCCACGTGGAGCGGACGTGACAGTTCTCCTACGTCCTGTCAGGAATCTCTCAGCGAAGGAGGCTCGGTGAGCGGCGAGCGGCGCGGCCTGCGACGTCGGCGGCCCGGCGCCCTCCTCCGTGAGGTGCAACCGCCCCCGCCGCACGCCTCGGGCGCTCGCCCGCCGCAGCTGCCGCCCGAGCTGGTCCCCGCGCACGTGGCTGTCGTCATGGACGGCAACGGCCGCTGGGCGAAGGAGCGCGGGCTGCCGCGCACCAAGGGCCACGAGGCCGGCGAGGCAGCGCTGTTCGACGTGATCGCCGGGGCCATCGAGGTCGGCGTCACCACGCTGTCCGCCTACGCGTTCTCCACCGAGAACTGGAAGCGCTCGCCGGACGAGGTGCGCTTCCTCATGGGCTTCAACCGCGACGTCATCCGCCGCCGCCGCGACGAGCTGGCCGCGATGGGCGTGCGGGTCCGCTGGGCCGGTCGGCGCGGCCGGCTGTGGAAGAGCGTCGTCGACGAGCTGCAGACCGCCGAGGAGATGACCCTCGACAACACCGTGCTCACGCTGCAGTTCTGCGTGAACTACGGCGGCCGCGCCGAGATCGCCGACGCCGCCGCGGCCATCGCGCGCGAGGCCGCCGCCGGCCGGCTGGACCCGGCCAAGGTCGACGAGCGGACCATCGCCCGCTTCCTCGACGAGCCCGACCTCCCCGACGTCGACCTGTTCCTGCGCACCTCCGGCGAGCAGCGCACCAGCAACTTCCTGCTCTGGCAGTCCGCCTACGCCGAGCTGGTCTTCCTCGACGTCCTGTGGCCCGACGTCGACCGCCGGCACCTGTGGCAGGCCATCGAGCTCTACGCCCAGCGCGACCGCCGCTACGGCGGCGCACTGCCCAACGCCGTCGGGACGGAGCCGGACGGGAGGTAGGAGCGCCGGACGCACTGGGTGAAGGGCACCTTCTGCCCATAGGTTCGTCAGAAGGTGCCCTTCACCCAATCGGTCAGCCCTTGGTCTCCGACCACCGCTCGGCGCTCGCGACGTCGGCGACGAACCGCACGTGCCGCTCGCTGCCCGGCGCGGCCCCGGCCCACCAGGACACCGTGGACGCGAGCGCCGAGTGCAGCAGCCGTTCGGCGTCGGGCGCGAGGTCGGCCGGCACGTGCAGCAGCAGCTCGTCGTGCAGGCACAGGGCGATGTGGCCACCGCCGACGCCGGGCAGGCCGGCGCGCACGGTGGCCGCCCACGCCTTGAACAGCTCCGCCGCCGCGCCCTGCACCATCGCGTTGCGGGCGAAGCGGCCGTAGCGGTGCGCCAGCCCCTCGGGCTGGTCCAGCACCGGCCGGGCCAGGCGCAGCAGCCGCCCGCCCCAGGTGCGCAGGTCGACCCCCTGCTGCCCGCTGCGCTCGGCCGATCGCAGCAGCTCCATCGCCCGCGGGTAGGTCCGGTCCATCCCCTCCAGCGCCCGCCCGGCCGCCCCGCTGGTCTGGCCGTACATGGCCGCCAGCACGGCCACCTTCGCGGTCGGCCGGTCCACGCCCAGCGCCGCCGCCACCGGTGCGTAGAGGTCGTCCTGGCGGGCGGCGTGCGCCAGCCCCGGGTCGCCGCTGACGACGGCCAGCACCCGCGGCTCGACCTGCCCGAGGTCGGCCCGCACCAGCGTCCAGCCCGGCTGGGCGCGCACCACCGGCCGCAGCTCGGCCGGCAGGTTGTGCAGCCCGGCCTGGGCCGTCATCCGGCCGGCGGCGGCGTCGGCCGCCCCCCAGGCGCCGCGCAGCCGGCCGTCGGCGCCGACGTGCTCGTCCAGCCAGCGCCACCCGTATGTCGTGGCCACCCGCTCGGCCTTGCGCCAGGCCAGCAGCGCGGCCACGGCGGGGGAGTGAGCGGCGTGCGGCTCGAGCCGCCAGGAGCGGGTGTCCGGCACGTCCAGGCCGACCCGCCCGAGAAGCTCGCGCACCCGCGCCGGGTTGCGCAGGTCCACCGGGCCGCCGGGGAAGTGGCGCAGCACCTCCGCGTCGCGACGCCGGCGCTGGTCCTCCTCCGACGCCTCGTCGGAGGGACGCTCCCCGACCAGCTCGGTCAGCAGGCCGCCCGCGGCGTCGACGTCCACCGGCAGCCCGTCGTGCTCGAGCTCCAGGCACAGCAGGGCGGCCATCGACTCCGCGTGCGCGGTCAGCAGCCGCAGCGGTGCGTGCCGAGGCTGCGGGCGGGGATCGGCCAGTGCCCGCAACGAGTTCTCCTGCCGCTGCTGCACGTCCAGAGCCAGCTCGGCCCACCGCACGGCCGCCTCGAGGTCCTCGGTGGCCCGCCCGGTCGCCCACTCCCGGCTCAGCTGGCCGTCCCGGCGCACCGGACCGGTGTCCTCGTCGTCGAGCTCGAACAGGTCCAGGGCGCCGGACCTCACCGCGGGCTCGGGCAGGTCGTGCGCGGCCGCCCACACCGCCGCCGGGTCCTCGCGGCGCAGCCCGTGCAGCAGCCGGCCGACGGCGGCCAGGTCCCAGCAGGCCCGCACCCGCAGACCGGCCCGGACCAGCGGCCACGCGGAGTCCCGCGCCGACCACCAGGTCCACCGCGGCTCCAGCCCGGCCAGGCCCGCGACGACGTCGGCGGCCGGCTGCCGCACCCCCAGCGACCCGCCGTCCCAGGCCAGCGCGGCGCCGTGCCGCCCGGCGTCGACCAGCGCGAGCGGCGTCCCCGCGACGACCCCGCGGTCGGCCAGGTGCCCGTGCAGACCCGAGCCCGCCGCCTCGCTCACCCGCCCATCCTGCAGCCCACCTCCGACGCCGAGATCACGACGTGCTGCAGGCGGAGCAGACCCCGAACACCTCGAGCGTGTGCCGCACGTCGGTGAACCCGTGCTCGGCGGCGACCGCGTCCGCCCACCGCTCCACGGCAGGGCCGGCCACCTCCACGGTGCGCCCGCAGCTGCGGCAGACCAGGTGGTGGTGGTGCGCGCCGGTGGAGCAGCGGCGGTAGACGGCCTCGCCGTCGTCGGTGCGCAGCACGTCGACCTCGCCGGCGTCGGCGAGAGCCTGGAGGGTGCGGTAGACGGTGGCCAGGCCCACCGAGTCCCCGCGTCGGCGCAGCAGCTCGTGCAGCTCCTGCGCGCTGCGGAAGTCGTCCACCTCGTCGAGCGCGGCCGCCACCGCGGCGCGCTGGCGGGTCGGCCGCGCGCCCCGCGGTGCGCCGTTCTCCTGCTCCACCACTGTCTCCTACGTTCCGTCGGACTAGTGCTCGTCGTAGTGCGCGCCGTGTGCGGCGTGCCGGTGGCCGTCGTGCAGGTAGTCCACGTGGTCCCCGTGCGGCACCGGGAGGTGGCCGCAGCCCTCGCCGTGCCGGTGCAGGTGGTCCTCGGCCTCCGGCGGGCGCAGCCGGCGTGACCGCCGGCGCACCCCGTTCGCCACGGCGGCCAGCAGGAACAGGCCGATCGCGAACAGCACGATGGTGCCGCCGCTGGGGGTGTTGCTGTAGAAGGAGGTCAGGACCCCGCTGGCCGCCACGACCACGCCGATCCCCATCGCCAGCAGCAGCGTGCCGCGGAAGCTGCCGGCCAGCAGCTGGGCGGTGGCGACGGGCACCACCATGAGGGCGCTGATCAGCAGCAGCCCCACGACCCGCATCGAGATGACCACCGTGGTCGCGGTGATGACGGCCAGCAGCACGTTGGTGGCCAGCACCGGCAGCCCGGCGGCGCGGGCGAACTCCTCGTCGTTGCTCACGGCGTAGAACCGGTGGGACATCCCCAGCGTGGCAAGGAGGACGAGTCCGGCGAGCACGACGAACGCCAGCAGGTCGCCGGGGGAGGTCGTCGTGATGGCGCCGAACAGGAAGGCGTTGAGGTTGGCCGGCGTGCCGTTGGGCGAGAGGCTGACCACCACGACGCCGCCGGCGATGCCGCCGTAGAAGATGATGGCCAGCGCCACGTCGCCGCTGGTCCGGCCGCGGGCGCGCACCAGCTCCACCACGGTGGCGCCGACCACCGAGACGGCCAACGCCACCGGCACCGGGGCACCGCCGGTGAGCAGGCCCAGCGCCACGCCGAGCAGCGCCAGGTGCCCGAGGCCGTCGCCGATGAGCGCCAGCCGCCGCTGCACGACGTAGACGCCGACCGACGGCGCGGCCACGCCCACCAGCAGCGCGGCCAGCAGCGCGCGCTGCATGAAGTCGTAGGTGAGGACCTCGGGCATGGTCACAGAACCTCTCCGGGCAGGCCCAGGCCGTCGAGCGGCGCCTCGCCGTGGACGTCGGAGGCGTGGTCGGCGCCGGTGAACGGCAGCAGCACCTCGCGGGCCGGGACGCCGTCGTAGACCTTCAGGCCCCCGCGCATCACCACGGCGCGGGTGACCAGCGGCTCGAGCGGGCCGAGCTCGTGCGCCACCAGCAGCAGCGTGGTGCCGGCCTCCACCAGCCGGGCCAGGGTGTCGGCGAGGATCGCTTGGTTGGCGGTGTCGACGCCCGCGGTCGGCTCGTCCAGCACCAGGACGTCCGGCTGCACGGCCAGCGCGCGGGCGATGAGCACCCGCCGCTGCTGGCCCCCGGAGAGCTCAGCCACGTTGCTGCCGGCCTTCTCGGCCAGCCCCACGACGTCGACGGCGCGCTCCACCGCCGCGCGGTCGGCGGCGTTCAGCCGGGAGAACCAGCCCTTGCGGGACAGTCGGCCGCTGGCCACCACCTCCCGCACGGTGCTGGGCACGCCGCCGACGACGGTGTGCCGCTGGGGGACGTAGCCGATCCGCCAGCGCTCGGCGAAACGTTCCGCAGGCGTGCCGAACAGCTCCAGCCGGCCGGCCATCAGCGAGGCCAGCCCGAGCAGGCCGCGGATGAGGGTGGACTTCCCCGAGCCGTTGGCGCCGAGCACGGTGAGGACGTCGCCGGAGCGCAGGTCGAGGTCGAGGTCGCGCACCACAGCGTGCTCGCCGTAGCCGATCGCGAGGCCGCGGGCGGTCACGATCGGGGTGCTGTCACCGGTCACCGGCACGGCTGGCCCTCCTGGAGCGCGCGCAGGTTCGCGCGCATGACGGACAGGTAGTCGGTGCCGCGCGAGGCGTCGGTGAGGCCCTCGAGCGGGTCGAGCACGGCGGTGCGGGCACCGGTCTCGCGGGCCAGCGCGGCGGCCACCGCCGGGCTGGCCAGCGTCTCGCCGTAGACGGTGCGGATGTGGTGCGTCCGCACGTAGGCGGTGATCCGTGCCAGGTCGGCCGGGCGCGGCTCGGCCTCGGGGTCCAGCCCGGTGATGCCGACCTGGGTCAGGCCGTAGCGCCGGGCGAGGTAGCCGAACGCGGCGTGGCTGGTCACCAGCTCCCGGGAGGCGCAGTGCGCCAGGCCCGCGCGGAAGTCCCGGTCCAGCGCCGTGAGGTCGGCGCGGACGGCCGACGCGCGGGCGCGGAACCCGGCCGCCTGATCCGGCCGGAGGGCGGCCAACCGGGTGGCCACGGCGTCGGCGACGTCGGCCAGCCGGGTGGGGTCGAGCCAGAAGTGCGGGTCGCGACCGGCGTCTGGACCGGCCGAGCCGGTGCGCTCGGTGTGGTCGGCCGTGAGGACCAGGTCGAGCCGGGCCGCGGGGGCGACGTCGAGGGCGTGTCTGCCGGCCTCCTGCGCCACCGCGGCGTCGACGGCGGGCTGGAAGCCGGACAGGTAGACGACCAGGTCGGCGGTCTCCACCCGGGCGACGTCGCGGGGGGTGAGCTCGAGGTCGTGCGGCTCGACGCCGGGCTTGGTGAGCGAGACGACGTCGGCGCCGGCCACCCGCTCGGTGATCCATTGCAGCGGGTAGAAGCTGGCGACCAGCCGGAGCGGGCGCGGTGCGGTCTGGTCGGCGGCCGGCCAGACGCCGGTGCCGCAGCCGGTGAGGGCGAGCAGCCCGGTCACCAGCGCGGCCGCGAGGGCCGTCACCGGGACGAGGCGCGTCGACGACATGACAACCATTCTCAAGAGGAGTGAGAACGGTTGTCAACTCCCCGGGTCGACTCCCCGGGTCGACTCGCCTGGTCGACTCGCCTGGTCGACTCAGCTGGTCGACTCAGCTGGTCGGCTCAGCCCCTGAAGGCCAGCACCGCGGCTCCCAGCAGGACCACGAGCACGAGCAGCCGGGTCACCCGGGCCGACGGGGGCAGCGCCGGCCAGGACAGATAGCTCAGCCACAGCGCGGCCAGGGCGACGAGCAGCACCAGCACCGCGCCGAGCCAGCCGCCCACCACCAGCCCGGCGAGCAGCAATCCGGCCAGGACCACCGCCAGCAGCCAGCGCGGCCCACGGGCCAGGGCGACCAGGGCGGGGTAGCTGGCCCGCTCCACCCGGGCGCGCAGGGAGCCGGGGTCGGCGGAGGGCGCCTGCGGCGCTGGTCCACGTCGCGGGGCGGCTGCTGGTGTCGGCGGGCGCTGCGGGCGTCGTTCGGGCTGGCGGTTGGGCCGGCCGCCAGGGCGGGGGCGGCTGCCGGCCCGGCCGCCGGAGCGGTTGCCGCGGGCGGGTCGGTTGCTGGCCACGGGCGTCGTCTCCTCGCTGCTGCGGGTCGGGCCTCGGCTGCGCCGGCGGTCGGCACCGGTGCGACGATGAGGCCATCCTTCCGCACCACCCGCGCCGATCAGGGTCCGACCAGGGCCACCGCGTCGGCAGGCAGGAGCGCCGTGCTCGTCGTCACCCGCTACGTCGTCCCTGAGGCCGAGGGGCAGGCGTTCCTGCAGCAGGCCCGGACCGCCCTGGCCGCGCTGGCCGGCTGCCGCGGGCACCTGGCAGGCCATGTCGGGCGCTCCAGCGACGACCCGGGGCTGTGGGTGCTGGCCACCGAGTGGGAGTCGGTGGGCGCCTACCGTCGCGCGCTGTCGTCGTACGAGGTGAAGGTGCACGCGGTGCCGCTGATGTACCGGTCGGTCGACGAGCCCACCGCGTTCGAGGTGCTCGACGCCTCCGGTCGCGCCGCCGCCGACGGGGACGCGGGGGAGCGGCGCAGCCGGCGCGCGGCCGACGCCGACGTCGTCGGGCTGGGCGAGGCGAGCGCCCCGCTGGTGCCCAGCGACCTGGACTGACGCTCCGGAAGCGGTTGGCCGGGCCCGCCTCGCTGCCCGGTAGCCTGGGCGCTCGCCCGGATCAGCCTGCTCCGGGCACGACAGCGCCCGCCGACCGCCAGCCGGATGGAGAGACCCTCGTGGCCGCCGACCAGATCGACACCATCGTCAGCCTCGCCAAGCGCCGGGGATTCGTCTATCCCTGCGGCGAGATCTACGGCGGCACCCGCTCCGCCTGGGACTACGGACCCCTCGGCGTCGAGCTCAAGGACAACATCAAGCGCCAGTGGTGGAAGTCGATGATCCAGGGCCGCGACGACGTCGTCGGCCTCGACTCCTCGGTCATCCTCCCGCGCGACGTGTGGGTCGCCTCCGGCCACGTGGCCGAGTTCGTCGACCCGCTGGTGGAGTGCCAGTCCTGCCACCGCCGCTTCCGCGAGGACCACCTGCGCGAGGAGTTCGCCGAGCGCAAGGGCCGGCCGGACCCCGACGCCGTCGCGCTCAGCGAGGTGCCCTGCCCCAACTGCGGCACCAAGGGCGCCTGGACCGAGCCGCGCATGTTCAACGGCCTGCTCAAGACCTACCTCGGGCCGGTGGAGTCCGACGAGGGCCTGCACTACCTGCGCCCGGAGACCGCGCAGGGCATCTTCGTCAACTTCCTCAACGTCATGCAGAGCGCGCGCAAGAAGCCGCCGTTCGGCATCGGCCAGATCGGCAAGTCGTTCCGCAACGAGATCACCCCGGGCAACTTCATCTTCCGCACCCGCGAGTTCGAGCAGATGGAGATGGAGTTCTTCGTCGAGCCGGGCAGCGACGAGGAGTGGCACGAGTACTGGCTCGAGACCCGAATGAGCTGGTACACGGGTCTGGGCATCGCGCGGGACAACCTTCGGTTCTACGAGCACCCGAAGGAGAAGCTCTCCCACTACTCCAAGCGGACCGTCGACATCGAGTACCGGTTCAAGTTCGCCGGTTCGGAGTGGGGCGAGCTCGAGGGCATCGCCAACCGCACCGACTTCGACCTGTCCACCCACTCGAAGCACTCGGGCGCAGACCTGACCTACTTCGACCAGGACAAGGGCGAGCGCTGGACCCCCTACGTCATCGAGCCGGCAGCCGGCGTCGGCCGCCCGCTCATGGCGTTCCTGCTCGACGCCTACACCGAGGACGAGGCTCCCAACGCCAAGGGCGTCATGGAGAAGCGCACCGTGCTCAAGCTGGACCCGCGCCTGGCCCCGGTGAAGGTCGCGGTTCTCCCGCTCTCCCGCAACGCCGACCTCTCGCCCAAGGCCCGCGACCTGGCGGCCCAGCTCCGCCAGAGCTGGAACGTCGACTTCGACGACGCCGGCGCCATCGGCCGCCGCTACCGCCGCCAGGACGAGATCGGCACCCCGTTCTGCGTGACCGTCGACTTCGACACCCTCGAGGACCAGGCCGTCACCGTCCGCTCCCGCGACACCATGGAGCAGGAGCGCATCGGCCTCGACGCCGTCCACGGCTGGCTCGCCGCGCGGCTGCTCGGCTGCTGAGGGCGGCAACCCCGGCCCGGATTGGGTGAGGGTGACCCTGGTTCACATAGAAGGAACCGGGGTCACCCTCAGTCCTTTCCGCGCGCCGCGGACACCCGCCCGCCGTGGGGGTGAGGGTGACCCTGAGTCGCATAGAAGGAGTGAGGGTCACCCTCACTTCGAACCGTCGGCGAACCTCAGCCCGAGGGACGGACGGCCCGCTGCCGCGTCGAGGGCGCCACGGAGCGCCGCCAGGACGTCGTCGGGCGACTCCTCAAGCTGGCTCGGCACAACCGGCACGACGACGACGCCGGCGCCGGCGAATCGCGCCCGCCTGGCCTGCGTCGCCTTCCATTCAGCAGGGCCGAGGTGCCATTCCAGGCTGTCGATCTCGAGGACGACCCCGAGCTCGAGCCACACCGCGTCCGGAGTGCCGAGGAGCTGACCGTCGCTCGTGCACACGGCTCGGTTCCACACAGGTTGCGGGAGCCCGCTCTTGGCCACCAGAAGGTTGGCTCGCGCCTCGGCCACGGATCTGACGCCTTCGGCCACCTCCGCCAAGACCTTTCGAGGTAACGCCGTCCCGCGGCTGGGTGCTAGCCGGAGCTCCTCGGCCAGGGCGGAGACCGTCGTCAGCCGCCGCTGCACCACTTCGGCGAGGATGGCTCGTACGTCGTCGATCTGCCGGCACCGGCGTGCGGCATCCATGGCGGCCCGCGCCACCGTCGCGCAGGGACGGGTGCCCATCGTTCGCTGCTTCGGCATCCGTCGCGTGCGCTCGACCACCAATCCGGGAACAGTGGCGGGCTGCTGCTCGTGCGGCACGAGCAGGTGCACCGAGGACGTCGGCGCGCTTCGCATCCCGTACAGAGCGAGCGCGGTGCCGCCGGTCAGCACGGCGTCCGCGCCCGCGTAGAGCAGCGCGGCCGTCAGCTTCTGTTCGGCGGTCGGATGGCCGGAGCGGAGCAGCAGGACGCCTGGGAGCAGCCGCTGCCACCCGCCGCCGGGCCGGCACTGTCGACTGACAGTGGAACGCGGGACACCGAAGCTGTCGAGCTCTGCGGCCTTCACCACGTAGTCCCGCGTGCCGCACAGCACGTCCAGTCCCAGCCGATCCCACTGCGCACGTCGAGGCATGAGTGCACGGTGACGCGCCAAGCAGGAAGCTCGCAGAACTCATCCACAGCCCGGCTTCGGGGTGAGGGTGACCCTGACTCCCTCTATGTGTCTGAGGGTCACCCTCACCCCATCCCGGCAATTCGGCTCAGAGGAGTGAGGGTGACCCTCACTCCTTCTATGTGTCTGAGGGTCACCCTCACCCAATCCCCCCCCCGACATGACAGATGTCATGCCCCTCTCCTGACGGCGCGCACTGGGAGCGGCCAGTGACACCGGCCAGAGTCGGGGACATGACGACGACGAGGGCGCTGGTGGCGCAGACCCGGCAGCCGGCCGACGAGGCGGCGGTTCGGTTGGCCGGGCTGCGCAAGCGGTTCGGCAGCACGGCCGCGGTGGACGGGGTGGACCTGGAGATCGGGGCGGGGGAGGTGGTGGCGCTGCTGGGGCCCAACGGGGCGGGCAAGTCGACCACGATCGAGATGCTGCTGGGGCTGCGCGAGCCGGACCAGGGCGTCGTGCAGCTGTTCGGGCGCACGCCGCGGGAGGCGGTGCGCCGGGGCGAGGTCGGGGCGATGCTGCAGTCCGGCGGGCTGCTCGGCGACCACACCGTCGGCGGGGTGGTGAACCTCGTCGCCGACCTGCACCGCCGGCCGATGCCGGTCGCCCGGGCGCTGGCGCTGGCCGGTCTGGAGGATCTCGCCAAGCGCCGGGTGGACTCGCTGTCCGGCGGCCAGCGCCAGCGGGTGCTGTTCGCGCTGGCGGTGGTGTCCGACCCTGCGCTGCTCGTGCTCGACGAGCCCACCGTGGCCATGGACGTCGAGAGCCGGCGGGCGTTCTGGGTGTCGATGCGCGAGCTGGCCGCCGAGGGCCGCAGCGTGCTGTTCGCGACCCATTACCTCGACGAGGCCGACGACAACGCCGACCGGATCGTGCTGATGGCGCGCGGGAGGGTCGTCGCCGACGGCCCGGCCACCCAGATCAAGGCGACCGTCGGGGCCCGACGCATCCGCTGCACCCTCCCCGGCGCGCAGCTGGACCAGCTCACCGCGCTGCCCGGCGTCCGCGAGGCCAGCGTGCAGGGCGACGCCGTCACCCTGGTCTGCACCGACGCCGACGCCGCCCTGCGCGCGCTGCTCGCCGACCCCGCCGCCCGCGACGTCGAGGTGACCGGTGCCGGCCTCGAGGACGCCTTCCTCGCCCTGACCTCCTGACTACGACGACGAGTAGGACATCACGATGAACTTCGCGTACCTGCGGGCAGAAGCCCTGCGCACGCTGCGTAATCCGCGCTACCTGCTCTTCACCCTCGGCATCCCGCTGCTGCTGTTCCTGGTCATCGGCAACGCCTACGACGGCGACGTCGCGGGGGTCAGCGCCCAGACCTGGTACATGATCAACATGGCCACGTTCGGGGCGATGGGCGCGGTCCTCGGCAGCGGCGCGCGGATCGCGGTGGAGCGCGACGCCGGCTGGAACCGTCAGCTCCGCCTCACCCCGCTGACCCCGCAGACCTACGTCGTGACCAAGGTCGTCGTCGGCATGGCCCTGGCGCTGCCGGCGATGCTGCTCGTCGGTGCGGCCGGCGCCCTCACCGGCAAGGTGCACCTCGACGCCGCGCAGTGGGCCGGCGTGCTCCTGGTCACCTGGGTCGCGCTGCTCCCGTTGGCCGCGGTCGGCGTCGGGATTGGCTACCTCGCCCGCGGCGACGGCGCGCAGGCGGTGAACGGCGGCGTCCTCATGCTGCTCTCGATGTTCGGCGGCCTGTGGTTCCCGCTGGACGGCGCCCCGGCCTGGCTCGGCGACATCGCCCACGCCACCCCCACCTACTGGCTCGGCCAGGTCAGTCGCGCCCCGATCACCGGCAGCTGGCCGACGCTGGTCGGCTGGGCCGTGCTGGTCGCCTGGGCCCTCGCGGCGGTGCGGGTGGCCGCTCGTCGCTACCGCGTCGACGCCGTCCGCGCCGCCTGAGCCCGCTGCCGCGGGAACGTCGGGGACGTCGAGGAGTCGAGGTGTCCACTAGCGTTCGAGCCGTGAGCACCATGCTGCGGGCCGCGCTGCCGGCCCGGCGTGGGCAGGAGGGCCGCAGCCCGGACGCGTTGGCGCTCTGGCGCGGCAAGCGCTGGCGCTGGTCCACCTGGGGCGCCCTCTGGCTGGTCTTCCTGGTCAACGTGGCCGGCGCGCTCTGGGACCGCAACGGCGTCACCGGACGGCTGGTCGGCGGGCTGCTGCTCGGCGCGTTCGTCGTGGTCTTCCTCCTCACCGTGCCGCTGGTGGTGGTGCGGCCGCCGCAGGACCGGCTGCGCTGGCTGCCCCCGGCCCTGCTGCTCGTCCTGGGCGCCGGGCTGATCCCCCTGGCCGGGGAGGCCGCGCTGGCCACCGACGTCTACGTCGTGGTGGTCGCGCTCATGCTGCTGCCGCCGCCGACCGGGATCGTCTGCACCGCCGTGCTCGTGGCCGGGGCCGCGGCGGCGGCGCAGTGGGTGCCCGGCTGGGGTGACCCGGTGAGCGTGGTGCTGCCGATGGTCACCGCCGCGATGGCGATCTACGGCCTGACCAGCCTGGTGCGCCGCAACCAGCAGCTGATGTCCGCCCGGGAGGAGATCGCCCGCCTCGCGGTGAGCGAGGAGCGGCTGCGCTTCGCCCGCGACGTGCACGACCTGCTCGGGCACAGCCTCACCGTCGTCACCGTGAAGACCCAGCTGGCCCGGCGGCTGCTCGACTCCGACCCCGCGCGGGCCGCCGCCGAGCTGGCGGAGGTGGAGCGGCTCGCCCGCGAGGCGCTGCACGACGTCCGCGCCACCGTGAGCGGCTACCGGGGTGTCACGCTGGCCGGCGAGCTGGCCACCGCCCGGACCGCGCTCACCGGCGTCGGCCTCACTGCGGACCTGCCGGCCGACGTCGACGTCGTCCCGGCGCACCTGCACGAGCCGTTCGGCTGGGTGGTCCGCGAGGGCGTCACCAACGTGCTGCGGCACGCCCAGCGGGTGACCCGCTGCTCGGTGCGGATGGGGGAGTCCTGGCTCGAGGTCGTCGACGACGGCCACCCCGGCTGGGCCGCCAACGTCCCGCGCCGGGGCGCCGGCAACGGGCTGCGCGGTCTGCAGGAGCGGGTGGCCGAGGTGGGCGGCCGCATCAGCGCGGGCCGGCAGCCCAGCGGCGGCTACCGGCTGCGGGTGGACGTCGGCGTGCCCGCCCAGCGGACCGTCGGCGGCTGAGCGTGATCAGGGTCCTGCTCGCCGACGACCAGGCGCTCGTCCGCGGCGCGCTGGCCGCGCTGCTCTCGCTCGAGACCGACCTCGAGGTGGTCGCCGAGGTGAGCCGCGGCGACGAGGTTGTCCCCGCGGCGGCGCGCACCGCTCCCGACGTCGCGGTGCTCGACGTCGAGATGCCCGGGCTGGACGGCATCGCCGCCTGCGCGGCCCTGCGCGCGGCGCGCCCGGAGTGCCGGGTGCTCGTGGTCACCACGTTCGGCCGGCCCGGCTACCTGCGCCGGGCGATGGAGGCCGGCGCCAGCGGCTTCATGGTCAAGGACGCCCCGGCCGAGCAGCTGGCCGACGCCATCCGGCGGGTGCGGGCGGGGCTCCGGGTCGTCGACCCGGCGCTGGCCGCGGAGACGCTGGCCGCCGGGGACAGCCCGCTGACCACCCGCGAGCGTGAGGTGCTGCTGGCCGCGCGCGCCGGCGGCACGGTGGCCGACGTCGCCCGCGAGCTGGTGCTCTCCGAGGGCACCGTGCGCAACTACCTGTCCGCCGCGATCGGCAAGACCGGTGCCCGCACCCGGGCCGAGGCGGTGCTGCTGGCCGAGCAGCGCGGCTGGCTCTGACCCGGCCTGCGGGCGTCTGGGACACTGGTGGGGCCATGGACCAGCGCCCCGCCCTCACCCTCGGCCCGCATGTCGTCGACCCGCCGGTCGTGCTCGCGCCGATGGCCGGCATCACCAACTCCGCCTACCGCCGCCTGTGCCGGGAGTACGGCGCCGGGCTCTACGTCAGCGAGATGATCACCTCGCGCGCCCTGGTGGAGCGCGACGAGGAGACCATGCGGATGGTGCGGTTCGCGCCGGAGGAGTCCGCGGGCGGCAACGTGCGCTCCATCCAGCTCTACGGCGTGGACCCCGACGTCGTCGGCCGCGCGGTGGCGATGGTGGTGGACGAGGACCTCGCCGACCACGTCGACCTCAACTTCGGCTGCCCGGTCCCCAAGGTCACCCGCAAGGGTGGGGGATCCGCGTTGCCCTACAAGCGGAACCTGCTGCGCGACATCCTGCGCGCCGCGGTGAAGGCGGCCGACGGCCGGGTGCCGGTCACGATGAAGATGCGCAAGGGGATCGACGAGAACCTGCTCACCTACCTCGACGCGGGCCGCATCGCCCAGGACGAGGGCGTGGCCTGGGTGGCCCTGCACGGGCGCACCGCCGCACAGCTCTACGGCGGCGAGGCGGACTGGGAGGCGATCGCCCGGCTCAAGGAGCAGGTGCAGATCCCGGTGCTGGGCAACGGCGACATCTGGGAGGCCGACGACGCCCTGGCCATGATGGCCAAGACCGGCTGCGACGGCGTCGTCGTCGGCCGCGGCTGCCTGGGCCGGCCGTGGCTGTTCGGCCAGCTCGCGGCGGCCTTCGCCGGCCGGGAGCGGCCCGCCGACCCGGGGCTGCGCGAGGTCGCCGGAGTGATGCGCCGGCACGCCGAGCTGCTCGCCGAGGTCTTCGGCGAGGACAAGGGCTGCCGCGAGGTGCGCAAGCACGTCGCCTGGTACACCAAGGGTTTCGCGGTCGGCTCGGAGATGCGCCAGAGGCTGGCGATGGTCTCCAGCCTGGCCGAGCTCGACGACCTGCTCGGACAGCTCGACCTCGACCAGACCTTCCCCACCGAGGTCCTCGGCCGCCCGCGGGGGCGCACGACCGGCCGGCAGAAGGTAGCCCTTCCCGACGGTTGGCTCGACGACGTCGACGACGCGTCGGTGCCCGCCGGTGCCGAGATCGGGATCAGCGGCGGCTGAGGCCGGCCGTGGGGCGCCCGCGGTGAGGGGAGCAGCCCCGACCCGAGACCGAATTGCGCACACAGCCCCCGCCCAACAACTGGCGTGTCGCGGTTCCGAGGGCGCGCCACGCCGTACCCGAGCCTGAGGCTGTGTGCGCAAACGGTCTTCGGCGCACCGGCCCCAGCTCAGCGCCCCCGCCCGGTCCGCTCCTGCAGCTCGTCGATCAGCTCGGAGGCCTGGGCCTTGGTGAGCCCCTCGGGCACCTGCTCGCCGGCCTCGTGCGCCAGCGTGCGCAGGTAGCTGGCCTGCGGTCCGGTGAGCGGCTCGTCGCCGGTCACCCACTGCTCCGGGTCCTTCTCCGGGGTGCCCTCGGCGCCCAGCTCGCCGGTGCCGGGGCCGCTGGCGGGACCGTCGGCGTCGACGCCGCCGCGCTCGATCAGGCTCTCCTCGTCCTGCGACGGGTCGGCGACGGCCGGCTGCTGGTCTTCGAATGTGTGTTCGCTCATGGGGACTTCGCTACCCAGGCTCGCCGCGCCGACACCAGCGGCCGGAGGACGGGGACCGTGCCGCCGCTCCGGCGTCAGGGAGCCGGGCCGGAGAAGAAGCGTGACCTGCGAGCCAGGACGCTCGTTGCAGCGGTCACCAGCCCTCGACGACGAGGGCGCCGACCCCTGCGAGGACGCATGCTCCGCAGCTCCCCTTCCCGTCGCCGGCTCGCCCTGGGGGCCGCGACGGGCACCCTGGCCCTGGCCGGCGGCACCCTGGCCGCCGTCCTGCCGGCCACCGCCGCCGCCCCGGCCGACGGCAGCGTCAACGACACCGCTACGAGCACGTCGTGGACCGCCGGGCCGTTCGCGGTCGCCAACCTCACCGGCACCCTGGGCCAGGTCACCTGCTCGGCCGCCACGCCCTGCGACGACTTCACCCTCTCGGTGGGGACGAGCACCGCCTTCGCCGGCAGCCACCAGCTCAAGGTGGACATCTCGTGGGCGAACAGTGCCGCCGACTACGACCTCTACGTGCTGGACGCGTCCGGCAACGTCCTGCAGACCTCCGCTTCCTCGAGCGATCCGGAGACAGTGCTGCTGCCGGCCACGGCCGGCACCTACTCGGTGCGGATCGTGCCCTACACCCCGCTCGGGGACACGGTGACCGGCACGGCCACCCTGGTGGACACCGCGTCGACGTCGGGCACCGGTGGCGCCGCCCAGCCGGGCTCGCCCACCTACGCCACCTACGCGGCGCCGGAGTCGCTGCCAGGCGCGCACGAGGCCGGCGAGCCCAGCATCGGCAACAGCTGGAAGAGCGGGGCCACCCTCTACCAGAGCTACCTCAACACCTACCGGGTCACCTTCGACGACGCGACGTCACCGGCGAAGGCCACCTTCGCCGACGCCACCGCCTCGCTGACCAACGGCTGCCCGCAGGGCGACACCCAGAGCCTGGACCCGATCCTGTTCACCGACCACGCCACCGGGCGCACCTTCGAGTCGCAGCTGGCTGGCAAGGCCGCGCTCACCTGCTACACCGACGACGACGGCAAGACCTGGGCGCCCAGCCAGGGCTCGGGCATCAACAGCGGGGTGGACCACCAGACCCTCGGCGGCGGAGCGTTCCCGGCGGGCGACCTCGGCCCCCTGCCCACCTCGTCGTACAAGAACGCCGTCTACTACTGCTCGCAGGACATCGCCGACGCCTCCTGCGCGGTCAGCCGCGACGGTGGCACGACGTTCGGCCCGGCGGTCCCGATGTACTCCCTGCTCGACTGCGGCGGCCTGCACGGGCACGTGAAGGTCGCCCCCGACGGAACGGTCTACGTGCCGAACAAGGGCTGCGGGGCCAACCAGGCGGTCGTCGTCAGCGAGGACGCCGGCACGTCCTGGTCCGTGCGGCCGGACCCGGCGAGCCTGGCCGGCGACAGCGACCCGTCGGTGGGCATCGGCGCGAAGGGTTCGGTCTACCTCGGCTACCAGAACAAGGACGGCACTCCGCGGATCGCCGTCTCGCGCGACAAGGGCAAGACCTGGCTGTACGACCAGAACGTGGGCGCCGCGCTGGGCATCAAGAACGTCGTGTTCCCGACCGTCGTCGCCGGCGACGACGACCGCGCCGCGTTCGCGTTCCTGGGCACCACGACCGGCGGGAACTACCAGGACGCGACCACCTTCACCGGCGTTTGGCACCTCTACGTCGCCACCACCTACGACGGCGGCCAGACCTGGTCGACCGTGGACGCGACGCCGACCGACCCGGTGCAGAAGGGTTCCATCTGCACCGGCGGCACCACCTGCGGGCAGGACCGCAACCTGCTGGACTTCATCGACTCCACCGTCGATGAGCAGGGCCGCGTGCTCGTGGCCTTCGCCGACGGCTGCACCGGCACCTGTGCGAGCGGTGGCG
>JBQCHF010000099.1:0-12796 GCA_051954955.1 Motilibacteraceae bacterium
GGGGGCCCGGGGGCCCACCCGGCTGCTCCCCGCCCGCGCGCACCCGCCCCCGCCGGGGCCAACGCTTTTCACGGGGTCACCACGGTGTTGGTTTTCCACGTGTGGGCCCCCCTGACCGGTTTGTGGGGGGGCCGGGGGTCCCCTCATGTGCGGGTGGCTGTGGCATGGGCACCCGATGCCGACGTGCAGGATCAAGGCGCTGGAACGGCGGCGGGCACCGGGGTGGCGGGGAGGAACCTTCGCATCCGCATGGGTGCCACACCGACATGCATAGATGCCTATGGGTGTGACACCGATGCGAGTCGTTGCACGTCCCTGCGCCGTTGATCGTGGGCGCAGACGGCGGCAGCGAAAGGCCCCGGCCCCCGCACGAGGCGGGGGCCGGGGCCTTCGAGCGACGTCTCCGAGCCGTCCCTACGACAGAGCGTCGGACATCTCCGCGCCGCTGCGGGCGGCGGGGACCGTCCCGGCGGGCTCGAGGCGGATGATGACCGACTTCGACGTCGGCGTGCCGGAGGTCTCGGCCACCGAGTCCAGCGGCACCAGCACGTTGGCCTCGGGGAAGTAGGCCGCCGCGCAGCCGCGGGCCGTCGGGTAGGCGACGATCCGGAACGCCTCGGCACGACGCTCGCCGTCGGTCCACTCCGACACCAGATCCACGACCTGACCGTCGGCGTAGCCGAGGGCGCGCACGTCGTCCGGGTTCACGAACACCACGCGACGGCCCTTGCTGATGCCGCGGTAGCGGTCGTCCAGGCCGTAGATCGTGGTGTTGTACTGGTCGTGGCTGCGCAGCGTCTGCAGCAGCAGCCGACCCTCGGGCACCCGGATCACCTCGAGCGGGTTCACCGTGAAGTTCGCCTTGCCGGTCTTGGTCGGGAAGCGGCGCTCGTCGCGCGGCGGGTGCGGCAGCAGGAACCCGCCGGGCACCGCCACCTTGGCGTTGAAGTCGTCGAAGCCCGGGACGACCCGGCTGATGGAGTCGCGGATCTTCGAGTAGTCGGCCTCGAACGCCTCCCACGGCACCGAGTTGTCCGCACCGAGGGTGTGCCGGGCGAGCCGGCAGATGATCGAGATCTCCGAGAGGAGCTGCGAGGAGGCCGGCTGCAGCCGCCCGTGCGAGGCGTGCACGGACCCCATCGAGTCCTCGACGGTGACCGACTGCAGGCCGGTTGCCTGCACGTCCCGCTCGGTGCGCCCCATGGTCGGCAGGATCAGTGCGGTCTCGCCGCACACCGTGTGCGACCGGTTGAGCTTGGTCGACACGTGCACGGTGAGGCGCAGCTTGCGCATGGCCTCCTCGCAGGCCCCGCTGTCCGAGGTGGCCCGGACGAAGTTGCCGCCCATGGCGAAGAAGACGTCGGCCTTGCCCTCCAGCATCGCCTTGATGCTGGCGACGACGTCGTAGCCGTGCTTGCGCGGGGGCTGGAAGGCGAACTCGGTGCCCAGGGCGTCGAGCCACGGGTCGGGCATCTTCTCCCAGATGCCCATGGTGCGGTCGCCCTGCACGTTGGAGTGGCCGCGCACCGGGCAGACGCCCGCGCCCGGCTTGCCGACGTTGCCCTGCAGCAGCAGGACGTTGACGACCTCGCGGATCGTCGGGACAGAGTTCTTGTGCTGGGTGAGGCCCATCGCCCAGCAGACGATGGTCCGCTTGCTGGACAGGAAGTCCTGGGCGAACGCCTCGATCTCGTCCCGGGTCAGGCCGGTGGCGGTGAGGACGTCGTCCCAGCTGGTCTCGCGGACGTCCTTGGCCCACTCCTCGAACCCGAGGGAGTGCTCCTCGATGAACGCGCGGTCCACCACGCTGCCCGGCGCGGCGTCGTCGGCCTCGAGCAGCAGCCGGGCGACCGCGCGGAACAGCGCGAGGTCGCCGTTGACCCGGATCTGCAGGAATCGGTCCGCGAGCGCCGTGCCCGAGCCGACGACGCCGGCCGGCTTCTGCGGGTTCTTGAAGCGCAGCAGGCCCGCCTCGGGCAGCGGGTTGACGGCGACGATGCGGGCGCCGTTCTTCTTGGCCGCCTCCAGCGCGGAGAGCATGCGCGGGTGGTTGGTGCCCGGGTTCTGCCCGGCCACGACGATGAGCTCGGCCTCGTGCAGGTCGTCCAGGGTGACGCTGCCCTTGCCGACCCCGAGCGTCTCGCCCAGGGCGGCGCCGGAGGACTCGTGGCACATGTTGGAGCAGTCCGGCAGGTTGTTGGTGCCGAGCTGGCGGGCGAAGAGCTGGTAGAGGAACGCGGCCTCGTTGCTGGTGCGCCCGGAGGTGTAGAACACGGCCCGGTCCGGGTCGTCGAGCCCCCGCAGTTCGGCGGCCACCAGCCCGAAGGCGTCGTCCCAGGAGATCGGCTCGTAGCGGTCCGAACCGGGGCGCTTGACCACCGGCTCGGTGAGCCGGCCCTGCTGGCCCAACCAGAAGTCGCTGCGGGTGCCCAACTCGCTCACCGGGTGGGTCGCGAAGAACTCGCGCGTGATGCGGCGGGTGGTGGCCTCCTCGGCCACCGCCTTGGCGCCGTTCTCGCAGAACTCGGCGGTGTGCCGGTGCTTCGGGTCCGGCTCCGGCCAGGCGCAGCCGGGGCAGTCGAAGCCGTCGGCCTGGTTGAGGTTGATGAGGGTCAGCGCCGTCCGGCGCGGGCCCATCTGGCGCAGCGCGTGTTCCATGGCCACGCGCACTCCGGGCACCCCCGCCGCCCAGTGCTTCGGGGCGCGGACCTCGAGGTCCTTGTCACCCGGGTCGTCCACGGGGGGCTTGCTCACGTGCTCCTCCTCGTCGAGGCGTTCGTTCGTGTCGGCTGCGGGCCGCAGCGCCGACCGGTCCAGCAGTAGATCGACGGACAGCGGTCGTTCGTGAGAACTCGACGATCCCGAGCCCCCGCGTCCCGGGTCGCACGGCTCCCACCGTCCAGGGTAGGGACCCCCGGCCCGGCGGCATCCGGGGACAGACCCGGCCGCGACGAGCGGTCGCTGACGTGCGACCGGCGGCTCGTTACCCGGCTGCGGGCCCGGGTAGGCGGAGGTGCGAACCGATCGATCCAACCCTGGAGGACCCGATGACCCGCCACGACCCGGCCACCGGAACGCGGGCCGACGGCGTCGCCCCGGACACGCTCGGCGACGACGACCTCGACCGCGAGCTCGCGCACCTGCACCAGACCCGCGACGACACGCTCCGCCACGGCTCCGCCGACGCGCTGCGGGCCCACACCGACCGCACCGCCGCCCTGGAGGAGGAGTACCTCCGCCGGCACCCGGACCGTCAGGTGGACCTGCGCCGCACCCGGGCCGGGGCCCGCGCCGAGGCAGGTCAGCCGGCGGCTGCCCCCTCGTCCGGCTCCTCCCCTAGCACCCCGTCACATGACGCCCGCCTGCACGACATGGGCGGGGCCATCGGCCCGGCACCGATCACCGCCTCCAGCGACCGCCAGGTGGCCACGCGGCTGCAGGACGAGGCGGTCGCCACCGGCGCTCCGGGCGGCGCCCCGCCGGAGCTGGTGGCCGACGAGGTGGGCGGCACGTCGCCGGCCTACGGGGAGGGCGCGGTGGCCAGCACCTCGATGCGTGCCGACGACCCGTTCGAGCGCAGCGACGGGGACGCGACGCCGCCGCCGGCCCCCATGACGCACGGCGACTACGCCGGGCTTCCCGACGCCGACGAGACCGGGCGCGGCGCCGACGGGGACACCGCCGCGCGCAGGGCGCAGAAGGAGCACGGCGGCCCGTGAGGTCGTGCCCTAGCGTCCACCGGCCATGATCGTGAAGGCCTGATGGCGGATCTGCGCCATCAGGCCTTCACGATCACGGTCGTCTTCGTCGGGCTGCCGCAGGTCCCCGCGAGGCGCAGGAGCTCGACGGCGTCGGCCACCACCGTCTCCACCGGCACGTCCGCCACGAAGCTCACGTCGTGGTCGCAGCCGCGACCCTCGGTGCCGGAGGGGCCGCCGGAGGCGTCGGCGCCGCACACCGGGCAGTGCACGGTCCACGCCACGTGCGGCCGCTGGGTGCGCCGCGTGATGGGGCCGGCGTTCACCAGGTTGCCGCACCAGTAGACGGCCACCGTGGGCGTCCCGACGGCCTCGGCGAGGTGCCGCGGGCCGGTGTCGTTGCTGACCAGCACCGACGCGCGGGACAGCAGGCCGGCCAGGCCGCCGATGTCCAGCACGTCCACCAGCGGCTCGGCCCGCCCAGCCATGGCGGCGACGACCTCGTCGACCACCTCGCGCTCGGGCTCGGTGCCGGTGACGAGCACGCGGGCGCCGGCCGCCACCAGGGCGAGGCCGACGGCGGCGAAGTGCTCGCCGGGCCAGCGGCGTCGGCGGTCGGTCGCCCCGGGATGCAGGACGGCGAGCGGGCGCCCGTCGTCCGGCACGGCGGCCAGCGCGGCCGCGCGGTCGGCCGAGGTGGGCTCCAGGCGGGGGCGGATGCGCACCGGCGGCGCACCGACCAGACCGACCACCTCCAGGAACCGGAAGACCTCGGGGGCGAAGTAGGAGTAGGGGATCTCGCGGTCCAGGTGCTCCGCGTCGGGCGTGCGGGTGCCGGCGGTCACCCTGGCGCCGAGGGCGAGGGTGAAGGGGTTGGAGTTGCGCCCGCCGCCGTGCATCTGCAGGGCGAGGTCGAAGCGCTCGGCTCGCGCCTGCTCGAAGAACGCCCGCTGAGCCTCGGGATCCACGACGTCGCCGGGCTTCGGGTTGCGAACACCGGGGTGGACCGGCGCCACCAGCACCCGGTCGACCGGCCCGGGGCGTCCAGGCAGGAACCGCGCGTGCCACGGGGCCCCGATCAGCACCAGCTCGGCGTCGGGGTAGGCCGCCTTGAGCGAGGACAGGGCCGGCTCGGCGAACAGGTAGTCACCGAGCGCGTTGGCGCGCACGACGGCGATCTTTCGGACGTCCGGCACGAGGTCGCCGTCGGCGAGCGGGGGCACGGTCGTGCGGAGGGAGGAGGGGGCAGGCACGTCGAGCGCCTACCCGGGGCCGACCCGTCCATGCGGGAGGGGCGAAGCGAGGCGGAGCGGCGTGACAGAGGAGTGGGGCCAGCAGCCGCCGGAGCAGGAGCAGTGCGAGGCGTTTGACCTCTCCCGCTGGAGGCACCAACGACCGTCAGCCGCCGGATCGATGCAACGAGGAGCCGCCCGTGGTCGCGCCCACGTCCCGTGCCGCCGCAGCCCGCACCGCTCCGGCGGCGTCCGAGGACGCCCCGGTCACGACCGGTGCCCGCGCGGAGGATCTGGGGCGGCTCCTGCGCTCGATGGCCGGCCTGCCGGTGGTGGTGGTGGGCGACGCGGTGCTCGACGTGTGGGTGCAGGGGACGGCCACCAAGCTGTGCCGCGAGGCACCGGTGCCCGTGGTGGAGGAGCAGGAGGTGCGCCGCGCGCCGGGGGGAGCGGCCAACATCGCGGCCAACCTGGCCGCGCTGGGATGCCAGGTGACCATGGTGACCGCGCTCGGCGGCCCCGACGACGACGGCGCCGACCAGCTCGCCGCGGTGCTGGCGGAGGCGGGGGTCCTGGTGCGCGGCCCGCGGGTGCCGCGCCTGCAGACACCGGTGAAGCAGCGTTTCGTGGCCGACGGCTCGATCGTGGCGCGGGTGGACCGCGGGTGCCGACCGCGCGAGGTCGCCGCGGTGGTGGCTGCCGAGCTGCGGCAGGTGCTGGACGAGCTGCCCGACGTCACCCTCGCCGGGACCGTCGACCTCCGGGAGGGCGCCGCCCGGCGTCCGGCCGTGGTGGTGGGCGACTACGGGCTCGGGGCGGCCGGGCCGGAGGTGGTCGCCCTCCTCGCCGAGGTGCTGGGCGGCCCTGCCCGGCAGCGCCCGTGCGCGGTGGTGGTGGACGCGCACGACCCGGCGCGGTGGCGCGAGGCCGGCGTGCACGCGATGACCCCGAGCTGGCCGGAGCTGGCGTCCCTCTCTGGCACCGCGGAGGTGGCGGGGGAGGGGCGTCGCGCCTGGCTCTCCGACAACGCGTCGGAGGTCCTGCTTCGGTTGGGGGCCGAGCGCGTGGCGGTCACCCTGGACCGGCACGGCGCCGCCCTCCTCGCCGGCGGCTCGCTGGCCGCGACCGTGCCGGTGCCCGATCCGGTCGACGTCCCCGCGGTGGGTGCGGGGGACTCGTTCACCGCCGCCTACGCCGCCGCGCTCGCCGTCGTGCTCCGGGACGGCCGGGCCGATGACGAATCGCTGGCGCTCGCGCTCGGCTGTGCCGCGGCGTCGCTCGCCGTGCGGCGCCCGGGTACGGCGGTCTGCCCGCGCGAGGAGCTGCTCGAGTCCCTCGGGCTCGCACCGCAGGGACCGGACGACGGGCACGACCGCGACGGCGACCGCGACGGCCGGCTGGACGGGATGCTCGCCGGCATCCGTCGGGACGCCTCGGCGGCCGGGCGGAGCGTGGTGCTGGCCACCGGGTGCTTCGACCAGCTGCACCAGGGCCACGTGCGCTACCTGAGCGAGGCGCGCGAGCAGGGCGACGTGCTGGTGGTGGCGGTGAACAGCGATCGCAGCATGACCGCCCTCACCCAGGGGCGCGCGCCGCGCCAGCCGCTGGCGATCCGCCTGCCGGCGGTCGAGCGGCTCGCGCTGGCCGACCACGTCGTCGTCTTCGACGAGCCCAGTCCGCGTGACGTGCTGCGCCGGCTGCGGCCGGACGTCGTCGTCAAGGGCGGGGACTACGTCCCGGAGATGGTGCCCGAGCTCGACGCCGTCCGGGAGGTGGGGGCCGAGCTGCGCCTGACCAGCTACCTCGACCTGCCGATGCGCGACGCTGCCTCCGACGCCTCGTCGGAGGAGAGGCCGGGGGAGGGAGCGTGATGGATCAGCGTCCGGCCACGGGGGTGGACGTGCTGGTCCCGACCGTGGACCGGCCCACCGAGCTGGCGGTCACGCTGAGCGGGCTGTCCGCGCAGCAGACGCTGCCGCGGCGCGTGGTGGTGAGCGACCAGACGGACGGCGAGCCCTCCTTCCACGCGCCCGCGGTCGCCACCGTGGTCCGGGTGCTCGAGCGCACCGGCGTCGAGGTGGAGCTGCACCACCGGCCCGACCGGCGAGGGGTGGCCGAGCAGCGGGCGTTCCTGCTCTCCCGGGCGGCCTCGCCGCGGGTGCTCTGCCTCGACGACGACGTGCTGCTGCGCCCGCACGCCCTGCGCACGATGGGCCTTGCGCTCGACGCCCTGCGCTGCGGCTTCGTGGGCATGGCGGTGCAGGGACTGTCGTTCCTGCACGACGTGCGTCCCGATGAGCTCACCTCCTACGAGGAGTGGGAGGGCGAGGTGGAGCCCGAGCACGTCACGCCGGACTCGCCGGCATGGCAGCGGTGGCGGCTGCACAACGCCGCGAACCTGGTGCACCTGGCCGAGAAGCTGGGGCTGGGCGAGCAGGACTGGCGGGCCTACAAGGTGGCGTGGATCGGCGGCTGCTCCATGTACGACCGTGAGCGGCTCCTCGAGTGCGGGGGGTTCGACTTCTGGGGCGAGCTGCCGCCGGCGCACTGCGGAGAGGACGTGCTGGCCCAGCTGCGGGTCATGGCACGCTACGGGGGCGCCGGCCTGATCCCCAGCGCGGCCTACCACCTCGAGGCGCCCACCACCGTGCTGGAGCGGGAGCACGAGGCATACCAGGTCGTCGGGCTGCCGTGACATCGTGTGCTGCGTGCAACATTCGTCCGGCGGTTCCCATGCCGCCTCGGGGGCAGGTGGATGAGTATGAGCAGTGAGACCTCCTCGGCCACTTTCCAGGCGAGCCCCACCGGCCGGCAGCACGTCCTCGAGCACGGAGACGTGCGTGCCGTGGTCGTCGAGGTGGGCGGCGGCCTGCGCGAGCTGTCCGTCCGTGGCACGCCGGTGCTCGCCGGCTACGGCGAGCTCGAACCGGTCACGGCCGCTCGCGGGCAGCTGCTGGTCCCGTGGCCGAACCGGATCCAAGACGGCACCTACACCTGGGACGGGCAGGAGCAGCAGCTCGCGCTCACCGAGCCCGAGCAGTCCAACGCGCTGCACGGCCTGCTGCGCTACGTGCCGTGGGACGTGGTCGAGCGCGACGAGCGCTCCCTCACCATGGGCACCACCATCTGGCCGCAGACCGGCTACCCGTTCCTGCTGCAGGTCCGGGCGCGCTACGAGCTCACCGAGGACGGCGTCACGGTGACGACCAGCGCCACCAACCTCGGTGGGCAGGCCGCCCCCTACGGCAGCGGCGCGCACCCCTACGTGACCGTCGGCACCGACCTGATCGACGACGCCGTGGTGCACGTGCCGGCAGCCAAGTGGCTGCCCACCGGCGAGCAGCAGGCCCCGACCGGCGTGGCCGACGTCGACGGCACGCCGTACGACCTGCGCACCCCGCAGCGGCTCGGGGACCGGGAGATCGACAACGCCTACGTCGACCTCGAGCGGGACCAGTCCGGGCGCACCGTCGTCACCGTCGCCCACCCGGACGGCGGCCGGACCGTGGAGTTCTGGGTGGACGACAAGCACGATTGGATCGAGGTGTTCACCGGCGACAGCCTCCCGGACCAGTCCGAGCGCCGGCGCAGCCTCGGCCTGGAGCCGATGACCTGCCCGCCCAACGCCTTCCGGGACGGCACGGGCGTCGTCCGCCTCGAGCCGGGTGCCTCGCACAGCAGCACCTGGGGTCTGCGGCTGCTGGATGGCTGAGGGCCGGGACGGTCAGATCCTCGCGCGGGCCGCCGAGCTGGCCCGCGACCGCTTCGGGTGGCAGAGCCTTCGCCCGGCCCAGGAGGCCGCGATCTGCGCGGCCGTGCAGGGACGCGACGTGCTCGCCGTGATGCCCACCGGGTCGGGCAAGTCGGCCGTCTACCAGCTGGCCGCCCTGCTCCGCCGGGAGGGTGGCGCCGGTCCGGCGCTGGTCCTCTCGCCGCTGCTGTCGCTGCAGCGTGACCAGGTGGCGGGCATGGAGGCGGCCGGCATGCGGGCCGCCCGGCTGTCCAGCCAGGAGCCCGAGCACGAGCGGCGCGCAGTGCTCGACGCCCTGCGTGAAGGGGCGCTCGACGTCCTGCTGCTCGCCCCTGAGCAGCTGGCCGCCGCGGGGGTGCTGGACGAGCTGGCCGCGGCGGACCCGGGCCTGGTCTGCGTGGACGAGGCGCACTGCGTGTCCTCCTGGGGGCATGACTTCCGGCCGGACTACCTGCGCATCCCCGAGGCGCTGGGGCCGCTCGGCCGGCCGCCGGTGGTGGCCCTCACCGCCACCGCCTCCCCGCCGGTGCGCGACGACGTCGTCGCCCGGCTCGGGCTGGTCGACCCGGAAGTCGTGCTGCGCGACCTGGACCGGCCGGCCATCCGGCTCGAGGTCGTGCGCGCCCAGCGCAAGGACGCCCAGCACGAGACGGTCGTGCTGCGGGCCGCCGCGGAGGCCAAGCCGGAGATCGTCTACTGCGCGACCCGTCGGGCCACCGAGGAGATCGCGCAGTCGCTGGCCGACCTCGGATTCTCGGCGGCCGCCTACCACGCCGGGTTGCGCGGGCCCGAGCGCGAGGGGGTGCAGCGGGCGTTCCTGGAGGGACATCTCGATGTCGTCGTGGCGACGTCGGCCTTCGGTATGGGCATCGACAAGCCCGACGTGCGCACGGTGCTGCACGCCTCGGTGCCGGCCTCGCCGGACGCCTACTGGCAGGAGGTCGGTCGCGCCGGGCGTGACGGGGAGCCGGCCTTGGGCCTGCTGGTCTACCGACCGGGCGACCTGGGGCTGCAGCGCTTCCTCAGCGCCGGGCTGCCGCACCGCGAGGACGCCGCCGAGGTGGTGAGGCTGCTGCGCGCCGGCGGCCCGATCTCCCGGTCCGCCCTGGCCGGCAAGGCTGATCTGCCACCACGGCGGGTGGGGGTGCTGGCCAACCTGCTGGTGGAGAGCGGCGCCGCGCGCCCCGACCCGCGCGGCCGGCTGACCTGGTGCGGTCCCGAAGACCCGCGCGACGCCGTCGACGCCGTGCTGGAGCTGGCCGAGCAGCAGCGGGCGGTGGAGCGCTCGCGCACCGACATGATGCGCGGCTACGCGGAGACCACCGCCTGCCGCCGCGGCTACCTGCTCGCCTACTTCGGCGAGGAGCTGCCGGGCCCGTGCGGCAACTGCGACATCTGCCTGGCCGCAGAGGAGTCCGGGGAGGAGCCCAGCACGGTCTCCGGCGGCACCGACGGGCTGCCAGCCGCCAGCCGGGTGCGCCACCCGGAGTGGGGCGACGGGACCGTCATGGGTGCCGAGGACGGCGACAAGGTGACCGTGCTGTTCGACGAGGCCGGCTACAAGGTCCTGTCCGTGCCGCTGGTGGAGGAGCGGCACCTGCTGGAGGCCGTGGCGCCGCCGGTGGCCACGGCGGACGCTGAGGACGTCGATGACGCGGTGGACGAGGAGGACGTCGAGGTCCGTTCCGACGACCGGAGCAGCGCCTGAGCTGCAGGTCATCTGGCACGTGCTCGCTGTGCTGCGACGGTGACCTAGAGCTCGGCGAGCACGTTCGCGGCCATGGCGAGCCGATCCGAGCAGCGCTCGGGCATGGTGTGCCAGTAGTAGGGCGGCGTGATGACGGCGAGAAGCAGCGCCCAGCCGGCACCGCGCAGCCAGGACGCGTCGTCGGCGCCTACGAGCTGTCGGAAGACCTCGCGGCCCGCCGGGTCGAGGACCTCCCAGGCGACGACGAGGTCGACGCACGGGTCACCGACGGCCAGGCCGCCGAAGTCCAGCACGCCGCGCAGGCGCGGCTGACCGGTGACGAGGAGGTTCTCGGCCAGCAGGTCGCCGTGGTACCAGTGCTCCGCGCTCGGGACGTCCCGTTCCGCCTGCAGGGCCCGCTGCCACACCTCGAGGACGGCGTCGAGGTCGAGGTCGAACCCTTCGATCCGCCGACACTGCGCGACCGCTTCGAGGAGGTCCTCGTGCACCGCGTGCAGCGGGCCGCCGCGGTACCAGTGCAGCGACGGATCCGCCTGCGCCTGCTCCGGCACGGGGACCGCCTTCAGCTCGCCGACGAGCACGGCCAGGTCCTCGGCCAATCCGGTGCGTGGGCTGGCGCTGGTGCTTAGCCGGGGGACCTCGGCGCGACGGCCTTCCAGCCAGGTGGTCACCGCCCACCGCTCCGGATACCCCTCGTCCGGCTCACCCACCGCCACCACCTCCGGCACGGGCGAGGTCAGTGACGCGGCGACGAGCGGCAACCAGCGGGCCTCCTTCTCGATGGTGGCCGAGCCGCCGGGCTGGCGCGGCAGGCGGACGAGCAGCTGCGGGCCGAGCCGGAAGAGCCGGTTCGAGGACCCCGTGGCGGCCAGCGGCCGAAGGTCGAGGGCGGCGTACGCCGGAAGCTGTCGCTCGACCAGGCCGCGCACGAGGGGGAGGTCGATCGGGATCTCGTCGGGATGCAGCGGTGTCACCGGCTCATCCCACCGGACCCGCCGTGGCTGCCTCAATCGGGATTCGCCGCCGCCGGGTCGACGTCGAGGGCCTGGTCGAGGAACGAGGTCACCCGGTCGGTCCACTCGGCCGGCGCCCTCTCGAGACCGGCCGTGTGGCCGGCGCCGGGCACGACCCAGGTGAGAACCCGGTCCGGAGCCGCCGACTGCAGGTACCGCGACGCCTCGGGTTCGTCCACGACGTCGCCGCCGGCGACGAGCAGGAACGAGGTCGAGCGTGCGCGCACGATGCTCCGGTAGAGGGGACCGGGTTGCGGTGCCGGGCTCAGCAGGTCGGCCGTGGCGTAGGTGAGCTGGTCCAGCGCGCGCTGGAGCGTGCCGGCGACGCCGCCAGGCAGGAAACCGGACTTGTCCGCCGCCGTTCGCGCCGTGGCCCCCTCGGCGACGACCGCCCGCACGTCGGCCGCAGCGGCGGCACCGATCGCCTCCTCGCCACCCATGGACAGCCCGAGCAGCCCCACCCGCCGAGGGTCGACGCCGGGGCGGCGCTGGGTGAAGGCGACGGCCGCCGTGACGTCGCGATCACCCCACCACCCCGCGTCCATCGCCTGACCATCGCTCTCGCCCTGGCCGCGGGGGTCGACGAGGAGGACGCCGTAGCCGTGCCGGGCGAGCACCGTGGCCTGGTCGAGGGTCGCGTCGCGGGTGGACCCCGAGCCCGGCAGCGTGACGATCGCTGCACCGTTGGTCGTCGGCACCCACCAGGCGGAGAGCCGGACGCCATCGGCCGTGCGGAAGCTCACCCGCGTGTACGACAGCTCGGGATCGGCAGGCGGAGGCCCGTGGGCGGTGCGCGGCGCCCAGGCGAGCATCGTCCCCATCGTGATGGAGGACATCATGAGCAGGGCGACCACCGTGGCCGGTGCGAACCACAGGCGTCGCCAGCCGTGGCCCGCCGTCCAGAAGACCCCGCAGGCGAACGCGAGCATCGCCAGACCGAGGGCGAGGGCGAGGACGCCGGCAAGGCTCGTCCCGCTGACGCCCGCCTTCGTCAGCCAGCGGAAGGCGACGCCTGCGCCCATGGCGGCGATCACCGTGCCGGAGACGAGGGCGGCAGCTGCTGTGACGGTCGGGTGGCGTCGCCAGGGGAGCGGCGATCGGGACTGATCCTTCGGCTGGACCGGCGGTGGCATGGCGGTGGCGGACACGGCCCACCCCTTCAGGAGGTGCCTCTCCCCACCATGGTCGGAACCGGTCACCGGCACCCGGCAGGGCTGGATGGCACGTCCTGGCAAGGCGAAGGTCCCGGGCGGACGGCCCTTGACCCTGGTTCTTGGACACGGCGAACCCAGCACTGCTGGAGAAGCGAGATGATCCAGAGCTATGGCCAGGAAGCACTACTCGGAGGAGTTCCGCCGGCAGGCCGTCGACTTGTACGAGTCCACGCCGGGGGC
>JBQCHF010000100.1:0-4432 GCA_051954955.1 Motilibacteraceae bacterium
GTTCCCAGACAGGCAGAATCAGCAGCCGCCAGGTCACGACTAGGCAAAGAATCAAAGCCAGCAATGACAACCGAGCCGACGGGCTCCGGATCTTGATGCACGGCCACGCTCAGACAAGGTGCACCAGGTCTCAAGATCCGCCAAAACCCGCGCCCGGCCAACCAGAACCAGCCCCGAGCAAGACCATCCCGTCACTAGCCGCCTTGGAAAGGACCACAGTCAGGCCGGCGGCCGGCCAACGAAATACAGCCCCCAGCAGGACCGCCCCGTCACCAGCCGCCTTGAAGAGGACCCCAGAAAGACCCGCGGCCCGCCAATGAAGGCGACCCGAGTAGGACCACCCCGTCACCAGCCGCCTTGGACTCGACCCCAGCAAGACCGGACGGCGATCGACATCCCCTGCATGATCACCAGCGGAAGCGGAACCCGACGCCCCCGTCGATCTTGACCCTCTCTTGACCCTGACCACTCGCCCAGGCGTAGCCCCGAGGACAGCCAGTACGCCAGCATGTGCCGCGACGTCGAGGGATGGGGGCAGCATGAGCGACTGGGACGGCCGCGGCCTGCCCCCGGCCGCGCGGGCCCGCCTGCAACGCGCGTCGGCGGACGGCGTGCGCACCTCCTTGCTCTCGGTCCCCGGCGCGGTCGGCGTCGAGTCGGTGGGGCTGACCCCCGCCGGCGAGGTCATGGGCTGCCTGGTGCAGCACATCGGCTGGCAGGGCTTCGGCGGCTGCTCCGGCGGCGGGTGGGGCTTCGGCGCTCGCACGGTCACCAGCGGGGCCGGGTTCCGCTTCGCCGGCTACCGCCCCTACGTCGACGCGCTCTACCGCGGCTACGGCACCGCGATCGACCGGATGGCGCAGGAGGCGCACGCGCTCGGCGCCGACGGCGTCGTCGACGTCCGGATCACCATCGAGCACCTGGGCAACGGCAACCAGGAGTTCCTCGCCATGGGCACCGCGGTCCGGGCCGCAGGCCGCGCCCGGCCCGCGCGCATCTTCGTCACCGACCTGCCCGGCCAGGACGTCGCCAAGGTGCTGCACGCCGGCTGGGTGCCGGTGAGCATCGCCCTGGGCATCTCGGTGGCGGTCCGTCACGACGACTACCGCACCCAGAGCCAGGCGTCGGGCTGGAGCAACACCGAGGTGTCCGGCTACACCGAGCTGGTCCAGCACGTGCGGGCCGACGCCCGTCACCAGTTCGACGCCTCGGCCCGCCAGTCCGGCGCCGACGTCGCGCTGGTGAGCGACATCGGCCTGAACATCTGGGAGACCGAGCCCTCGGACAATCACCGGGACCACCACGCCGAGTGCCGGGTGATCGGCTCGACCCTCGCCAAGTTCCATCGCGGCCGCACGGCCGTCACCGACTCGCTCACGATCATGCTGCTGCGCCCGGCGCCCACCTCCAGGAGACCGCGATGAGCATCGACGTCAACAACCTCGGGATCCCCGAGGACGCCATGCGCCGCCTAGCCGAGATGCGGCCCGGGCAGGCGACGTCGCTGTTCACCAGCGACCTGTCGGTCAACGAGTTCCTGCTGGTGCGCGAGGCCGGCTTCCGTCCGCTGGGCCTCGTGCTCGGCTCGAGCATCTACCACGTGGGCTTCCAGATGGGCCGGTGGAGCAAGAACCAGGAGCTGGACACGCTTTCTCAGGCGATGTACCACGCACGTGAGCTGGCGATGACCCGCATGGAGGCCGAGGCGGACGCCCTCGGCGCCGACGGCATCGTGGGTGTCCGGCTGGACATCGAGTTCAAGGAGTTCGGCAACGACCTGGCCGAGTTCATCGCAATCGGCACCGCGGTGAAGGCCGACGAGGCGCACGAGCGCACGCCGCACGGGCACACCTGGCGCAACGCCCGCAACCAGCCGTTCACCTCGGACCTGAACGGCCAGG
Source organism: Motilibacteraceae bacterium (assembly GCA_051954955.1). GTDB lineage: Bacteria > Actinomycetota > Actinomycetes > Motilibacterales > Motilibacteraceae > JBQCHF01. Next base: position 1,902 of record JBQCHF010000100.1, read on the forward strand.
ACTTCTGGACCCTGATCGAGGCGGGCTACGCCCCGCTGGGCATGGTGATGGGTTCCTGCGTTTACCACATCGCTCACCAGCGCTTCTTCCAGGCGCTGGGAAACACCGGCCAGAACGTGGAGATCCCGCAGTACACCGAGGCCCTCTACGACGCCCGCGAGCTGGCCATGAGTCGCATGCAGGCCGAGGCGGAGGCGCTGCACGCCGAGGGGATCGTCGGGGTGCAGATGCTGTCCCTGCCGCACCGCTGGGGTGGGCACACCACCGAGTTCTTTGCCATCGGCACCGCGGTCCGCCCGCTGCGCGAGGACCACGTCATCGCCAAGCCGCAGCTGGTCCTGCCGCTCACCGACCGCTGAGGGGTGTCGGCGCGGAAGGGGGAGCCGTGACCGAGACCGGCCCGGCCGGCAGCGGGAGGACGGTGCGGTGGAGGCGCCTGCGGCTGACCTCCGGCTGACCTCCGGCCTGGGCCTGGTCGTGCTCCTCCTGCTCGCCGGCGTGGTCGTGGCTGCGCGGCCGGCAGGGTTGCGCCACCACGGCTGGTCGGGTACGCCGGACCTGGTGCACGCCTGCGGCCGGGACTATGTGGGCCCGGGGACTCCCGCGTCCCTCGCCGAGGTCCAGGCGGCGGGAGCCCGCGTCGTCGCGCACGCGCCGGTCCTCTTCGGCTCCCGGGAGGTCTGGGGCGTCCCGCAGGACGGGCCGGGGCCCTCCTGCGGGACCGGTGTGTGGGTCCGCAGCGGTCAGGACAGCTTCCTCGCCTACGCGCTCAGCGGCGGCCCGTAACGGGGCCCCTCCTCGGTGGGGCCCGCGCGGCGACGCCGGGTCGGGGAAGATGGGCGCCGTGACCGACTTACCTGCCGTCCCTGCAGCACACGGACCCGACGACGGCCCCGACGTCCACGCGCTCGCGGCCGCCCTGCGCGCCGACTCCGCCGACGTCGCCACCTTCACCCGCGTGCTCACGGCCACGCTGGGCGACGTGCTGCCCGCCGGCATGGTGGACGTCGAGCGCGACCGCTCCCTGGCCGACCGGCTGGCCGGCCGGGACGGCATGCCGGTGGCGGTGCACGTGCACGGGCAGGAGCGCCAGCTCTCGCTCACGCAGGGCAAGCGCGGCCCCGAGGCCGAGGTGCGCCAGGTGGTGCGCGGCGTCGTCATCAGCCGCCGCCAGGTCGGCGTCGACGAGTGGATCGGCGCGCTGGCCGCCGAGCTCTCCGCGCTGGCGGCCCGGGACGCCGCCGCCCGCTCCGCGCTGGCCCGGCTGCTCGGTGCCGGCTGACGACGTCGAGACGGCCCCGGGCGCCACTCACCTCAGAGATTCCATGCCTACCTCGCCCGATTCGCTGAGGTGAGCATGCAAGGATCACGGGACCGTGATCATTCCGGGCGGGGCCGGGCACGTGGTCGCCCGCCCCCCCAGCCCAGCAGCCCTCAGCCCTCAGCTGGTGACGTCCTTGCGCAGGAAGTGCCGCCAGGCCAGGGCGAGCAGGACGACGGCGTAGCCGACGGACCAGAGCGCGCCGCGGGTCATCGCGGCCCACTGCACCTGCGGGCCGAGGGCGTCGGTCCAGGCGTACTGGTAGTGCGTGGGCAGGAAGCGTCGCCAGTCGCCCAGGGCCGTGACGGCGTCGAGGATGTTGGAGACGATCACGAGCAGCACCGCGCCGCCGACGGCGCCGAGCGGGGCGTCGGTCAGCACCCCGAGCAGGAACGCCAGGCCGGCCACCGGGAGCAGGGTGATGGCGACGTAGCCGACCACGATCGCCAGGCGCAGCAGGGCGGTCGACGTCGGGATGGTGGTGCCCAGCGGCGTGCGAACCGCGCCCCAGCCGAAGAACAGGCCGCCGGCCACGTAGGCGACCACCGGCAGCAGCACCAGCGCGAACGCCGAGCAACCCAGGGCCACCAGCAGCTTCTGCCGCAGCAGCCGGCTGCGGGGGACCGGCGCGGCCAGCAGGTAGCGCAGGCTGGACCAGCTGGCCTCACTCGCCACCGTGTCGCCGCAGAAGAGCGCGACGACCACGACCAGCAGGAATCCCACCGACACGAACAGCGTGAACAGGGTGAAGTTCCCGGCCCCCGACGTCGCCAGGTCGACCAGCCCGGGTGCGCCGCGGCCGGGGTCGTTGCTGCCCAGCTCGAACGCGGCCACCAGCAGGAACGGCAGCAGCACCAGGAAACCGAACGAGAGCTGGGTGCGGCGCCGGCGCAGCTGGCGGCGCAGCTCCACCCGCAGCGGCAGCGTGCGCCCGGCCGCGAAGCCGGGTGCGGCGCCGTCGCGGGCGTGCGCCTCCACCGGCGGCGCGGCCGCGGACAGCGCCACGTGGGTGCCACGGGTCGGCATCGCTCAGCTCCCCTCTCCCACGAGCGTCAGGAACGCCTCCTCCAGGCCGCGCTGCGGCGCCACCCGGTCCACCTGCAGCCCGGCCTCCACCAGGGCGCGCACCAGCTCTGCGCGGGGTGTTCCGACCAGCCGTAGGACCAGCTGGCCGTGCCCGTTGCTGCTCGCCTGCACGTCGCGCACGCCG
>JBQCHF010000101.1:0-8554 GCA_051954955.1 Motilibacteraceae bacterium
TCCCCGGCTCTTGGGGGGTTATGGTGATGGGCTGATGGCGCACAACCGCCAACAGCCCTTCACGATCACGTGAGGAGAGGAGCTATCCCTCCACCAGCTCCACCTGCGGATCGTGGTGGGAGAGGTCGACGCCGGCGCTGCCGTCGAGCAGCGCGCGCACGGCCGGCAGCGCCTCCTCGGCGGCGGCGCGTCCGGCGGCCCGCGCGGTGTCGATCTCGTGCCACTCGAGCATGCCGACCCCCGTCGTGCGGGGCGTGATCACCAGGTCGGCGCGGCGGCGCGCCTCGCTCAGGTTCTGCGCCCCTCCCAGCAGCATCGTGCGCATCAGCGTCTCGCCGAGGGACGGCATGCGCGGAGGTCCCTCGCGTCGCTGCCCCCCGCCCCCGACCGAGATGTCGACCGCGACGACGGGGCCCTCGTGGCGCTCGCTGAGCGCGGCGACGGGGAGGTTGTCCAGCACGGTCCCGTCCACGTGCAGCGTCCCGTCCAGCCGCATCGGCGCGAACACCCCGGGCAGGCGCAGCGAGGCGAACACGGCGTCGACCAGGCGACCGCTGCGGTGCACGACCGCCTGCTTGCCGAGCAGGTCGACCGAGACGCAGGCGAACTCCCGGTCGAGCTCCTCGATCAGGATGTCGCCGAAGTGACGGCGGAGCGCCGCACCCACTCGGCGGCCCTTGATCAGCCCGGCGGCCGGGAGTGTCACGTCGCCCAGCAGCCGGTGGCGGACGAACTCGTTGTAGACGGCGGCGTCGATCTCGGCGGCGCTGCGACCGGTGGCCCAGAGCGCGGCCACGACGGCGCCGGAGCTGGTGCCGGCGATCCGGTCGAAGCTCAGGCCGGCCTCCTCGAACACCTCCAGCACCCCGAGGTGGGCGAAGGCGCGCGCGCCGCCGCCAGCCAGCACCAGGGCGGGGGAGCGACCGGCCAGCCGGCGGGCCAGGGCGCGCACGCCGTCGACGGGGCGGGCCGGGTCCACGTGGTGGGACGTCAGCGGTTCCAGCCGGGCATGCCAGGCCGCGCGCAGCTCCGGGTGCGGCCGCAGGGCCGCCCACACCAGGTGCCCGCCCGCCAGACGCCCGTCGGTGTCGCCACCGGGGGGAGCGGCATCGGGTCCGACCACGCTGACCACCCGGTCCGCGCTGCGCACGCAGAAGTCCCGCCAGGCGTGCTCGTCGTGCCCGTCGTCCTCGCCCTGCTCGGGTGAGGAGGCGAGCAGCAGCACGACGTCGTGGTCGAGCTCGGCGCGCTCCAGGCCGGCGGGGTCGGTGGAGCGCAGCAGGACGACCGAGCAGATCGTGCGCAGCTCGTCGGCCAGCGCCGCACCGACGACGTCCACCGGCGCGTCCGGGGTGGCACCGACGACGGCGACCACCGAGGGCGCGGGGTCCGGGTGCGGCGGCGGCGCGACGCGCTCGAGCCGGCGGGCCACGGTGGTGGCCACCTGCCGCATCGCCTCGGCGTCGGCGGCGACCGCGGTGGCGAACCGCTCCGCGCTCACCCGGCCGACCACACCGTCCCGGCTCGCGCGCACCCCGGCTGACCGGCGGCCCCCGGTGAGCAGGGCGAGCTCTCCGACCAGCTCGCCCGGGCCGAGCCGGCGGACCACCGCGCCGTCCACGACGACCTCGAACCGACCCGCCCGCACCACGTACATGCCGTCGGCGCTGTCCCCCTGCTGGAAGAGCCACTGCCCGGCGGGGACCTCGACGGTCTCGACCGCGGTGGGGTCGTGCGCGGCGACGACCTCGACCAGCGATGGCGGAGCCGAGGTCTCGACCAGGTCGACGGCCCGGCGCGGGGCCACGATCCCCACCTGGCGCCCACCCGCCGCGGCGCTCTCGGCCGCTGCCGGCTCGGTGGGCGCGGCCGGGCGCAGCCGACCGAGCAGCAGCGCCACCGCGGCAGTGATGACGAAGCACGCGGCGGAGAACTCCCAGCCGTGGCGCAGGGCGGCGACGATCGTCGTCGGCGAGGGGGTGCCGACGATGATGACGAGCACCGAGACCCCGACGACCGCGCCGATCTGACGGATGCTGGAGTTGACCGCGGAGGCGGTGGCGTAGCGGCCGCCGGGCACGCCGACCAGGGCCGCCGAGGCCAGGGTGGGCATGGTCGCCCCGACCCCGATCCCGCTGATGACCTGCCCGACCAGCCAGGCGCCGGCGAAGTGCGGCTGCAGCGGGACCAGGTGCGCGTAGAACCAGCCGAGGGACACTGCCCAGACGAGGGAGCCGCCGACCACGATGGTGCGGATGCCACCCCGGTCGGCCACCCGGCCGAGCACGGCGGCGGCCACCGCAGCCGCGACCGCGCCGGGGGCCACGGCCAGGCCGGCGCGCAGCAGCGAGTAGTCCCAGACGTAGCGCAGCCACAGGATGTGGTTGAGGCCGTAGGCGAACCAGCCCGCGGCGCCGACGGCGGTGGCGAGGTTGGCGACCACGAACGCCCGCTGCCGCACCAGGTCGGTGTCGATGAGCGGGGCCGGGTGCGCGCGCGAGCTGAGGGCGTATCCGGCAAGGCAGAGGACCGCCGCGACGAACGAACCCAGCACGCCCGGGCTGGTCCAGCCCCAGTCCTCGCCCTGCACGAGACCGAGCGTGAGGGTGGCCAGCGAGACGCCCAGCAGCACCGCGCCGCGCAGGTCCGGCAGCCGGCGCCGGCCCGAGGCGCGCCCTTCGACGAGGGTGCGGCGGGCGAGCACCACGGTGGCGATGCCGACGGGCACGTTGACCAGGAAGGCCAGCCGCCAGCTCCAGACGGCGACCAGGGCGCCGCCGGCGGGGGGACCCAGGCCGGAGGCCACAGCGGCCGTGGCGCCCCACAGGCCGATCGCGTGCGCGCGCCGTTCGAGCGGGAAGGCGTTCACCACCAGCCCGAGCGAGGCGGGGATGAGCATGGCTGCCCCGACGCCCTGGAGGAGCCGGAACGCGATGAGCTGCCCGGCGGACCCGGCAGCGGCGCAGGCCGCGGAGGCGAGCACGAAGAGGACCACGCCGGCGACGAACATCCGGCGGCGGCCGACCAGGTCGGCCGAGCGGCCGGCCACGATCAGCAGCGCCGCGATGACGATGTTGTAGCCGTTGAGCACCCAGGACAGCGTCGGCAGCGAGGCGCCGTGGAAGGACTGCTGGATGTCGGGGAAGACGACGTTGACGATCGTGGAGTCGACGAAGGCGAGGAACGCCCCGAGTGCGGAGACCGCGAGCACATGCGCTGGTTTGGGCGAATAGCGCTTGGTGTGGACGCGCATCCTCACTGTTGCGGCGTCGGCGTCGGCGTCGGCGTCGGCGTCTTGGTCGACAGCGGTCGAGGACAAGGACGGCTCCAGATCTCGTAACGGCTGGTTCAGATCTAAGCGGGTGTCGGCTCCCGAGGCGGCGGAATGCAGGAGAACCGTTGCTCCACGCCACGATTCCATGCCGCGGTTCTACGATCTGGCCGGGGGCCTTTCCGGTCCGTTCCAGTCCCACTGGCCCCTTTCCCAGCCGAGGCCGCCCCTGCTGTTGCCGGCGGCCTCGCGGTTCCGGAGACGGCCGGCGACCCCGCTGTGGCAGTATCTGCGCCGCATCTGCCGGGCGGGCACTGGCGAGGAGGCTGCGGGTGCGCGTCACGCTCTGCGGAGTGCGCGGCTCGGCCCCGGCGCCGGGCGCCGAGTTCGACCGCTACGGCGGCCACACGTCCTGCGTCGCCGTCGCGGCAGCCGACGGGTCCCCGTCCCTGATCCTCGACGCCGGCTCCGGACTGCGCCAGGTCGCCCCGCTGCTGGAAGGGGCACCGTTCGCCGGGACCATCCTGCTGAGCCACCTGCACTGGGACCACTGGCAGGGGCTGCCGTTCTTCAAGCCCGGCTTCCTCCCGGGCGCCCGGGTCGCGGTCCTGGCGCCGGAGCAGGCCGGGCCTGCGGAGAAGGCGCTGACCGGGATGATGGCGCCGCCCTACTTCCCGGTCGAGTTCGAGGGGCTGGGGGCCGGCTGGTCGTTCGACTGGGCACGGCCCGGGCCGCGCGACGTCGAAGGATTCCGGGTCATCGCAATGGAGATTCCGCACAAGGAGAGCCGCACGTTCGGCTACCGCATCGAGGACGGCGCCTCCTCGATGGCCTACATCACCGACCACGCGCCGAGCTTCCTGGGCGCCGGTCCCCACGGCGACGGCCCCCTCCACGAGGCCGTGCTCGCGCTCGCCGAGGGCGTCGACCTGCTCATCACCGATGCCCAGCACGTGCGGTCCGAGTTCCCCGACGTCGCCTTCCTCGGGCACGCCACCGCGGAGTACGCCGTGGAGCTCGCCGAAGCGGCGGCGGCGAAGCGACTGGTGCTGTTCCACCACGACCCGGAGCGCACCGACGACGAGCTCGACGCGATCTGCGCCCGCCTCGTCGCCTCGTCGGTGCCCGTGGAGGCCGCCAGGCAAGGACGCGTCTTCCAGCTCTGAGCGAGCGCAGCTGTCACGCAGGTGACAGCGCTGCCCCGGCCGAGCGCCGGATACTCCGGCCGCGACTGGAGGAGGCGCACATGACGACGTCGGTGGTGACGGAGCAGGGCTCCGGTGCGGTTCGGAACGCGGTGAGGGAGACGAGCGCCTCCCTGCGGGAGGTGTTCGCTCATCCGCCGCTGCGGCGGATCCAGCTCGCCCTGGCCGGGTCGATGGTGGGCGACTGGGCCTACACGACCGCGGTCACGGTCTGGGCCTACGGGGTGGGTGGTGCGCGGGCAGTCGGCATCTGGGCCGCGGTCCGGTTCATCCTCATGGCGCTGACCGCGCCCTTTGCCGCCGCGCTGGTGGACCGCTGGTCGCGCAAGCGGGCGATGGTGACGTCCGACCTCGTCCGGGCGGGACTGGTCGCGGCGTCCGCCGGGTGCAGCGCGGCCGGGACGACAGCCGCCCCGGTGTTCGTCCTGGCCACCGTGTCCTGGCTGTTCGGCTCGGTCTTCCGGCCGGCGCAGGCGGCCCTGCTGCCGTCGCTGGCCGAGCGTCCGGAGCAGCTGACGGCCGCCAACGGGGTGTCCAGCACGATCGAGAGCATGTCGTTCTTCGTCGGGCCTGCGCTTGGGGCGCTGCTCCTCGCGGTGACGCACGTCGAGGTCGTGTTCGCGCTCAACGCCGCCAGCTACCTCTGGTCCGCCGCCCTGGTGGGCGGCATCGAGTGCGGTCGGCAGTGGCGTCGGACGACGTCGACGCCGCCGCCGCCGGTGCGGCCGAGGGACGGCTGGCCACGGTGTTCGCGGGGTTCCGGGAGATCTCCGCCAGCCCGGATCTGCGCGTGGTCACCGCGCTGATCTGCGGGCAGACCTTCGTGGCAGGGCGTCGTCGGTCTTCGGCGTGGCCCTGGCCGTGCAGCTGCTCCCCGCCGGTCCGCGGGGCGTCGGCTACGTCGACGCCGTGCTGGGCATCGGCGCTGTGGTCGGTGGATTCGTTGCCATCTCCCGCTCCTCCCGCCACAGCCTGGCCACCGATCTGCTCAAGGGCGTGCTGCTCTGGTCGCTCCCGCTGCTGCTGGTGGTGGTCTGGCCCTCGCTGGTCAGCGTGTTCGTGGCGGTCGCGCTGCTGGGCTCCGGCAACCCGATCGCGGACGTCAACTTCTACACCGCGGTGCAGCGACTCACGCCGGACCGTGTGCTGGGCTGTGTGTTCGGGGCTCTGGAGGGGGCGCTGATCGCCACCATGGCGCTGGGTGCAGCCGTCATGCCGTTCCTCATCGAGGGGCCCGGCCTGCGCACCGCGCCCGCCGTCGTCAGCCTCGTGGTGGGGCTGCCCACCCTCGCTCTGCTCCCCGCCGCCCGGGGCGTGGACCGTCGTCTCACCGCCCCGCCCGAGCTCGAGCTGCTGTCGTCGTGGTGCGGCATGAGGGGCCGGGGGACTACTTCGGCGAGATCGCGCTGCTGCGCGACGTGCGTCGCACGGCCACCGTCACGGCCACCGAGCCGACCGGCCTGCTGTCCCTGGAGCGGGCCCCGCTCCTCGAGGCGGTGACCGGGAGCGCGGAGTCGGCCCGGGTCGTCGACGAGGTGGCCAGCTTCCGCAGCAGGTACTGACGCCTCCGCGGTCGCTACGGTGGCATCCGTGTCCGGGATCGCAGCGGAGCTCAGCGGGATCGACCTGTTCGGCGACCTCGCCGCTCCCGCGCTGGAGAGGCTCGCTTGCCCCAGCCAGGAACGGCACCTGCTGCGTGGAGAGATCCTGTTCCTGCAGGACGATCCTGCGTCCCATCTCTAGCTGGTGCGGTCGGGTCGGCTGTGGGTGCTGGTCACCTCGGCGCACGGTGACGACCTCGTCCTGCGGGTGCTCGGGCCCGGCGACTGCCTCGGCGAGGTGTCCGTCCTGTCCGCGGACCCGCGCTCGGCCACGGTGGACGCGCTGGAGGACAGCGAGCTGCTCGCCGTGCCCGCCGACGTCGTCCGCCAGGTCCTGCTGGACGATCCGGCGGCGCTGCTCTGTGTGGCCGCCCGGCTGGCCGGCACCGTCCGGCGGATGACCGGCGTGGCGTCGAACCTGGTGTTCCTCGACGTCCCCCGACGCCTGGCCAAGCTGCTCGTCGTCGAGGCCCGGCCGGGCCCGGACGGAGTCCCGCTGTGCGAGCTGGGGATGAACCAGTCCGGGGTGGCGGCCCGGGTCGGAGCGACGCGGCAGTCGCTCAACCGCGCGCTCGGGCAGTTCTGCCGTCGGGGCTGGACATCGGTGAGCGGGACGCAGGTCCGGCTCACCGACGTCGGCGCCCTGCGCCGGCACGCCGACTCGTAGGCGGAGCCCGCCCGAGACGGCTCAGGCGAGGATCTCCCGTTCCAGCCTGGCGTAGCTGTTCTCCATCCCGCCGGTCATGCCGGTCCCCAGGACCATGTCGCGGGTCTGGGCGTCGGGGTAGGTGATCACCAGCGAGAGCAGGGTCCCCTCGGCGACGGGGGTGAGGGTGAGCTCGTTGAGCGTTCCCTCGCCGGGCATCCCGATCATCCGCTCGGTGGTCACGGCGCGATGGGGCGGCACCGACTCGAGCAGCTCGCCCTCGAAGCCGAACCGGTCCGGCGCACCGTCGGAGCGCTCCCACTCGTAGCGGTACTTCTGCCCGACGGCCGTGGCCACCTCGCAGATCGGCATGGTCCAGCCGTCCGGGCCGAGCAGCCAGCGCCTCATCAGCTCGGCGTCGTGGTGGGCCCGCCACACCTGCTCGACGTTGCCGCGGATCACCCGGCTGACCCGGACCTGGGTGTGGGACAGGATCTGGGCCTGTGTGGCTCGGCTCGCGGCGAACGAGGTGAGGTCGGCCAGGACGTCGTCCATCTGGCCCATCGCCTGGCGCAGCCCCTCGTCCATGCCCATCGCGAGCAGCTTCTCCAGCTCCTGCAGGGAGCCGAAGTAGGTGGTGGTGGTGACGCGGGCACCGTTCTTCGTGTCCTCGAACACGAACTGCATGCGCACGGACGGCATCCCGGCGTCTGGCTCGCCGTCCGAGGTGGCGAACCCGTCGCGCACCTCGAAGCTGCGCATCGGCTCGACCGCGAGCCACTCCCAGTAGCCGCCGTGGCTCTCGCCCTCGGGGCCGGTCATCCGGTAGGCGGACCGGCCGCCGGGGGAGGCGTCGTGCCGGGTGAAGGTGGCCGGATAGGTCGGCGGTCCCCAGAACCGCTCCAGCTGGCGCGGGTCGACGTAGGCCTCCCACAGGCGCTCGACCGTGGCGGGGAAGTCGGCGACCACGGTGAGCGTAAGGGCGTCGGGGTCGCAGGTGACGGACGTGACGGGCATGTCGGCCTCCGGTCAGGGGCGCGGGTCGGTGGTGGTCCCCAGGTCGTCGGGGAGCGGGTCGGTGGTGGTGCGCGGGTCGTCGGCGAGCAGGGCGTCCAGGCGGTCGATCCGGGCCCGCCAGAGCTGCTCGAAGCGGGCGAGCAGCTCCCGGGCCCGGGCGAGGGTCTCGGGCCGGCCGCGCACGATCCGCTCGCGGCCCTGCGGGTGCTTGGTCACCAGCCCCGCCCCCTCCAGCACGGCGACGTGCTTCTGCACGGCCGCGAACGACATGTCGTACGCCGCGGCCAGCTGCGACACCGACGCCTCGCCGGCGAGGCACCGGCGCAGGATGTCGCGGCGGGTCGCGTCGGCGAGGGCGCGGAAGATGCGGTCCACCTCGTCGTCGGCGAGCTGACGTACAACCATGTCGTTGTACGTTAGCCGAGCGTGGTGCGACGTCAAGGGGTGGATGGGACTTCCGGTTCATGGAGGCCGCTGTCCGGGTCCGCTGAAGGGAAAAGGGGCAGCTGTTGACGGAGGTCGCACGCGGCGGGCCGGGATGGTCGCCCGGCCGCCGATGGTTGGGGTGAGGGTGACCCTGGGGCCGTATGTGAACGAGGGTAACCCTCACTCCAACCCGAGTCCTCGAGAAGTCGTTGCTGTGCAGCGCTTTCTCTGTGGGCGAGGTGTTGTCCGAACTGATGTCCTGCATCTCTGCTTGAGTGCAGTACTGTGGATTCGTGATTGAGTCGGATCGTCCTGTGGGCGGAGTTGATTACCCGCGTACGTACCAGGAGTTCCAGGAGTGGTTCCCTGACAACGCCGCCTGCGTTGA
>JBQCHF010000102.1:0-28549 GCA_051954955.1 Motilibacteraceae bacterium
TGCCGGGACCGGGTGGGGCCGGCGGGGTGGGTGTGGGCCCGCGCGAAGACCTGGTCGCCCTCGCCCGCGTGGTCGACCGCGGCGGCGGCGGTGGGTCGTTGCGGCTGCATCCACTCCAGGGTGCAGGGTGCACCCCCTTCACCAACAGTGATCGGCAGCTGACGGCAGGCGTTGAGGGGACGTCATCGTCTGTTCGATCGCGCTTCACCGGCGCACCGCCGCTCGATGGGCGCCCGGTCCGCGTCGCGCTGGGTAGCCTGCGGCTTATGGCCGTCCCCTCGGAAGAGAGCACCCCCACGCACACCCCGCGCCCCGCCGAGCGGCGGCGCGGGCCGGTGACCCTGCGCGGCCGCTCAGTGCAGACGTCGACGACCGACCAGCGGCTGCTGGACACCCGCGGGCCGTCGGACTGGGTGCACACGGACCCGTGGCGGGTGCTGCGCATCCAGTCCGAGTTCGTCGAGGGTTTCGGCGCGCTGGCCGAGCTTGGACCGGCCGTGAGCGTGTTCGGCTCGGCCCGCACGCACGAGTCCAGCCCGGAGTACGCCCTCGGCGTCGAGGTGGGCCGTCGTCTGGTCGAGGCCGGCTTCGCGGTGATTACCGGCGGCGGCCCCGGGGCGATGGAGGCGGCCAACCGCGGGGCCGCGGAGGCCGGTGGCACGTCGGTCGGCCTCGGCATCGAGCTGCCCTTCGAGCAGGGCATGAACGACTGGGTCGACCTCGGCGTCCACTTCCGCTACTTCTTCGCGCGCAAGACCATGTTCGTGAAGTACGCCCAGGGTTTCATCGTGCTGCCCGGCGGCTTCGGAACCTTCGACGAGCTGTTCGAGGCGCTCACCCTGGTGCAGACCCAGAAGGTGACCCAGTTCCCCGTCGTGCTCATGGGGACCTCGTACTGGGGTGGCCTGCTGGACTGGCTGCGCTCCACGGTGGCCAGCGAGGGCAAGGTCAGCGCGAGCGACCTGGACCTGGTCTCGCTCACCGACGACCCGGCCGAGGCGGTCTGGACCATCACCGAGGCCGACGCCGCCCGCGGCACCGCCGAGGCTCGCGCGGTGGCGGCCAACGCGGCGGCCGAGATCGCCGCGGAGCGCGACCACGCCGGTCGCAACGGCCAGGGCTGAGGGGCCCGGCTCCCCGTGGCGGCCGTCTGCGTCTACTGCGCCTCCAGCGAGCGGATCGACCCGGCGTTCGTCGACCTCGCCGCCGAGCTCGGAAAGGTGCTGGCCGAACGCGGGCACACGCTGGTCAGCGGCGGTGGCAGCGTCTCGATGATGGGCGCGGTGGCGCGTGCTTGCCGTGAGGGCGGCGGGCGCACGGTGGGCGTCATCCCGCAGGCGCTGGTCGACCTCGAGGTCGCCGACCACGACGCCGACGAGCTGGTCGTCACCGCCGACATGCGCGAGCGCAAGGGCGAGATGGACCGCCGTGCCGACGCCTTCCTCGCCCTGCCCGGGGGCCTGGGCACCCTGGAGGAGCTCTTCGAGGTCTGGGTGGCGCGCACCTTGGCCATGCACGCCAAGCCGGTGGTCGTGCTCGACCCGACCGGCGTGATGGAGCCGCTGCGGGCCCTCGTCGACGCGCTGGCGGCCGCCGGCTTCGTCCGCCCCGCCGCCCGCGACGGCGTCGTCTGGACCCACTCCGTCGACGACGCCCTGGACGCCGTCGAGGCCGGCCTCGGCGCCGCCCCGCGGCTGCTCGCCCCACCCGCGCACCTCGCCCCCGACGACGAGCGGGTGGACGAGTACCTCGAGTCCGAGCCGTAGGTCCGCGCGGTGCCGGCCCGGGCCGGAACGATCACGAGCTCGTGGTCATGACTCGCCGACCGAGGTAAATTCTCCTGGGTAGGCGAGGAGAAATCACGGGGCCGTGATCGTTCCGGAGGGCTCAGCGGGGCGGCAGCGGGACAGCGCAGGCGTTGGCTGCGTCCTCGAGCGGCCAGGGCACCTCCCAGGGGTCCGTCGAACCGCTGTAGCTGTACGAGCCGGGGGCCGCCGGGTCCTGGCTGCCCCGCAGGGCGAGATGCACTCGGCTGGTGCGCAGCGGCCCGCGGACGGTCGCTTCGAGGCCGACGTCGGCGCGCTTCAGCTCGCGGCAGTCCGTCACCCGCAGGTACAGCACCAGTGCGAGGTCCTGCCCGGCGGGCAGGGCCAGCGGCAGGCCGGGCCCGCCGCCCTCGCTGAGGTGGCCCAGCAGGCTGGAGGTCCTCACGACCGTGAGCCAGGGCACCGCCAGACCGAGCTCCTCGACCGTCAGGTCGGTGGAGCCGTCGTTGTGAAGGGTGACGTACTCGGTGAACGTCCGCTCGCCCGTGCCCACCTCCGAGCCGCTGCCCTGCGCGGTCAGCTGCGGCCGCAGCATGCCCGCCTGGTCCGCGGCCACCGTGGCGACCAGGAGCGCCAGCACCGCGCCGACGACGCCGAGCACCCGCCGCCGAGGCAGCCGCTGCTGCGGAAGCTGTGCCCAGACCTCGTCGCTGACCAGCGTCGTCATCCCGCCCCCTTGCCTTATTGACACAGATCATTGCTACATTGCTGCCCTCAGGTCAAGGCGGCGAGGGGAGCGGCGATGGCGCCGATGCTCGGGGTGCTGGTCACGGTGCTGGCCGTCGTCGTCGGGCTGGTCGCCCGCTGGTTCTGGCGCTCTTTCCGGCCCGTGCAGCGAGCCGAGGTGGAGGCCTTCGCCGGTGCCAGCGGGCTGGTCGTCACGGTGGCCAACGGTCCGCGGGTGCTCGAGGCCATCGCCCGCACGCGGCTCTGGCGGATGGTGGGGCTGCTGGTCGCCGGCTCCGCGTCCGCTGCCGCGGTCGTCGTGCGGGCGGTGCGGACCGGGGTCCTCCACGTCGGGGTCGAGATCGTGCTCTGGCTCCTGATCGGCTACTTCCTCGGCGCGGTGCTGGGCGAGCTGCTCACGGCCCGCTCTACGTCGTCGCAGGGCCCACGCTCGGCGTCGCTGCGCCGGCGCGAGATGACCGACTACGTCGGCGGCTGGGCGGTCCGCTCGCCGCGCCTGCTGGCGTTCGTCGGCCTGGTCGCCGGCCTGGCTGCGCCGGCCCTGCACAACCGGACGTGGTGGGTGCCGGCCGCTGGCATCGGCGCCGCCGTGGTCTGGGGCGTCACCGTGCTGGTCAGCCGCTTCGTGCTGGAGCGCCCCCAGCAGCCGGCCGCGGAGGACCTGCTCGCCGCCGACGACGCCATCCGCTCGCGCAGCCTGCACGCGCTGGCTGCCACCGCCGTCGGCATCGAGCTCTGGCTGGCCGCGCTCGCCGTCCTCGGGCTGGCGCTGACGTTGCCGGGGCGGCTCGGGCCGGATGCCGAGCAGCACGTGCCGCCGCTCCTCGCGGTCGTGCTCGTCCTGACGGTGCCGGTGAGCGCGGTGGTGGTCAGCCGGCGGCTGGCTCGTCGCCCGTTCCGGGTGGTGCGCCAGGAGCCGGTGCTGCGGTGATACTCACCGTCGATCCCGCCGGCGCGGTGCCGCCGTACGAGCAGATCCGCTCGCAGGTCGAGGCGATGATCGCGGCGGGCACCCTGCGGGCGGGGGACCGGCTGCCCACCATCCGCCAGCTCGCGCACGACCTCGGGCTGGCCACCGGCACGGTCGGCCGTGCCTACGCCGAGCTCGAGCAGGCCGGACTGGTCGTGTCCCGGCGCCGGGTGGGCACCGTGGTGGCCGAGACCACGGCTCAGCCGGCCCGCGAACGGCGTCGCCGGCTCGCCGACGCCGCGGAGGCGTACGCGCACGCCGTCCGGCTGCTCGGTGCCACGCCCGCCGAGGCGAGGGACGCCGTCGACCGCGCGCTGGCTCCCGCACCCCGCGCCTGACCGCTTCGGCCCCTGGCAACCCCCACCGCCCCCGGTCCGTTGTCGCCGCCCCCGCGGGATTCCCCGGGGGCGGCGACAAGGGATCACGGGGCCGTGATCGTTTCGACCGGGGCGGCAGGGGAGCCGTCAGGCCAGCCCGCGCCGGGCGACGGCGGGGGGCCGGGTGCCGCGGATCGAGGCGACCATGTCGAGCACGCGGCGGGTGGGGGCGACGTTGTGGGCACGGAAGACGCGCGCGCCGAGCCAGGCGCTCACCGACGTCGCGGCCAGGGTGCCCTCCAGGCGCTCGCCCTTGGGCAGGTCCAGCGTCTCGCCGACGAAGTCCTTGTTGGACAGGGCGACCAGCACCGGCCAGCCGGTGGCGACCAGCTCGTCCAGGCGGCGGGTCAGCTCCAGTGAGTGGTAGGTGGTCTTCCCGAAGTCGTGCGTGGGGTCGATGAGGATGCCGTCGCGGCGCACGCCCAGCGAGACGGCGCGCTCGGCCAGCGCTGTCACCCGCTCCACGACGTCGGCCACGACGTCGGGATACGAAGGCCGGTGCGGGTCGGTCCGCGGCCCGAGCCCGCCGGTGTGCGAGCAGACCAGGCCGGCACCGTGCGCGGCGGCCACCGCCGCGAGCTCCGGGTCGGCCCCGGACCAGGTGTCGTTCACCAGGTCCGCGCCCGCTGCGCACAGCCGGTCGGCCACCTCGGCCCGCCAGGTATCGACGCTGATGACCAGCGAGGGGTGCCGCTCGCGCACCGCGGCGACGAACGGCTCGGTGCGGCGCAGCTCCTCGGTCACGTCCACGGCGGCGCCGTAGCCGGCCTTCACCCCGCCGATGTCGACGATGTCGGCGCCCTCGGCCACGGCGCGGTCGACGGCGGCCATGGCGGCGTCGTCGGCGAAGGTGGCGCCCTCGTCGTAGAACGAGTCGGGCGTGCGGTTGACGATGGCCATGACCAGCAGCGAGTCCTCGCCGAAGTCCCGATCACCCAGCCGCAGCGTCACACGCCCATCCTGCCGTTGGCTGCGCCGGCCCGCCCACCGGCACCGCACCGCACCGGGATGGCACGATCGGCACGTGCCCTTCCTGCTGCTCGTGCTGCTGCTGGTCGTCGCCGGCGCGGTGGTGATCGCCCTGATCCCCGACGGTGCCGACCGGCGGGCCGGCGCGGTGCAGCCGCCGCTCGGACCCGACGCTCACGACCGCGCCCCCGGGGCGCTGGCCGGCCTGCCCGCCGCCGACGAGTCGCTGCAGCCCGACGACCTGCTGGCCGTCCGCTTCGCGCTCGCCCCGCGCGGTTACCGCTGCGGCGAGGTGGAGGCGGTCCTGGACCGGGCCGCGGATGAGCTGGCCGCCCGCGACGCCCGCATCGCCGAGCTCGAGGCGCGCCTGTCCGCGCCAGTGCCGGACGACGCCCCGGCGCCTCCGACGACGCACCACGATGAGGAGCGCTGAGATGGCCCGCTTCTCCGTGAGCGTCCGGGTCCCCGCCGACGCCGGGCGCACCTGGGCCGCGCTCACCGACTGGCCCAGCCACGGCGACTGGATCCCGGCCACCACGGTGCGGGTCACCAGCCCCCGCCCCGACGGCGTCGGCGCGTCCTTCGCCACCCGCAGCGGGATCGGGCCGCTCGGCTTCGACGACCCGATGGTCGTCACGGCCTGGCAGCCCCCCGAGGACGGGAAGCCGGGTCACTGCGCGGTTCGCAAGACCGGCCGGGTGGTGCTCGGCGGCGCCGAGTTCGACGTCGTGCCGCTGGGCCCGGCGGCCTCGGTGGTGCACTGGAGCGAGGACGTGCAGGTGCCGCCGGTGGCGCTCACCCGGCACCTCGGCCCGCTGGTCGGCGCGATCGGCGGCCTGCTGTTCCGGCTGGCCCTGGGCCGCTTCGCCCGCTACGTGGCCGCCGGGCGGGACCTGAACCACCCGTGAGCGGGCCGGTCATCGGCCCGGACGGAAGGGCCCGCTGCCCGTGGGGCCTGTCCACCCCCGACTACGTCGACTACCACGACACCGAGTGGGGCCGGCCCGTCCACGGCACCGGTCCCCTCTACGAGCGGCTCGTGCTCGAGGCGTTCCAGTCGGGCCTGGCCTGGATCACGATCCTGCGCAAACGGCCGGCGTTCCGGGCCGCCTTCGCCGGCTTCGACCCGCACGCGGTGGCCGCCTTCGACGACGCTGACGTCGCCCGGCTGCTCGCCGACGCCGGCATCGTGCGCAACCGGGCCAAGATCGAGGCGGCGGTGGGCAACGCCCGGGCCGTCGTCGCGCTGGAGGAGGGCGGCGAGGACCTCGACGCCCTGCTCTGGTCGTTCGCGCCGGACCCGCGCCCGGCCCCGCAGACCCTGGCCGACGTGCCGGCCACCACCCCGGAGTCCATCGCGCTGGCCCGCGAGCTCAAGCGCCGCGGCTTCCGGTTCGTCGGCCCCACCACCGCCTACGCCCTGATGCAGGCCACCGGGATGGTGGACGACCACCTGGCCGGCTGCTGGGCGCGCGGCACGTCCTGAGGCGAGGCTGGGAGGATCGGCGCCGTGGCGGACGTGAGCGAACCCGAGCTGCTCGGCGAGCCCGGCGGCGAGCCGGTGGAGATCGTGCCGGCCGACCCGGCCTGGAAAGAGCAGTTCGCCGGCTGGAAGCAGCGCATCGAGGCCGCCCTCGGCCCGCTGGCCACGCGGATCGAGCACGTCGGCTCCACCGCGGTGGCGGACCTGCCGGCCAAGCCGGTGGTCGACGTCCAGGTGTCGGTGCCGGACCAGGCCGCGCTGGAGGCGGAGGCCTACGTCGAGCCGCTGGAGGCGCTCGGGCTGTCCCTGCGCGCCCGCGAGGCCGGCCACCGGTTCCTGCGCCCGCGCCCGGACCGCGGCGAGCCGCGCACGGTGCACGTGCACGTCTGCGCGGCCGGCAGCGGCTGGGAGCGCGACCACCTGCTCTTCCGCGACTACCTGCGCGCTCACCCCGAGCACCGCAGGGCCTACGCCGACCTGAAGGCCGAGCTGGCCGAGCGCTTCCGGGAGGACCGGCTGGCCTACAACGAGGGCAAGACCTCGTTCGTCGACGGCACCCTGTGGCTGGCCGACGAGTGGGCGGTGGCCACCGGCTGGAAGGGCTGACCGCCCGCTAGCGGCCCTCGAACACCGGCTTCTGCTTGGCGTTGAACGCGGCCACCGCGGCCAGGTGGTCGGCCGTGGTGCCGGTGAGCGCCATCATCTCGCCCTCGAACTCCAGCGAGTCGTGCAGGTCGTGCCCGGCGGAGAACTCCAGCGACCGGCGGATGGCGCCGTAGGCGACCGTGGGCCCGGCGGCCAGCTGCACCGCCACCTCACGGGCGCGGGACAGCACGGCGTCGTCGGGCACCACCTCGGTGGCCAGGCCCAGCGCGAGCGCCTCCTCGGCCTTCACCGTGCGCGGCATGAGCAGCAGCTCCTTGGCCCGCGCCCAGCCGACCAGCCGCGGCAGGGTCCAGGACGAGCCGGAGTCGCAGGACAGGCCGATGGCGGCGAAGGCGGTGTTGAACCCGGCCGAGGCCGCCACGATCCGCAGGTCGCAGGCCCAGGCGAACGCCGCCCCGGCGCCCGCGGCCACGCCGTTGACCGCGGCGACCACGGGCTTGGGCATGGTGGCCAGCGCCTGCACGATGGGGGAGTAGTGCTCGGGCACGGTCTGCCAGGTGGCGCGCGGGTCCGCGGCCAGGGCGTCGACGTGCTCGCGCAGGTCCTGCCCCACGCAGAAGGCTCGTCCGCTGCCGGCCAGCAGCACCGCGCGCACGGCCGGGTCCGCCGCCGCCTCGAGCACCCGCGCCTTGAGGGCGTCCTTGGTGGCGGTGTCCAGCGCGTTCATCGCCTCCGGCCGGGCCAACGTGATGGACGCGACGCCGTCCGCGAGCTCGTACTCCACCGGACCGCTCACAGAGTCGCCCACAGAGTCGCCCACAGAGACCTCCTCGTCCACGGCGACCGGCCGCCCGGCCGGTGCGCGTCCATCCTGCCGCGCCTGTCGGACAGCGGACGTCGGGGCACGCACCGCCACGTTCCGCGATCTTCGTTTTACCGAAGGGTCGCCGTTTGGGATGATGTCCGCGACGACGACGCGCAGGCTCCGGCTCATCCGGCCGGGGTGCAGGCGCGAGGACGAGAGGAGCGCGCATGGCGGCCATGAAGCCGCGGACGGGTGACGGCCCGCTCGAGGTGACCAAGGAGGGACGCGGCATCGTCATGCGGGTCCCGCTCGAGGGCGGCGGGCGCCTCGTCGTCGAGCTGTCGGCCGACGAGGCCGGCGCGCTCGGCGACGCCCTCAAGAACGTGGTCGGCTGAAGCGCCGGTCACCAGCCGCACACCGAGCCTGACCGACGGCCCCGGCACTCCCGCGAGGGGGTGCCGGGGCCGTCGTGCATGGCGCGTAGGTTGTCCCCGCACCCGAGACGCCGCCCGCTGGGTGACGCCCTCGACCGCAGGCCTCTCACCCCGACGGAGCCACCGTGACCGCCCCCGCCCGCCCCGCCCGCTCCCGCCGTCGCAGCGCCGCTCCCGTCGTGGGCGGCCGGCTGCCCCACGTGACGGTGGCCGGGGACCGGATCGGGCCGGCGGTCACGGGGGGCACCTACGACGTCGTCGCGATCGCGCTGCGGCCGGCCGACGAGGGTGGGCCTGCCGGTGGCTGGGGCACCCGCGAGGTCGAGGAGCTCTTCGGTGTCGTGGTGGCCGACGAGGCGCGCCTGGCCGAGGCCTCCGGTGCCGTCCGCGACGTCGTCACGGTCCCGGTGGCCGCTGTCTCCGATGACGGCGAGGGCGTCGCCTGCTCCCGGCTGCTGCTGGTGGGCGTCGGCGACGGCTCGCCGCTGGCGCTGCGCCGCGCCGGGGCCGCCCTGGCCCGCGCCGTGAAGGGCCGCGACGCCCTGCTGGCCGCGGTGGCCGCCGACGCGGACGACGAGGGCCTGCGCGCGTTCGTCGAGGGGCTGTCCCTGGCCTCCTACTCCTTCACCCGCAAGAGCGAGCCGGCCACGGCGGCCGTGGGGGCCGTCGGGCTGGTGCTGGCGCGCCCCGAGGCTCGCGCCGGGGCGGTGGCCCGTGCCCTCACTACCGCCACCGCCGTCGAGCGCGCCCGCGACCTGGCCAACACCCCCGCCGACGTCGAGGACCCTGCCTGGCTGGCCGCCGCGGCCACCGGGCTGGCCGACGGCGCCGGCCTGCAGGTGCGGGTCCGCGACGAGGCCGAGCTGGCCGCCGAGGGCTTCCACGGGATCGTGGCGGTGGGCGGGGGCAGCGCCACCCCGCCCCGGCTGATCGAGCTGCGCTACGAGCCCGAGGGCGCCGACGCGCGCACCCCGCACGTGGTGCTGGTGGGCAAGGGCATCACCTTCGACACCGGGGGTCTGTGGCTCAAGCCGCGCGAGTCCATGGTGCCGATGAAGACCGACATGAGCGGCGGCGCGGCCGTGGTGGCCACCCTGGCCGCCCTGCGAGACCTGGGCGTGAAGGTCCGGGTGACCGGCCTGGTGCCAGCCGCGGAGAACGCCATCGGCGCGAGCGCGATGCGCCCCGGCGACGTCATCACGCATTACGGCGGCCGCACCGTGGAGGTCCTCAACACCGACGCCGAGGGCCGCCTCGTGCTGGCCGACGCCCTGGCCTACGCCGACGCCGTCCTCCAGCCCGACCTCGTCGTCGACGTCGCCACCCTCACCGGCGCCGCCTCGCTCGGCCTGGGCAAGCGGCACGCCGCGCTCTACGCCACCGACGAGCGCCTGGCCGCCGGCCTGGAGGCGGCCGGCGACGCCTCCGGCGAGCGGGTCTGGCGGATGCCGCTGGTGGAGGACTACCGCCAGTACCTGGACTCCCCGGTGGCCGACCTGGCCAACATCCCGCGGGACAAGCACGTCTCCGGCGGGTCCATCACGGCCGCGCTGTTCCTGCGCGAGTTCGCCGGCTCCCGCGCCTGGGCCCACCTGGACATCGCCGGCCCGGCCCGCTCCGACGGCGACGAGCACGAGGTCACCCGCGGCGGCACCGGCTTCGGCACCCGCCTGCTGCTGCGCTGGCTCGAGCAGCTCACCCCGCGCGCGGCCGCCCGCCGCCGCTGAGGGCGTCCGCTGACCAGTGCCGGTCGGGGTCGGAACGCTCACGGTCCCGTGATCAGTTCTCGCCGCCCCCGTGGAATTCCGCGGGGGCGCCGACCATGTGGCGGGGGCCGTGCGCCCGTCGGCCGCGGCGAGCGGGGTCAGCCCGCGCGCTTGACCGCCGCGAGCAGGCCGCCGGCCACCGGCAGCAGGCACGGCACCAGCCGCTCGTCCTCGCGCACCGCCTTGCCGAACTCCCGGGCGGCCACCGTCTGCGGGTCGCGCTGGGCCGGGTCGGGCACCTTGTCCCGCCACAGCGCGCCGGACACCGCCAGCACCCCGCCGGTCCGGAGCAGGCGCAGGGCCTCCTCCAGGTAGGCCGGCAGCTCGGTGGGGTCGGCATCCAGGTGCACCAGGTCGTAGCCGCCGTCGGTGAGGCGGGGCAGCACGTCCAGGGCGCGGCCGCTGATGATCCGGGTGCGGTTGGCCGGCACGCCGGCGGCCACGAACGCCTCCCGCGCGGCGCGCTGGTGCTCGGGCTCGACGTCGATGGTGGTGAGCACCCCGCCGGCGGCCATGCCGCGCAGCAGCCAGACCCCGGACACCCCGGCGCCCGTGCCGACCTCGACGACGGCCCGCGCGCCCAGCGCGGCGGCCAGCAGCCGCAGGCCCGCACCCGCGCCGGCGCCGACCGCGGTGCAGCCCAGCTCCTCGGCGCGGTGACGTGCCTCGACGAGCACGACGTCCTCGGTCAGGAACGACTCGGCGTACTCGCGGGCGTCGTGCGTGCTGGTGGCGTCCACGCCCCGAGCCTAGAGGGTCGAGCTCGACCCCTGACCGAGGGAACCGCTCGTGCGCACCGGGCGTTGTCGACCACGAGTCCCGGCTCGCCTGCTCGCGCAGGCCGGATCGGGAAGCCGGTCGGGCACCAGCCGCGTTTGGCCCAGTGAGGAGTGGTCAGCGACCATGGGGACGAGCATTCTCCTACGCGGGGGTGAGGGCATGGCCGACGCCGGAGCGGCGCGCGAGCACGGCACGCCCGAGCCCGCACGCGACCGGGAGGACCGCCAGCCCATCGCCGACGTCACCCCGCGCTCCGCCGGGTCTGCGGCCGAGCCGGTCAC
The DNA here is from genome assembly GCA_051954955.1 of Motilibacteraceae bacterium. Classification (GTDB taxonomy): domain Bacteria; phylum Actinomycetota; class Actinomycetes; order Motilibacterales; family Motilibacteraceae; genus JBQCHF01. The sequence continues at coordinate 10,985 of JBQCHF010000102.1, forward strand.
CGCCCCGCTGCTGCCCGCGCCGGAGGAGTGGACGCCGCCGAGCTGGGACGAGGTCGTCCGCACCCACTCCGCCCGCGTCTACCGGCTGGCCTACCGCCTCACCGGCAACCAGCACGACGCCGAGGACCTCACCCAGGAGGTCTTCGTGCGGGTCTTCCGGTCGCTGTCCAGCTACACGCCCGGCACGTTCGAGGGCTGGCTGCACCGGATCACCACCAACCTGTTCCTGGACCAGGTGCGCCGCAAGCAGCGGATCCGCTTCGACGCCCTCGCCGACGACGCCGCCGACCGCCTGGCCGGGCGCGAGCCGAGCCCGGCCCAGCGCCTGGACGACCGGATGTTCGACGCCGACATCCAGACCGCGCTGGACGCCCTGCCGCCGGACTTCCGCGCCGCCGTGGTGCTGTGCGACATCGAGGGCCTGTCCTACGAGGAGATCGCGGCCACGCTGGGCATCAAGCTCGGCACGGTGCGCAGCCGGATCCACCGCGGGCGGGCCCAGCTGCGCGCCGCGCTCGAGCACCGGGCCCCCCGCCGCGAGGCCGTGTCCGACGGTGCAGCAGACGACCGTGCACCCGGCGACCGTGCACCCGACGACGACGCAGCCGCCGACCCGACCGCCGACGGCCTGCCGGCTCCCTCCGACGCGCACGGCGAGGCGACGCCGTGAGCCGCGACCCGCACAGCCAGCACGCGCATCACGCCCATCTGGGCGAGCGCACCAGCCCGCTGGTGGACGCCGAGCTCGACCACGACGCCCGCGACCGCGCCCTCGCCCACGCCGCGGAGTGTCCGGACTGCCTGGCGGCGCTGGATGCAGAGCGCCGGCTCAAGAGCCTGCTGGCCGGCGCGCCGTCCCCCGAGGTCCCCGACGCGCTCACCGCGCGGCTGCTCGCCATCGCCGACCCCGGCGGTCCCATGCCCCCGCGCGAGCGCCCCTTTCCGGCCGGTGCCCAGCCGCTGGCCGCACCCCCGCGCGGGGCGCGGCGGCCCGCTGCCGGCCGCCCGGCCGCTCGTGCGGGCAGCAGCCGTCCCGGCGGTCGTCGGCTCCCGGTGCCCCGCCGTGCCGTCGCCCTGGCGGGGGGCGCCCTGTCGGTGACCGGGCTGGCGATGGTGGCCGCGTTCGTCGTCGGCGGCACCGGGGCGGGCCCCGGCCTCGACCGGGTCCGCCCGCCGGTGGCCGCGCTCACCAGCGAGCACGCCGCCACCGCCGGTGGCTTCGGCCTGGGCGACCCCGGCGCCGCCGTGGTGGCCGCGTCGGTGCCCGGCGCCGGCTACTCCGGCAGCGAGCCCCTCGACGTCCTGCCGGTCACCGCGCTGACCGCGCTGATCCCTACCACGCCCACGCCCACTGCGACGAGCACACCGACCCCGACGTCGACGCCGTCCAGCACCCCGTCCAGCACCCCGAGCAGCACCCCGAGCAGCACCCCGAGCCGGCTCGCCCCGACGTCGGGCTCGCCCGCGACGGGCCGGTGACCCAGCAGCGCTCCGGCGGCCCGCGGCTGCTGCTGCTCACGCTCCTGCTCGGCCTGCTGGGCGCGGTGGCGGTGAGCGGGGCCGTGCTGCTCCTGCCCGCCGACGAGACTCCGACCGAGGAGGAGCCGCCGGCCGGCCAGGCCGCGGGCCGGCCGGTCACCGCCGAGCCGCACGCGGTGGCCGACCCGCGCGCCGTGCAGCTGCTGCGCCGCGCCGCCGGGGCCGCGGCCGCCACCTCGTTCACCGGCACCCAGATGGTGTCCACCTGGGACCGGGAGGGCGCGGCCTCCTACCTCCTCGACGTCGACAACGAGCCGGGTGCGGGCCTGTCCGTGCGGGTGCACAGCAGTGCCACGACGCCGCAGGGCGCCGGCTACACGACGGTGGCCGGCGCCGAGAGTGTCGGCAGCGTCGGCAGCCCTGGGGCCGGCGAGGAGCTGCGCCTCCTGCTCCACTCCTACGACCTGTCGGTCGAGCGATCCGACCGGGTGGCTGGGCGGGCGACGACGGTGGTGGCGGCCGCTCGTCCGGGAGCGGGCGCGGCGGCGCGCTTCTGGGTGGACGACGCCAGCGGGCTGGTGCTGCGCCGGGAGGTCTACGACGCGGGCGGCCGGCTGGTGCGGGCCGCGGCCTTCGTCGACGTCGACGTCGACACCGCGCACTTCGTCAAGCACCCCCCGCCGCTGCTGCCGGGGCGGTCGGGCCGGGAGCTCTCCGGCGCCGAGCTGGCCGCCTGGGACGAGCGAGGGTGGGCCTGCCCGCGCGCTCTGCCGGCCGGGCTGCACCTCGTCGACGCCCGCAGCACCACCGCCGGGGCGACCGGCGGTCAGCAGGGTGCGGGCGCGGCGCAGCCGATCCTGCACCTGACCTACTCCGACGGCCTGTCCGCCGTCTCGGTGTTCCAGCAGCGCGGCGAGCTGGACCCCGCCGGCCTGACCGGCTACCGACCCGAGCGGTGGGCCGGCGGGCGCGAGGTGCTCGTCTCGGAGGGGTTCCCGCGCCGGGTGCTGTGGTCCGCCCGAGGGCTGGTGTTCACCGTCGTCGGGGACGCGGCCGACGACGCCGTGGACGCCGCCGTCGCCGCCCTGCCGCACGAGACCGAGCGCCGGTCCGGCGTGCGTGAGCGGCTGCGCCGCGGTGTGGAGCGGCTGGGCTCGTGGCTGGACCCGCTCCACTGAGCCATGGGCCGGCCCGGCGACCGGGTGCGGCAGCGACGCCACCCCGAGCGGCGCGGCGCGCGGCGAGGGAGGATGGGCCCGGCCGGCTCGGCAGCCGCGTCAGGCTTGTTGGTGGCCCGGACGGGCGCGCGAGGAGGAGCACGGCATGAGCGACGGCACCGGGGGTGCCCCCTGGTGGTCCCGCGCGGGCGGCGACCCGTGGGCAGACCCCGAGCGGGACGCGCCGGGGAGCCCCGAGCAGGGGCCGCCGCCCGCCGCGCAGCAGCCGTGGGGTGCGCCCGCCGACCCCTCGATGCCTGCACCGGCGCCCACCAGCGCGTACCCGTGGGGCGCTCCCGCCTCGCCGCCGCCGGCTGGCGCGGGCTGGACCGCCGCCCCGCCGCCGATCGCCCCCGCCGGTCAGGTGCCGGACCTGCGCGGCGGTGCGCCGTGGCAGCCGCCGCAGGGCCCGCGCGACCCGTGGGCGGTGCCGCCCGGCGGGCTCGCCGCGCCGCGGCCGGCCCGAGGGCTGCCCGTGGCCCTGGTGCTCACCCTGGCCCTCGTGGTGGCGCTGCTCAGCGGCGGTGCCGGCGGCACCATCGGCTGGTTCGCCGCCCGTTCCGCCGACGGCGGCCTCAGCACCGGCGCCCCGCTGCCGGTGTCCGGCAGCGGTCCGGCACGGCCCGCCGACTCGGTGGCCGGGGTGGCCCAGCGGCTGCTGCCCAGCGTCGTGTCGATCAGCGTCCAGGGGGACCAGGGCGCCGGTACCGGCTCCGGCTTCGTCATCCGGCAGGACGGCTACGTCCTCACCAACAACCACGTCGTGGCGCTCGCCGCCGACGGCGGCCGGTTGCGGGTCCAGTTCAACGACGGCAGCTCCGTGCCCGGCACCATCGTCGGCCGCGACCCCAGCTACGACCTCGCGGTGGTCAAGGTCGACCGCGACGGTCTGCCGCAGGTCGCCCTGGGCGACTCCGACGCCGTCAGCGTGGGCGACCCGGTGGTCGCGATCGGCTCCCCGCTGGGGCTGGCCGGCACCGTCACCTCGGGCATCGTCAGCGCCAAGGACCGGCCGGTCACGGCCGGCGGTGAGGGCGGCAGCGAGGAGTCGTTCATCAACGCGATCCAGACCGACGCCGCGATCAATCCCGGCAACAGCGGCGGCCCGCTCGTCGATGCCACCGGCAAGGTGATCGGGGTCAACTCGGCCATCGCCTCGCTGTCCAGCGGCCCCGGCCAGTCCGGCTCCATCGGGCTGGGGTTCGCCATCCCGATCAACCAGGCCAAGCGCACCGCCGAGCAGCTGATCAAGACCGGGAAGGCCACCTACCCGGTCATCGGCGCGCGGATCGACACCACCTACCAGGGGCAGGGCGCCATGATCGTCCAGCGCAGCGCCCAGGTGCCCGACCCGCTCACGCCCGGCGGCCCGGCCGACGATGCCGGGCTGCAGCCCGGCGACGTCGTCACCGCGGTGGACGGCAAGGCGGTCGGCGACAGCTCCGAGCTGATCGTGGCCATCCGGGCGCGCCAGCCCGGCGACGTCGTCACGCTCACCGTGCAGCGCGGCGGGCGGACGTTCGAGGTGAAGGTGACGCTGGGGGAGTCCTCGGGCGGCTGAGCGTCCGGCCTCCCGGGGGGACCGCGGCGGCGTACCCTCGTCCCGGCGCATGTCGGAGCACCGCATGTCGAAGCACCGCATGTCGGAGCACCCAGCGTCGGTGCGCACAGCCAGAGCAGGCAGGAGCAGCGGTGTTCGGCATCCAGGGCCCCGAGTTCATCTTCCTCGCGGTGCTCGCACTGGTGATCCTCGGGCCGGAGCGGCTGCCCAAGTACGCCGCCGAGGCCGGCCGGCTGGTGCGCCAGCTGCGCTCGATGGCCGACACGGCCAAGTCGCAGGTGGTCGCCGAGCTCGGCCCGGAGTTCCAGGACATCCGCATGTCCGACCTGGACCCGCGGACCTTCGTCACCCGCCAGCTGCTCGGCGAGGACGAGCCGGCGGCGCGGACGAACGGCAACGGGACGCGGGCGAACGGCAACGGGGCGACGCGTCCCGCGGTCGACGGCGTCAGCGCCTCCGCTGCCGGCGGCGCGGTCCGCTACGGCGTCGCGGACCGGGTCACCCCGCCCGACTTCGACCCGAGCACCCCGCCCCCGTTCGACGCCGACGCCACCTGACGGCGTCGGGAGCCCCAGTCGGTCCTGGAGGGGCGGCCTCGAGGCGGCGGTTCAGCGGCCGGCCGGGCTCAGCCCGAGCGAGCGGCCGGAGAGGCCCCGGGCGCGGGCGGACAGGGTCTGCGCCACGCCGCGCAGCACGGTGGCCGCGGGGGAGCCCGGGTCGGCCAGGACGACCGGCACGCCGCCGTCGCCGCCCTCGCGCAGGCGGGTGTCCAGCGGCACCTGGCCCAGCACCGGCACCGGGGCGCCCAGGGTGCGGCTCAGGCCCTCGGCCACCGCCTGGCCGCCGCCGGAGCCGAAGACGTCGACCTTCTCCCCGCAGTGCGGGCACGGCAGCCAGGCCATGTTCTCGATGACGCCGACGACGTGCTGGTGGGTCTGCACGGCGATCGACCCGGCCCGCTCGGCCACCTCGGCGGCGGCCTGCTGCGGCGTGGTGACCACGAGGATCTCGGCGCTGGGCACCAGCTGGGCCACCGAGATGGCGATGTCGCCGGTGCCGGGGGGCAGGTCGAGCAGCAGGACGTCGAGGTCGCCCCAGTAGACGTCGGCGAGGAACTGCTGCAGGGCGCGGTGCAGCATCGGCCCGCGCCAGACCACCGGGGAGTTGCCGGCCACGAACATGCCGATGCTGATGACCTTCACCTCGTGCGCCACCGGCGGCAGGATCATCTGCTCCACCTGGGTGGGCCGGCCGGTGACGCCGAGCATGCGCGGGATGGAGTGGCCGTAGACGTCGGCGTCGACCACGCCGACCTTCAGCCCCTGCGCGGCCATCGAGGCGGCGAGGTTGACGGTGACCGAGCTCTTGCCGACCCCGCCCTTGCCGGAGGCGATGGCGTAGACGCGGGTGAGCGAGCCGGGCTGGGCGAAGGGGATCTCGCGCTCGGCCTGACCGCCGCGCAGCTGCGACTGGAGGTTGCGCCGCTGCTCGTCGCTCATGACGTCCATGTCCACCGACACCCCGGTGACGCCGGGCAGCTTCCCGACGGCCGCGGTGACGTCCTTGGTGATGGTGTCGCGCAGCGGGCAGCCGGCCACGGTGAGGTAGACCGCCACCCGCACCGCCCCGTCGTCGCCGACGACCACGTCCTTGACCATGCCGAGCTCGGTGATCGGGCGACGGATCTCGGGGTCGTTCACGGTCGCGAGCGCGGCGGTGACCTGCTCGACGGAGGGGGCTGCCATGCGCTCGATGCTACGGCGCGCGTCCCAGCGGGCTGCCGGCGGATATGTGAGAGAGCCCCGGTCCCCCTACCCTTGGCCGGATGGACGGCGCCCGCAGCACCCCCACCGACCCGGGCCGGCGCGGCCGCCGCCGGGACACCGGCCGGCGGCGGATCCCACGCGACGAGCTCGCCGTCTGGCGCGGCTGGCTGCGCGCGCACGCGCTGGTGGTCCGCCGGCTCGAGGCCGACCTGCTGCGCGAGCAGGAGCTCCCGCTGGCCTCCTACGACGTCCTGGTGCAGCTGGTCGAGGCGCCGGACCGCCGGCTGCGCATGACCGAGCTGGCCGACGCCGTCCTGATCTCCCGCAGCGGCCTGACCCGGCTGGTCGACCGCCTGGAGAACGAGGGCCTGGTCCGCCGCGAGCCGTGCGTGGACGACGCCCGGGGCCTGAACGCCGTGCTCACCGACGCCGGCTACGAGCGCCTGCGCCAGGCCAGCTCGACCCACCTGCGCGGCGTGGACGACTACGTCCTGAGCCGCCTGAGCACCGAGGAGCTCGGCCAGCTCGACGCCATCCTCGGCAAGCTCCTCGCCCCGCTGCCCCCCGACCCCCGTTCGTGATCATGCAATCCCCGTGATCATGCAATCCCCGTGATCTCGGGCAAGATCACGCAGATTGCATGATCGTCCCCATTGCATGATCACGTGAGGAGAGGGTCAGGACAGCAGCGGGCGCCAGGTGCCCAGGGCCACGCTGACGGCGACGGCCGTGGCGGCGACCAGCACGGTGGCGGCCAGCAGGGCCCAGTCGGCGCCGGCCATCCGCTGACGGCGGGCGCAGGTGCGCGGACCGCTGCCGAAGCCGCGGGCGTCCATCGCGGTGGCCATCCGGGTGGCCCGGCGCACCGCGCCCACCAGCAGGCCCAGCACCCGGCCACCGGCCAGCCGCAGCGCGGCGAGCGGCCGCCCGTCGGCGGCCACCCCGCGGGCCCGGCGGGCCCGGCCCAGCACCGCCCACTCCTCGCCGAGCAGCGGCACCAGCCGCAGGGCCGCGAGCGCGCCGTAGGCGAAGCGGGGGGAGACCTTGAGCTGCTGGACCAGGGCGTCGGCGAGGTCGAGCGGGTCGGTGGTCGCCACGGCCAGCAGTCCGGGCACGGCGATGGCCAGCAGCCGCAGCGCGGCCGCCCCGCCGGCCCCGAACCCACCAGTGGTGAGCGTGAGCGGGCCGAGGTCCAGCAGCACGTCGCCGCCCCGCGCCGAGAACAGCGCGTTGGCCAGCGCCACCGAGACCGCCGCGGCCAGCACCGGCCAGGCCCGGCGGGCCAGCGCGGCCGCCCCGAGCCCGGTCAGCGGGACCAGGGCGAGGGCGCACACCAGCAGCAGGGCGGGGGTGAGGGCGTCGACGGTCGGCACCAGCGCGAGCGTGACCACCAGGGCCGCGCCGATCTTGGCCAGCGGGTTGCGCCGGGCGAGCGGACCGGTGCCCAGCGCGGGGGCGACGAACGCGCTCACACCGCCACCTGATCCGTCGGCTGCAGCTGCAGGGTCCGGTGGGCCAGGGCGTCGACGAACGCCTGGTCGTGGGTGACCGCGAGCAGCGCGGTGCCGTCGTCGCGCAGCTGCGCGCACAGCGCCAGCAGCTCGCCCCAGGTGCCCGCGTCCTGCCCGAAGGTCGGCTCGTCCAGCACGACGACGTCGGGGCGCGCGGCCAGCGCGGTGGCCACCGACAGCCGACGCTTCTCCCCGCCGGACAGGGTGAATGGGTTGGCCAGCGCCAGCCGGGCCAGGCCCAGGCGCTCGAGCAGCTCGTCCGCGCGGGCCGCCGCCTGCGGCGTCGGGTGCCGCTCGGGCCGGCCGCGCGGACCGACCAGCAGCTCGTCGCGCACGTGCGGGGTGAGGAACTGGTGCTCGGGGTCCTGGAAGACGGTGCCGACCCGCCGGGCCAGGTCGCGGGCCCGCCAGCGGTGCAGCGGGCGTTCCGGGGCGTCGGCCAGCCGGGCCGCGCCGGCGTCCGGGCGCAGCAGCCCGGCCAGCAGCAGGGCGAGGGTGGTCTTGCCGGCGCCGTTGGGACCGGTGAGCGCGAGCGCCTCGCCGGCACGCAGCTCGACATCGGCGCAGTCGACGACGGGGCGGGCGCCGCCCCGGGAGACGGTGAGCCGCTCGCCGCGCAGCACCGCGGACCCGACCGGGCCGGGGGCGGGTGCGGAGGCGGCCAGGTGCGCGGCCGCGCCGGGGACCCACACGCCGGCGGCCAGCAGCTCCGCGCCGCGGACGGCGAACACCGACGCAGGCGGCCCGTCGGCCACCACGCCGCCGCCGGGCTCGAGCACCACCACCCGGTCGACCAGCTCGAGCGCCTCCTCGAGCCGGTGCTCCACCAGCAGCAGGGTCGAGCCGGTGACGGACAGCCCGTCTCCTACCGCTTGTCGGACCAGCGCGGCGCCGTCGGGGTCGAGGTTGGCGGTGGGCTCGTCCAGCAGGAGCAGTCCCGGTGCCGCGGCGAGGGTCCCGGCCAGGGCGAGGCGCTGCTGCTCCCCGCCGGACAGCGCCGCGGTGGACCGGTTCCGCCCGTAGGGGAAGCCGACGAGCGCCAGCGCGGCATCGACCCGTGGCCAGATGAGCCCGGCCGGGACGGCGCGGTTCTCCAGGCCGAAGGCGACGTCGTCGCCGGCGCGGGCCATCACCAGCGCCGCCTCCGGGTCCTGCAGCAGCAGCCCGCTGCGGGCCCGCGCCTCCCGCGCGGGCACGCCGTCGACGAGCACCTCGCCCTCATGCTCGGCCGCCGTCTCCGGGTCCAGCACCCCGGCGACGGCGGCCAGCAGCGTCGACTTGCCCGCTCCGGACGGCCCGAGCAGCAGCACCCGCTCGCCCGGCTCGACGACCAGATCGACCTCGCGCAGCGCCCAGGCCCGGCGCCCGGCGTGCCGCCAGCCGAAGCCGCGCAGCTCCAGCCGGGCCGGGCGCACGGCCGGCAGCGAGGGGACGTCCACCCTGGCTCAGACCTCCCGCTGCGCACGCCCGGAGGCCAGCGGCGCGAGCACGCCCGTGCTCGCCAGCGCCCGCACCAGCACCCAGGCCAGCGCGCCGGCGGTGACCGCGGCGGCGCCCACTGCCACCACGGTGTAGACGAGCTTGTTGGCCGTCGAGAACGTCGGGTAGTAGAAGATCAGGTCGAGCACGGCCATCGACAGGCCCGCCGCGGCGCCGGCCAGCACCGACGTCGGCAGCCCGAAGCGCCGGTAGCGGGTGGCCAGGAACACCAGCTCGGGTGCGAAGCCCTCGACCGCGCCGTACCAGATGACCGACAGTCCCCATGAGCTGCCGATCGCCGCGGCCACGAGCACCGCGACCATCTCGGTGAAGAACGCCGCCCCTGGCTTGCGGACCACCAGCGCACCGACGACGCCGGCAATCAGCCAGATCCCGCCCTGCACGCTGGTCAGCTGCGGCACGACGCCCATCGCTGCGTTGAGCGGCGGGTAGACGCCGTTGTTCCAGATGGCCTGCAGCACCCCGAACGCGACCCCGAGCACGGCCGCGACGACGACGTCGACGGTGCGCCAGGAGCTCCTGGCGGTGGGTGCCGAGCTGCGGACTGTCGTTCCTGCACTCATGAAAAGACCTCCTACGTGGAGCAGGAGGGGAGGAGGGTCCCGGGCACGTCGACGGCGCACCCGGCGGGTCTGGACCCGCGGATGCGCCGCAGCGTGGTGGACCGAACCGACTCCCTGCGCTGGCATGACCCAGATCAGGTTCGAGGGTCTGCGGGCTGCCCCGCACTCTCAGCGCTGCTGCGCTCCCCTGTCGTTCTGCACTTGTGGGAGCAGCCTACGACGCCGGGCGCGCGCCGTCTTCCGGCGCGGGCCTCAGTCCTCGTCGTCGGCCTCCTCGACGTCCGCGGCCGGTGATCCGCCGCGACCCTCGTCCCGTCCGCGCAGCGTCTTGCGCATGTCCTTGCGGACGTCCTTGCGGATCTCGTCGCGCAGCTGCTCGCGCAGCTCGTCGAGCAGGTCGCGCAGCTCCGAGCGCAGGAAGTCGCGGGTGGCGACGTCGCCCAGGCTGATCCGCAGGGAGGCCAGCTCGCGGGTGATGTACTCGGTGTCCGCGATCGTCCGCTCGGCTCGGGCGCGGTCCTGCTCGTAGGTGACGCGGTCGCGGTCGGCCTGCCGGTTCTGCGCGAGCAGGATGAGCGGCGCGGCGTAGGAGGCCTGCAACGACAGGATGAGCGTGAGGAAGATGAACGGGTAGTCGTCGAAGCGCAGGTTCACCGGCGCCAGCTTGTTCCAGCCCATCCAGACGATGACGAACACCGTCATGTAGAGCAGGAACCGTGCTGTCCCCATGAAGCGGGCGAAGGTCTCCGCGAACCGGCCGAACGCGTCGGGGTCGTAGCGGGGCACGCCGAACGAGCGTCCGCTCTCGCGCGGCACGTCGAGGCGGCCGACCGCCCGGGCCTCACGCGCCACCGGGCTGCTCCCTCTCCGACAGGGCGTCGGACTGGTCCTCGCGCCAGTCCTCGGGCAGCAGGTGGTCGAGCACGTCGTCCACGCTCACCACGCCGAGCAGGTGGTCGTTCTCGTCCACCACGGGGACGGCGACGAGGTTGTAGGTGGCGAGGTAGCGGGTGACCTGGCGCAGCGTGGTGTCCGGCCGGATCGGCTCCAGCGCGGAGTCGACGACGCCGGACACCAGCGCGGACGGCGGCTCGCGCAGCAGCCGCTGGATGTGGGTGAGCCCGAGGAACTTGCCCGTGGGGGTCTCCAGCGGCGGGCGGCAGACGTAGACCATCGAGGCCAACGCGGGGGAGAGCTCGGGCTCGCGGACCCGGGCCAGCGCCTCGGCCACGGTGGCGTCCGGGGCGAGGATGACCGGCTCGGTGGTCATCATGCCGCCGGCGGTGTCCTCGACGTAGTCCATCAGCTGGCGCACCGGCGCGGCTTCCTCGGGCTCCATGAGCTCGAGCAGCTTCTCGGCCTCCTCGGCCGGCAGCTCGGAGAGCAGGTCGGCGGCGTCGTCGGGGTCCATCGCCTCGAGGACGTCGGCCGCGCGCTCCTCCTCAAGCCGGCCCAGGATCTCGACCTGGTCGTCCTCGGGCAGCTCCTCGAGGACGTCGGCCAGGCGGTCGTCGTCCAGGGCGGCGGCCACCTCCACCCGGCGCTTGGGCGAGAGCTCGTGCAGCACCTGGGCGAGGTCGGCGGCCCGCAGCTTCTCGAACGTGGCCAGCAGGTTGGCCGCGCCCTGGCCCTCCTCGGTCACGCTGAAGCCGGAGACGGCGTCCCAGTCGACCAACAGGCTCTCGGCGCGGTGCCGGCGCAGCCCCTTGGTGGTGCCGCGGGAGACGTAGACGCGGGTGACCAGCCAGTCGCGGGTGCGGCTCTCCTCCATCGCGACGTCCTCCACGGTGACCGTGGAGGAGTCCTCGACGAGGGTGACCTTGCGGTCCAGCAGCTCGCCGAGCACGAGGGTCTCGGTGGGGCGCTGCTCGAAGCGGCGCATGTTGACCAGCCCGGTGGTGACAACCTGCCCGGCGTCGACCTGGGTGACCCGGGTCATCGGCAGGAACACCCGGCGGCGGCCGAACACCTCGACCACCAGGCCGAGCACGCGCGGTGGCTGGCGGCCGATGCGCAGGGTCACCACGACGTCGCGCACCTTGCCGACCTGGTCGCCGTTGGGGTCGAACACGGCGATGCCGGCGAGGCGCGCGATGAAGACCCGCGTCGGCGCTCCGCTCACGGGGCGACAGGCTACCGAGCCGCGCGGGAACGGGCCGCCCGCCGAGCCGCAGTGCGGCCCTTAGGGTTCGGCGCATGACCCAGCTGCCGATCGAGGTCGTCGACGTCTTCACCGACCGCGCGCTGTCCGGCGGCAACCCGCTGGGGGTGGTGCTGCTGGGGGACGCCGCCCCGTACCCCACGGAGCTGCTGCAGGCGGTGGCGGCCGAGCTCGGCTTCAGCGAGTCGACCTTCGTGACCGCGGTGGGCCCGGGCGCCTCCTACGCGGTGCGCATCTTCACGCCGGTCGCCGAGCTGCCCTTCGCCGGGCACCCGTCGGTGGGCACCGCGTGGGTGCTGGCCCGGCGCGGGCTGCTGCCGGTGGGCGAGGTGGTGCAGCGGTGCGGCGCCGGCGAGGTGCAGCTGCTGGTGGAGGCCGTGGCGGAGGGCGCGCCGGGGCGGGTGCGGCTGACCGGTGCCGCGACGTCGGTGGGCGAGCCGCTCGACGTCGGCCCGCTGCTGGCGGCGGTCGGGCTCGGGCCGGACGACGCGGCGGGTGAGGCGCGCGCGGCGGGGACGGGTCTGGACTGGGCGTTCCTGCCGGTGCGGCCCGACGCGCTGGCCCGCGCGACCCCCGACGTCGCCGCGCTGGAAGCGCTGTCCGGCGTGGCGCGGGGTGGCGTCTGCGCCTACGTGCTGGAGAGCCGCGACGGAGCGGTGCGGGTGCGGTCGCGGGCGTTCTGCCCGGATGTGCGCGGCGGCGAGGACGCGGCAACGGGGTCGGCGGCACTGGGGCTGGGCGTGCACCTGGTCGCGACCGGCGCGGTGCCGGGGGACGGGGTGACCGACTACGCCATCACGCAGGGCGTGGAGATGGGGCGGCCGTCGGCGCTGTTCGGCCGGGTGGAGGCGTCGGGCGGCCGGGCGGTGCGCTGCTCGGTGGCCGGCGACGTCGCGCCGGTGCTGGCGGGGGAGCTGACGCTGGGCTGAGGGGCGGTCAGCTGCCACTCACCTCAGCATCTTCATGCTCACCTCGCCCGATCTGCTGAGGTGAGCATGAAGGGATCACGGGGCCGTGATCATTCCGGCCGGGCCCGGGCTGAGGGGGGGGCGTCAGCGGCGGCGGCGCCTGCGCCCCAGGACGAAGGGGAGCGGGCCGCGGGTGGTCGCCGGGGTGGGCGGGGGTGGGGCGGCGTGCGAGCCGGCCGGCATCGCGCCGGGGAGCTCGAGCGGGTCGCCGGCGGGGACGAGGCGGACCAGCAGACAGTGCTCGGCCCAGCGGGTGCGCTGGCCGTCGACGTCCTGCTCGTTCAGGCGCGCCCCGTGCAGCGCCTCGGCCGCCGCGTCCCATGCCGGGGTGCTGGCCGCGAGCAGCTCGACGGCGGCGGGCCAGGCGGCGATCCGGCCGCCTTTGTCCTTGCTGCGCGCGGTGACCTTGACCCGTCGGCCGGCCGCAGCCGCTTCGGCCAGGCCGGGCAGGGGCTGCTCGCCGGAGGCGGGGTCCAGCCCGACGACGAGCAGCGCGACGCCGTCCTCCCAGGCGTGCCAGACCGGGCGGTCGCGGCCGTCGCCGGTGTCGACCCAGAGCAGCCCGGTGCGCCGACCGGCCTCGTCCACCAGTGCGGGGCCGAGGCCGCCCTCGGGGTCCGCCCCGGGGTTCGCATCTGGCGCAGGGGAGGTCACGGCCGGAGCCTACGCGCCGGGCGGGGACGCCTCCGGGGGTTCGCGGCGAGGGTGCGAGGATGGCCGGCGTGACGACGGACCAGGGCACCAGGCGGCCGACGTCGGCACAGTCCACCTCCGCGCGACCGGCCCCGCGCGACCTGCTGCTCATGCTGGTCGGCGTCATCGGGGTGAGCACGAGCGGGCCGCTCATCGCCGTCACCGCCATCCCGGCGCTGGCGATCGCCTTCTGGCGCAACGCCTTCGCCACCGGGGTGCTGCTGCCGGTGGCGCTCGTACGGCACCGGGCCGAGCTGCGCGGGCTGACCCGGTCGGCGTGGCTGGGCAGCGTGGCGGCCGGCGCCCTGCTGGCCGCTCACTTCGCCTGCTGGATCCCCAGCCTGCGCTACACCTCCGTCGCATCCTCGACCGCACTGGTCTGCATGCAGGCGGTGTGGACCGCGGTGCTCGCCCGGCTTGCCGGGCACCACGTGGCCGGGCGCACCTGGGTGGGGATGGGCGTCGCGCTGGTGGGTGTCGTCGCCATCACCGGCGTCGACGTCTCGCTGTCCTCGCGGGCGCTGCTCGGCGACCTGCTGGCGCTGGCCGGCGGCATCTTCTCGGCGTCCTACGTCGTGGTCGGCTCGCGGGTGCGCCGGGATGTCACCACCACGACCTACACCACGCTCTGCTACGGCTCCACCGCGGTGCTGCTGCTGGTCGCCTGCCTGGCCGGGCGCCAGGCCCTCGGTGGCTACGCCGGGATCGACTGGGGACGGCTGGTCCTGCTCACCATCGCAGCGCAGCTGCTCGGGCACTCGGTGTTCAACGTGGTGCTGCGCCGGGTGAGCCCGACCGTGGTCTCGCTGTGCATCCTGCTCGAGGTGCCCGGTGCCACGCTGCTGGCCGCGCTGTGGCTGGGGCAGGTGCCGCCGGTGGCCGCGTTCCCTGCGCTCGCGCTGATCCTGGCCGGGCTGGCTGTCGTGGTGAGCGCGCAGGACCCGGACGAGCCGGGCGCCGTCCCGGTGGAGTAGTCCGGCGCGGGTGACCACGGTCACCGCCGGCGGACGTGCCGGGCCCCTGCTACTCGTGGGTAGGCTCGGGCCACCGAGCCCGCCCGCCCCGCGATCCGCTGCGGGGCGCCCAGCAGGAGGTCGACGATGACCGTCCCGTCCGCGCCCTCGTCCCGCGCCCTGCGGCCGCGACGCTCCAACCTCGCGGTGCCGGGGTCGAGCACCAAGATGGTCGAGAAGGCCAAGGGTCTTCCGGCCGACCAGGTGTTCCTCGACCTCGAGGACGCGGTGGCGCCGCTGGCCAAGCCCGACGCCCGCAAGAACATCGTGGCCGCGCTCAACGAGGGCGGCTGGGGCGACAAGGTGCGCACCGTCCGGGTGAACGACTGGACGACCCAGTGGACCTACCGCGACGTCGTCGAGGTGGTGGAGGGGGCCGGCGCCAACCTCGACTGCATCATGCTGCCCAAGGTGCAGACGCCCGAGCAGGTGGTGGCGCTGGACGTCCTGCTCACCCAGATCGAGAAGACGATGGGCTACGAGGTCGGCCGGATCGGCATCGAGGCCCAGATCGAGAACGCGCTCGGGCTGACCAACGTGAACGGCATCGCGGCGGCGTCGCCGCGGGTCGAGACCGTCATCTTCGGGCCGGCCGACTTCATGGCCAGCATCAACATGAAGTCGCTGGTGGTGGGGGAGCAGCCGCCCGGCTACGACGTCGGCGACGCCTACCACTACATCCTCATGCAGATCCTCATGGCCGCCCGGGCCTACGACAAGCAGGCCATCGACGGGCCGTACCTGCAGATCCGCGACGTCGACGGCTTCAGGCGGGTGGCCGGCCGCTCGGCCGCGCTGGGCTTCGACGGCAAGTGGGTGCTGCACCCCGGGCAGATCGACGCCGCCAACGAGGTGTTCTCGCCGCGGCAGGAGGACTACGACCACGCCGAGCTCATCCTCGACGCCTACGCCTACTACACGTCGGAGGCCGGCGGGAAGCGCGGCGCGGCGATGCTCGGTGACGAGATGATCGACGAGGCGTCGCGGAAGATGGCGCTCGTCGTGGCCGGCAAGGGCCGGGCTGCCGGGATGGCGCGGACCAGGCAGTTCGAGCCGCCGGCCGAGTAGCTCGTGGAGGGCTCTGTGACCGACCCTTTCGGCTCGCTGGACGGGCGGGTCGCGCTCGTCACCGGTGCCGGTTCGGCCGAGGGCATCGGCTTCGCCTGTGCGCTGGCGCTGCTGCGGCGTGGGGCGCGGGTGGTGGTGACCTCGACGACCGAGCGCATCCGCGACCGTGCGCGGGAGCTGGGAGAGCTGACCGGCGTCGAGGTCCTGGGGGCCGTCGCCGACCTCTCCGACGAGGCGTCGGTGCAGCGTGTGGTGCGCGAGGTCGCCGAGGCGCACGGGTCGCTCGACGTGGTGGTCAACAACGCCGGCATGTCCGTCGTCGGGTCGCCCGAGGTGTGGCTGCCGCTCCCGGACCTGCCGCTGGCGCAGTGGGAGCTGGGGCTGCGTCGCAACCTCACCACCGCCTTCCTGGTCACGCGCGCCGCGCTCCCCGGCATGCTCGCCGCGGGGTGGGGGCGGATCGTCAACGTCGCCTCGACGTCGGGGCCGGTCAACGCCATGCCGGGCGAGGCGGCGTACACCGCGGCCAAGGCCGGGATGGTCGGGCTCACCCGGGCCACCGCCGTGGAGGCGGCCGGCCGCGGCGTGACGTGCAACGCGGTCGCGCCGGGGTGGATCGCGACCGCGTCGTCGACGCCGGAGGAGCTCCGGCACGGGGTCCGGACACCGGTCGGGCGGTGCGGCGACCCGGCCGAGGTCGCAGCGGCTGTCGCCTTCCTCGCCTCGCCGGGCGCGTCCTACGTGACCGGGCAGTGCCTCGTCGTCGACGGCGGGAACAGCGTGCTGGAGGCCCACGGGTAGCTACAGCGCCCGCCCTGTCCCGCCGATGGTTCTGGCATGTGGGGGGACATCGAGCCGCGCTGGCTCCGCTGGGTGCTGAGGGTCGTCGACGGGTATCTGCTCGCCGCGGCCGCGTTCGGGGTGCTCATGCTGGGAGTTCTGGCCTGGGTGGTCACGCGGGGGGCCTGAGCCTCCCCTGGTGATCATGCGGAAGATGTAGATCGTCGTCTCGTTGCTGCGGCTTGGCTCGTCCAAGGTCAAGGGCGGCTGGTGGCGGAAGCGGCTCCGCTCGGGGTTCTTTGTGATGTCCCGCCGTCGGTTCTCGCGGATCTTGATGCGCTGTGCACCTTGGCTGAGCGTGGCGCGGTCTCAAGATCCAGCCCCCGTCCCCCGTGATCAAGCAGAGATGGCGGGACTTTCGGTCGCCGCTCATCGCCACCAACGGAGGACAGCAATCATTGCCTGGACTTGACCATCGAGGTGCTGATTCTGCTTGCCCGGCAATGAGAACTGTCGGTGCCGGTCTCTAGGTTGGGTTCCATGACGGACACGTTCGGGGTGCTGGCCGGTAGCGGGGTGATGGTCCGTGACGAGGTGCTGGGGGTGCGGCTGCGTTCCCGCATCAGCGACAAGGTGGGTCGGGTCGGGTGGCGGTTCCGGGAGCTGCTGGGTTCGGCGCCGGCGGACTTCTCGACGGTGGACCGGTCCGATCCGGTGTGGCGGGAGCGGCTGGACCCGCGGGTGGGGGCGGCACTGGTCGCCGAGGCGGTCCTGGCCGGGGACCTGCCCCCCGAAGCCGAGGCCGCCCAGCGCGCACGCGCGGCCCGTCGCGCCGAGAACGGCGAACCGCCGGTCGTGGAGCCTCGCCCGCCGGAGCCGTTCGCCCGTCGGGTGCTGCGCGGGGTGATCGAGCAGCCGGACCCGCTCGGCATCGCCAGGATGTCCCTGCTGGACACCGAGGAGCTCGCGTCCTACGACCGGGTGCTGCTGCTCAAGGCCTGGGACGCAGCCTTGGCGTGGCTGCACGCCCAGCGCCTCGGCGCGGCCGCACTCGTCGCCGGTGAGGCGACGGTGGACTCCTCCGGCAGCTACGAGATCGGCACCGAGGAGGTCCGCCTGGCCCTCACCATGACCCGGCGCGAGGCCGACGCCGTGGTCGACCTCGCCCGGGCTCTGGCCACCCGTCTCCCGCAGACGAAGGCCGCGTTGGAGCGCGGCGCGCTCAGCGTCGAGCACGCCCGGATCGTGTTCCGCGGCACCGAGCAGTGCACCGACGACGAGTGCG
>JBQCHF010000103.1:0-2532 GCA_051954955.1 Motilibacteraceae bacterium
GTCCACGATCGGGTTCCCGAGCGCGCGAACCGGGGCTAGGTCGGCGTCGGCGTTGGTGCCGCTGTGGCACACCTGGATCCCGGCGATGGGCTTGCCGTGCCAGGCCTGGGGCAGGAACGGGGCCGGCGGGGCGAGCCGCACGATCGCCGCGGCGGTCAGCTCTCGCGGCGCCGATTCGGTGAGGTCGCGGTAGGCGGCCAGGACCTCGGCGGCCCGCTCCGCGCTCCAGATGATCAGGCCGCCGGTGACGGTGGGGCCGACCTGGTGCAGGCGGAAGCTGAACCGGGTGACGACCCCGAAGTTGCCGCCACCACCCCGCAGCGCCCAGAACAGCTCGGGATGCTGGTCGCGGTTGGCGGTGCGGATCGCACCGTCGGCGGTGACGATCTCGACCTCGGCGAGGTTGTCGACCGTCCAGCCGAACCTGCGGGCCAGATAGCCAAAGCCGCCCCCCAGGGTCAGGCCGGCCACGCCGGTCTCGGACACGAAGCCGAGCACGGTGGCCAGCCCGTGGGCCTGGGTTGCCTGGTCGACCTCGCCGAGCAGGCACCCCGGGCCGACGTGGGCGAGCTTGGCGTCGGGGTCGACGTCGACCTGGCGCATGCGGGACAGGTCGAGGGTCAGGCCGCTCGGTGCCATGGAGGTTCCGGCGATGTTATGGCCCCCGCCCTTGACGCTGAGCAGCAGCCCATGCTCGCGGGCGAACCCGACGGCGGCGGCGACCTCGTGGGCCGAGACCGGCTGGAGGACCAGTGCAGGGAGCCTGGCCGCCATGCCGTTCCAGATCGCAACGGCCTCGTCCCAGCCCCGGTCGCCGGGGCGCAGCAACCGACCCTGGACCCGCGAGTCCAGTTCGTCGAGCTGCTTGGTGGCGAGGCTGACAGGTCCGCCGTCGAGTCCGGCGAGGTCGATGGTGTCGATGGTGGTCATGTCCGTGACCTCCCCCCGGGCCGGTGGGTGGCCCCGGGCCCGGCCCACTGCTATACTCCAAACGCTAGTAAACCTAATACTCGCGTTTGGAGTATGTCAAGACCCATGAACGATGCGCCGTCGGGCCTGACGACGACCTCGTACGCCGTCCTGGCGCAGCTGGCCGTGCACCCGTGGTCCACCTACGAGCTGGCCCAGCAGCGGGTCCGCTACTTCCGCTACGTCTGGCCACGGGCCGAGAGCGCGATCTACCGCGAGGTCAAGCGGCTGGCCGCCATGGGGCTGGCCGTAGCCAAGCGCGAGTACGTCGGGAGGCGGCCGCGGACGGTCTACTCGATCACCGACGCGGGGCGGCAGGTGCTGCGCGAGTGGCTCGATACTCCGGTGTCGCCGTTTGCGATGGACTTCGAGGCGATGCTCCGGGTGTTCATCGCTCCGCTGGGGACCAAAGAGCAGCTCGTCGCCACCTTGGAGCAGGTGCGCAGCGACGCCCAGCAGATGCTGCGCTTCAGCGGGGCCGTCAAGCAGGAGTTCCTCGACGGCCGGGCCGTGCTGCAGGATCAGGTCTACCTGCGGGCGCTGGCCGTCGACTTTTTCATCAGCCTCCTCAACACCGTCGACGGCTGGGCCGGGCGGACGCTCGCCGAGATCGAGGGCTGGGAGGATCTCACCCCAGACGGGAAGAACGGCCGCGGGCTGGAGATCATCGCGCAGCTACCGGCACCAACGCCCCCTGAGCACACCGACCGCACACCGGTGCCGCCCCGCACCCAGCGGCGGCGGCCGTCCTCCGGATCAAGCAGCACGTCCTGAGTCCGATGCCGCCGGAGCTTAGACCCACCAAGGAGCGAAACTCCGTCTAAGGAACCTGGCCGGGCTGGATGACCGTCGGGAGCCAGACGCGCACGCGGGTGCCCTGGCCGGGCCACGACTCCAGGGTGGCCTGGCCACCGTGGGCCACGGCGATAGCCTGCACGATGGACAATCCCAGGCCGCTGCCGCCGCCGCTGCCGGCGCCGTTCATCCCGGCGTCCCCCTCGCCGTCTGCGCGGTCCCCGCCGCGGTGGAACCGGTCGAGCGCGCGCGCAGCGTCCTGCGGAGGCATCCCGGGGCCGGCGTCGGCCACCTCCAGCACCACCCCGCCCTGCACCGGCGCCAGGCGGACCGCCACCGGCGTCCGGGCGGGCGTGTGCTCGCGCACGTTGGCCAGCAGGTTCGCCAGCACCTGCCGGATCCGTGGCTCGTCGACCATCACGATCAGCCCATCCGGTGCGTCCGCCTGAACTGGCCGGTCCGGCTCGACCGCCCGGGCGTCGGCCGCCGCGTCCCGCACCACCGCCGCCAGGTCGGCCTCGGCGAGGTCGAGGGACGAGGTGCGGTCCAGCCGCGCCAGCTCCAGCAGCTCAGCCACCAGCGTGCTCATGCGCTGCGCCTCCTGCTCGATCCTGCGCATAGCGTCCGGAAGCTCCTCCGGCCCTAGCGCCCCCTGCCGGTACAGCTCGGCATAGCCCCGGATCGTGGTGAGCGGGGTCCGCAGCTCGTGCGAGGCGTCCGCCGCGAACTGGCGCACCTTTTGCTCCGACTGCAGCCGGGCGCCGAACG
>JBQCHF010000104.1:0-3137 GCA_051954955.1 Motilibacteraceae bacterium
CCCAAGTTCGCCGAGTCGCAGACCCTGCCGGACGTGGACTATGCGGCCTTCGCCGCGAGCCTGGGCCTGCAGGCCATCACCGTCGACGACCCCGCCCAGCTCGAGGACGCCTGGCGGCGAGCGCTGTCGGCCGACCGGCCCACCGTCCTCGACGTCCACGTGGACCCGAACGTGCCCCCGGTGCCGCCGCACGCCACGCTCACGGAGATGAGGGCCACCGCCCGGTCGCTCATGCACGGCGACGAGGACCGGTGGGGCGTGGTCAAGGAAGGCGTGAAGACCAAGGTGGCGGAGCTCCTGCCGGGATCGGACTGATGCCGCCGGGGACGGTGAGTGCGGGCACGGTGCCGGTCGACGAGGTGAGGGTCACGGCATACACCGTGCCCACCGACGCCCCCGAGGCGGACGGCACCATCGCCTGGGACTCCACCACGGTGGTCCTGGTGCACGCCCACGCGGGCGAGGTCGCCGGGGTCGGCTGGACCTACGCCGGCGCTGCGTGCGTGCCGCTCGTCTCGGGAGAGCTGGCCGGCGTCGTCACCGGCCGCGACGCCCTGGACGTGCCGGGGTCGTGGACGGCGATGGCGCGCGCCGTGCGCAACCTCGGTCGCCCCGGCCTGGTCTCCTGCGCGCTCAGCGCGGTCGACCAGGCGCTGTGGGACCTCAAGGCGCGGCTGCTCGACGTGCCGCTGGCCCAGCTGTTCGGCCGGGTCCACGACGCCGTCGAGGTCTACGGCAGCGGCGGCTTCACCACCTACGACGACCAGCGCACCCGCGAGCAGGTGGGCCGCTGGGCGCACGAGCTGGGCATCCCGCGAGTCAAGATCAAGATCGGCGAGTCGTGGGGCACGCAGGTGCAGCGCGACCTGCACCGGGTGGAGCTGGTCCGCGACGTCGTGGGGCCCGGATGCGAGGTCTTCGTGGACGCCAACGGCGGCTACACCGTCGGCCAGGCGGTGCGGGTGGGCCGGCGGCTGGACGAGCTGGGCGTCACCTGGTTCGAGGAGCCGGTCTCCAGCGACGACCTGGCCGGGTTGGCACAGGTGCGCCTCGCCCTGGACACCGACGTCGCCGCCGGCGAGTACGGCTACGACCTGTTCTACTTCCACCGGATGGTGGAGGCCGGTGCGGTGGACTGCCTGCAGGTCGACGTGACCCGGTGCGGCGGCTACGGCGAGTGGCTGCGGGCGGCCGCGGTGGCCGCCGGTCGAGGTCTGCAGGTGTCCGCGCACTGCGCGCCCAACGCTGCCGTGCACGTGGCCGCAGCCACCCCGAACATGCGGCACATCGAGTACTTCCACGACCACGCCCGGATCGAGGATCAGCTCTTCGACGGCGCCCTCTCCCCCGCCGGCGGCTCCATGACCCCGGACGTCGGCGCGGCCGGGAACGGGCTGACCTTCAAGTCCGCGGACGCCGAGCGCTACCGGGTGGCGTGAGCGAGCCTCACAGCGCGCGGGCCATCAGGACGTCGTCGACCGGCTCGCCGTCGAGGACGAACTCCCCGCGCAGGACGCCTTCCTCCACGAAGCCGCAGCGGGCGTAGAGGGCCCGGGCCGCCGCGTTGTGGCCGAGCACCCGCAGCGAGAGAGCTTGCGGGCACCGGCCGCGCGGGCCGCCTCGACGGCCACCTGCACCAGGGCGCGGCCCACGCCCCTGCCCTGCGCGTCGGGATGAACGGCCAAGCCCTCCAGGGCGCGGACGTGCTGATGGCTGGGCAGGTCCGAGGGGCGCACCATCCGCACGTAGCCGACGACGCGCCCGTCCAGCTCGGCCACCAGCAGGTCGGGCACCAGCGCGGCCGGATCGGTCACCGTCCAGTCCTGCGGCGGGGGCGCCGGCGAGGCGGTGCTGGTCCAGGTCAGCCGGTCCGCGACGACGACGGCCTCGGCGTCCTGCGGGCGTGCCGGGCGCACGGACACGTCGTGGTCGGCCCTGTGCGCGGCGGACACGTCGAGGACGGTCTCAGCCGGCCCGGCGGAGCCGGGCGACCATGGCCACCTCGGCGACCACGCCCGACACCGCGCTGAGCGCCAGCACCTTCCCGCGCCCGGCCTCGACGTCGCCGCCGCGGACCGCCAGCAGCGCGGCCAGCGCGTCGCCGGCGTCGGCGGTGGCCTGGGCCGCCACCCACCCGGTCGTGTCTCCGCCACGACCCCAGGCACGCAGGCAGCCCGCGCCCAGCGCCAGCTCCCGACCGCCCACCATGCGCAGCGCCCAGGTCCAGCGGCGGGCCTCGGCGTCGTCCGGGCGCAGCCAGCGGGTGAGCAGGGAGGGGGCGGCCAGCATGCCCAGGCCGATGCCCAGGCGGACCGCGCCGAGCACCGGCACGGAGGCGCCCGCCCACCCCTTGTCCTGATCCTTGGGGCGGCCGTCGCGAGAGCGATCCATCTCACGACCGTCGCGAGGGCGGTCCGGCTGCTGACCGTGGCTGCTGTCCATGCCGGTCCCCTTCCCCTTGTCCCCCGCCGCCACCCTGCCGCGCACTCCCGGTGGTGGGGCTGGGGCGGCGCCGGCAGCCAGGTGCGAGCCACGGGTCGGGCACGGGTCGGGCACGTGTCAGGGACTCCTAGAGGGGTATCGACCGTTGGGCAGGGCGAGACAGCGACCCTGTCTGGATCTGAGTCACCGGAGGGATTTCATGAGCGAGCGAGCACTGCGCGGCTCGCGCCTCGGGGCCCAGAGCTACGAGACGGACTCCAACGTCGAGGCGGCGCCCCGCGTCGACGTGTCCTACGGCTGCCCGAACGGTCACACCGTCACGGTGCCGTTCTCGGTCGAGGCCGAGGTCCCGGTTCTCTGGGAGTGCCCGAAGTGCGGCGCCGAGGCCCTGCGCACCGACGGTGCGCTCCCCGAGCCGAAGAAGGTCAAGCCCCAGCGCACGCACTGGGACATGCTGATGGAGCGGCGCAGCATCGCCGACCTGGAGGAGCTGCTCGCCGAGCGGCTGGAGATCCTCCGCCACGGACCCGGGGGCGGGTCGGACGGGCATCGCAAGAGCGCCTGACCGGCACGACCCTGTGGGGCGTCCCGTAGCGCCCCGACACCCCCGACGGGGGCCCCCGCAAAACCTGCACGAGGGCCCGGGGGGCGCCGGGCCCCCGCGGGCCCCCCGGGGGGGGGGGGGGCCCCCCCGC
>JBQCHF010000105.1:0-54341 GCA_051954955.1 Motilibacteraceae bacterium
CTGAACCTAGACGTGAGCACCGACAGTTCTCGTTGCCGGACAGGCAGAATCAGCAGCCCGAAGGTCAAGACCAGGCAATGATTGCCGGCCCATTCTCGCCGGCCCCAACCCGGCCCTGAGCGGCGACCGGAAGCCCCGCCAATCCTGCTTGATCACGGAAGAAGCGGGTGGATCTTGAGACCGTCCCACGCTCGGCCAAGGTGCACAGCGCATCAAGATCCGCAGAAACCGGCGGCGGAGAGACCGACGAGCCCCGAGCGCAGCCGCTCCCGTCGACAGCCGCTCTGCCACTCGCCAAGCCGGTCGGCGACGTGCGGCTGGGGCGGGCCGCTCAGCCGCCCACCCCCGTCACAGTCCTGTAACGAACGAAACGAGATGAAGGGTCTAGTCAAATCCCGTAACGATCGCTACGGTCAGTGCAACACGGGTGGCTGAGCGCTCCAAGAGGGGCAGCTCCGGCGTGCGGGCCAGTTCCGCTGTCATGGGCAGAAGGGTGAGCACTCGATGGGACGAGCGAACCGCTTGAAGATCACCGGGGTTGCGGCGTTCACCGCCGTGGCGCTGGCCGCCTGCGGTGGCGGCTCCGCCGGCAACAGCGCCCAGGGCGCACCCGCGGGGTCGGGCAAGAGTGGTGGTGACCTGACGATCGCGCGGTCGGCGGACATCATCTCCATGGACAAGACGACCACCTTCGACAACAACTCCATCTACGTGATGGAGCAGATCATGGAGCCGCTGTTCGAGGTCACGGACGACGGCCAGGACGTCAAGCCGTGGCTCGCGACCGGCTACAAGGTGTCCGACGACAAGCTGACCTACACGATCACCCTGCGGGACGGGGTGAAGTTCTCCAACGGGCAGCCGATGACCGCGGCCGACGTCAAGTTCTCCATCGACGAGGACAGCAAGACCGGCAGTGACGGGTGGGGCTACATCAACGACGCGATCGCCTCGGTGACCGCGGTCGACGACAAGACCGTCGAGGTCAAGCTCAAGCACCCGTGGGCGCCGATCATCGCCGACCTGTCGCTGTTCAGCAACGGCATCATCCCGAACAACTACGGCGGCAAGTCCAAGGACGAGTTCTACAAGGCCCCGGTCGGCACCGGGCCGTTCGTCTGGGACACCTGGCAGCAGGGTCAGTTCGTCCGGGTGAAGAAGAACCCGAGCTACTGGCAGCAGGGCAAGCCGAGCTTGAACAGCGTCACCTGGACCGTGGTGCCCGACGCCAACACCCGCAAGCTGCAGCTGCAGGGCGGGCAGATCGACATCGACGACACTCCCGACTGGTCGAGCTTCAAGTCGCTCGGGACCACGCCGAACGTGGAGGCCAAGGCCTTCACCTCGACCCGCATCGACTACATCGCCTTCAACCAGAAGGTGAAGCCGTTCGACGACGTGCACGTGCGGCGGGCGATCGCCTTCGCCATCGACCGCGCGTCCATGGTGAACGCCGTCCTCTACGGCAACGGCCAGCCGGCCAACTCGCTGCTGTCCCCGGGCACGCCGTTCTACGACAAGAGCGTGAACGGGCCGACCTTCGACCTGGCGAAGGCGAAGGCCGAGCTGGCGCAGTCCTCGCAGCCGAACGGCTTCAAGACCAGCCTGCTGATCTCCGCCGGCGACCCGAACCAGGCGTCGGTGGCGCAGATCATGCAGAGCTCGCTGAAGCAGATCGGCATCGACATGCAGATCCGCCAGCTCGACCCGACCGCGAACAAGCAGGCGCGCCTCAAGTCCGACTTCGACATGTGCATCTCCGCCTGGACGATGGACATCCCGGACCCGGACGAGTGGACCTCGTTCGCCGTCGACCCCAACGGCGGCTCGCACTCGGCGTTCACGTACTACAACAGCGCTGATGTCATCGCGATCAACAAGCAGGCGCAGACCGAGGTCGACCAGGCCAAGCGGGCCGCGCTCTACACCAAGCTGCAGCAGCAGACCGGTGACGACGCGTTCCTGGCCTATCTCTACTACTCGCCCTATGCCTACGCGATGAGCAACAAGGTCCACGGCTTCCAGGTGACGCCGCTCGGCAACTACCACCTCGAGGACGTCACCAAGGGCTGACGGCCGGCGGGGGCGGCGTCCAGGGCGCCGCCCCCGCACCCGAGCGACGGCACCACGCGCAGACCGGATGCTGCGCGGAACGAGAGAAGGTGATGAGGTGCTGGACCGGCTCAAGTTCATCCCGGCCCGGCTGCTGCAGGCGGTCCCGGTCGCGTTCGGCGTCACCATCATCGTTTTCTTCATGGTGCACCTGCTGCCGGGCAACCCGGCGGTGGCGATCCTGGGGCAGACGGCGACGCCGGAGCGGGTGGCCGCGCTCAGCGAGAAGCTGGGGTTGAACGAACCGTTGTGGGAGCAGTACGTCCTGTTCCTGGGGCACCTCGTCACCGGTGACCTCGGGCAGAGCATCACCTACGGCCGGCCGGTGTCCCAGCTGGTGCTGCAGGCGATCCCGGTCACCCTCTCCCTGCTGCTCTACGCCCTGGTGCTCTCGCTGGTGATCAGCGTCCCGCTGGCAGCCCTCGCCGCGTCCAAGCCCGGCCGCGCCCAGGACCTGGGAGTCCGCGTCTTCACACTGCTGGGCCAGGGGATGCCGCAGTTCTGGGTCGGCATTATGCTCATCCTCCTGCTGGCGGTGAAGGTGCACGCCTTCCCGGTCGGCGGCTACGGCGAGAGCCCGGCCGACCACGTCTTCTACCTGTTCCTGCCGGCGCTGACCCTCGCGCTGGCCATGACGCCGACGACGATCCGCAGCCTGCGCGCGTCCACCATCACGGTGCTCGGCTCGGACTACGTCGGCACCGCACGCTCCAAGGGCCTGGCCGGCACCACGCTGTTCCGCAAGCACGTGCTCCGCAACGCGGCCATCCCCACCGTCTCCATCATCGGAGTGAACCTCGGCTACCTGGTGGGCGGCTCGCTGGTCATCGAGAAGGTCTTCGCCGTCCCCGGGCTGGGCTCGCTGATGGTCAACTCGATCTTCTCCCGCGACTTCCCGACCATCCAGGCCGTCGCCCTGTTCGTGGCCCTCTTCGTGGTCGTCGTCGGCATCCTCACCGACGTCGTCTACACGGCGATCGACCCGCGCGTCGACCTCAGCAGCAGGGAGCTGGCATGAGCACCGCCACCGTCGCCGCTGCCAGGGTCGGCCGCCGGCCGCTGCGCTCGCGGGCCCTCAAGCCCTGGTACCGCAACGGCACCTTGATGGCCGGCGTCGTCATCGTCGGGCTCCTGCTGGCCGTCGCCGTGCTCGCACCCGTGCTCGCGCCCTATGACCCCGTCAAGCAGGACCTGCAGAACGCGCTCCAGTCGCCGAGCGCGACCCACCTGCTGGGCACCGACAAGTACGGGCGCGACGTGCTCTCGCGACTGCTCTGGGGCGCCCGGGTCGACCTGCGGGTCGGCTTCCTCGCGGTGCTGATCCCGTTCGTCGTCGGGACGGTGCTCGGTGCGCTCGCGGGCTATTTCGGCGGCTGGTTCGACGTCGTCGTCATGCGGGTCGTCGACGTCTTCTTCGCCTTCCCCTTCTACGTCCTCGTCATCGCGCTGGTGTTCGTGCTCGGCGCGGGCGAGAGCAGCATCTACCTCGCCATCGCGGCGGTCTCCTGGGTCTCCTACGCCAAGATCGTCCGCGGGGAGCTGCTGGTCGCCAAGAAGCAGGAGTACGTCGTCGCCGCCCGGCTGGGCGGCCTGTCCCACGGGCGCACCCTGGTGCGTCACATCGCACCGAACGTGCTGTCCCAGGCCCTCATCTACGCGATGAGCGACATCGTGATGGACATCATGGCGATCGTGACCCTGGGCTACCTGGGGCTGGGCATCGCCCCGCCGACCGCGGAGTGGGGGAGCATGATCCTCGACGGGCAGGAGTTCATCACCACCCAGTGGCAGCAGGCGACCATCCCCGGCCTCGCCGTGGTCGTGACCAGCCTGGGCCTGTCCTTGCTCGGCGACGGACTGGCCGACCAGCTCAGCCCGGAGCGCCGCCGATGAGCAGCGCGCCGCTCCTCTCGGTCGAGGACCTCACCCTCGGCACCCGCCACTCCGGCGGCCGCACCGTCCCCATCGTCGAGGGTGTGTCCTTCCAGGTCCGCGCCGGCCAGCGGCTCGGCATCGTGGGCGAGTCGGGTTCGGGCAAGTCGCTCAGCCTGCGCGCCGTGGCCGGCCTGCTGCCGCGCGGGGTCGAGGTGCTCTCCGGGCGCATCCGCTACGAGGGCGAGGACCTGCTCGCGATGCCCGCTCGCGAGCGGCAGGCGCTGATGGGGCCAGAGATCGCCATGGTCTTCCAGGAGCCGATGACGGCGCTCAACCCCGTCATGCGGGTCGGCGACCAGATCGCCGAGGGACCGCGCCGGCACCTGGGCCTGTCCGCCAAGCAGGCCCGCGAGCTCGCGGTGCAGATGATGGCGAGGACCGGCATCCCCGACCCCGCCCGCCGGGCCCGCGCGTACCCGCACGAGCTCTCCGGCGGCCTGCGCCAGCGCGTCATGATCGCGATGGCGGTCTCCTGCGGCCCGCGGCTGCTGCTGTGCGACGAGCCGACGACAGCGCTCGACGTCACCGTGCA
Organism: Motilibacteraceae bacterium; assembly: GCA_051954955.1. Taxonomy (GTDB): domain Bacteria; phylum Actinomycetota; class Actinomycetes; order Motilibacterales; family Motilibacteraceae; genus JBQCHF01. The sequence continues at coordinate 4,580 of JBQCHF010000105.1, forward strand.
ACTGCAGGTGCTCCGGCTGCTGGAGCGGCTGTGCGCCGACAACGGGACCTCGCTGGTCTTCGTCACCCACGATCTGGCCGTGGTGAACCAGACCTGCAGCGAGCTGGCGGTCATGTACGCCGGCCACATCGTGGAGGAGGGGTCGGTGGCCGAGGTGTTCCACCGTCCCCGCCACCCCTACACCCGAGCGCTGCTGGACTCGGCGCCGGACTTCGACCAGCCCGAGCGCGAGCTGGTGCCGATCCCCGGGTTCCCGCCCAACGTCGCCGACCGCCCGGCCGGCTGCCCGTTCGCCCCCCGCTGCGCCTTCGTGCGCGCGCACTGCCACGATGCGGTGCCGCCGCTGGAGCCGGTGGCGTTCGGTCGCCGGGTGGCCTGCTTCGAGTCCGACCGGCTGGTCGAGGAGGTGCCGGCGTGAGCACGACGTCGACGGCCAGCGAGACGGGTCAGGTCGCGCCCGCGTTGAGCGTGCGGGGCGTCACGAAGACCTACACCGCCGGGTCCTCCTGGGTGAGCAGGCTCTCCCGCAAGCAGCCCACCAGCCTCGCGGCGCTGGACGGCGTCGACCTCGAGCTGCGCCGGGGCGAGATCCTCGCCCTGGTCGGCGAGTCCGGCTCCGGCAAGTCGACCCTCGCGAAGATCCTGGTGGGGAGCACCAGTGCGACGACGGGCGAGGTGCACCACGCCGAGGGGGCCCTTGCGCGCCGCACCACGGCGTCCTCGCGCCGAGTGCAGATGGTCTTCCAGGACCCGTACTCGTCGCTGAACCCGCGCCTCAGCGTCGGATCGGTGCTCGGCGAGCTGCTCCGGCTGCACCGGGTCGTGCCCCGCGCGCAGGTCCGCCAGGAGAGCATCCGGCTGCTCAACCTCGTGGGCCTGGAGGAGGACGCGCTCGACGCCTACCCGGGCCAGTTCTCCGGCGGGCAGCGCCAGCGCATCGCCATCGCCCGCGCCCTGGCGTGCCGCCCCGACGTCCTCATCGCCGACGAGCCGGTGTCCGCGCTCGACGTCTCGGTGCAGGCGACGATCCTGGAGCTGTTCGCGAAGCTGCGCGAGGAGCTGGGCCTCTCGATCCTCTTCATCGCCCACAACCTCGCCGTCGTACAGCACCTCAGCGACCGCGTCGCGGTGATGTACCTCGGCCGGGTCGTGGAGATCGCCGACACCGCCGAGCTGTTCGCCAACCCTCGCCACCCCTACACGCGGGCCCTCATCGACTCGATCCCGCGGATGACCCAGGGCAGCACCAACGACGCGTTCGAGCTGGACGGCGAGCCGCCCAGCCCCTACGACGTGCCGGCGGGCTGCCGCTTCCACCCCCGCTGCGCGCTCGCCTCCGACGTCTGCCGGACCACCGACCCCGCGCTCGCGCCCGTCGGGCCCGCTCACGTCTCGGCCTGCCTCAAGGCCGGCGAGCTCGCCCTGATCCCCCTGCCGAAGAACGCGATGCCAGAGAATCCCGAGGAGCACGCATGAAGGTCTGGATCTCCTTCGACATGGAGGGCGTGGCCGGGATCGTCGACTGGGACCAGTGCCGGCCGACCGGGGGCGCGCGCTACGAGGTGGGTTGCCAGCTGATGCTGGCCGAGGTGAACGCGGCCATCGAGGGCGCGATCGCCGGCGGGGCGACCCAGGTCGTGCTCAACGACTCGCACGGCACGATGGCCAACCTCGACCCGCGGCAGATCGCCGGCGGGGCCACCTACCTGGCCGGGCGGCACAAGCCGCGATACATGATGCAGGGGCTGGACGAGACCTTCGACGCGGCGTTCTTCGTGGGCTACCACGGCTCGATCTCCGGCCGGCCCTCCACGCTGTCGCACACCTACAACCCGGAGGTGTTCGCGGCCGCCCGGGTGAACGGCCGGGAGGTCGGCGAGAGCGGCATCAACGCGCTGGTGGCTGAGCACTTCGGCGTCCCGATCGCGTTCGTGTCCGGCGACGAGGTGACCCGCCGGGAGACCGAGCCGTTCGCCCGTGAGGCGGTGCACGTGACCACGAAGGAGTCGGTCACCCGCTTCAGCGCGCTCAATCTGCACCCGGAAGAGTCCTGCCGGCGCATCCGCGAGGGCGCGGAGGAAGCGGTCCGACGGGTGGCTGCCGGGGGCGTGTCGACGCCGGGCATCTCCCGGCCCGCGACGCTGGAGCTCGACGTGCAGACCGCGGACATGGCCGAGGTCGCCACCTGGGTGCGCGGGGTGGAGCGCGCGGGGGAGCGCACCGTGAGCATCACCGACGACGACCTGCTGCGGCTGTTCTCCGCCTTCGTGGCGGTCAACTACATCACCCGGCAGGCCGGCGGCCGCTGACGCCGGGCACCATCTCGACCACGGGCCGGTGCGCCATCGCCCCGCCCGCATGCTCTTCGACGACACGGAACGGAAGGTCCCCTCAGATGCAGCTGTTGCAGGTCGCACCACCGGCACGCGGCTGGTCGCTCGTGCTGCACGGTGGTGCCGGCGGCCGGGTGGAGGAGCTCACACTGGAGGCCCAGGGTTCCTACGCCGACGGCCTGAGCCGCGCCTACGCGGCCGGCGCGCGGGTGCTGGAGGCGGGCGGGGCCGCGCTGGACGCGGTGTGCGCCGCGGTGGAGCAGCTCGAGGACGACCCGCTGTTCAACGCCGGCCGGGGTGCGGCGCTGACCGCGGCCGGCACGGCGGAGCTCGATGCGTGCGTGATGACCGGGGACGGCCGCGCCGGCGCGATCACCGCCTGCCGCAGCGCCCGCAACCCGATCCTGGCCGCGCGCAAGGTGATGGAGGAGACCAGGGCGGTCCTGCTGGTCGCACCCGACGAGGACCGGCTCACCGGGTGGGGGCTGACCACCGCCGAGCCGACCTACTTCGTCACCCCGGCCCGTCAGCAGCAGCTGCGGAACGTCCAGGACCGCCTGCTCGAACCGGCCCGTCACGGCACCGTCGGAGCCGTCGCGCTCGACGCCGCCGGCCATCTGGCCGCGGCCACGTCCACCGGTGGCATGGTGAACCAGAGCGAGGGCCGGGTGGGGGACACTCCCATCGTCGGTGCCGGCACCTACGCCCGCGACGGCGTCGCGGCGATCTCCTGCACCGGGGAGGGCGAGGCCTTCATCAAGGCGGTGGTCGCCCACGACATCGCGGCGCGGATGCGCTACCTCGGCACCTCCCTGCCCGAGTCGGTCGGGGCGACGATGACCGAGGAGCTGACCGCCCGCGAGGCGAGCGGCGGCATCATCGCGGTCGGCGCCGACGGCAGGGTGGTTGTCGCGCACAACTCCCCGGCCATGTTCGCCGCCTACCACGACGGCGAGCGGATCGTGACCTTGACGTGAGCCGGATCAAGGACGCCGTCTTCGAGCGGATGGAGGAGCTCAGCCCGGCGGAGAAGAAGGTGGCCCGCACGCTCCTGGCGGACTATCCCAGCGCGGGGCTGGCCAGCGCTGCGGCGCTGGCGAAGTCGGCCGGCACGAGCACGCCGACCGTGCTGCGTCTGGTGTCGCGCCTGGGCCTGGGCGGCTATCCCGAGTTCCAGGAGCAGTTGCGCCGCGAGATCACCGAGCAGATGAGCAGCCCGGTCAGCCGGGCCGCGGGTCGGCTGACGAAGGGCGGGGACGAGACCCTCTTCCAGCGCTCGGTCGCGGCGCGCGCGGACCTGGTGCAGCGGCTGCTGGAGAGCGTGCCGCCCAGCGAGTTCGAGGCCGCGGTCGAGCTGCTGGCCGCGCCGTGCCGGAACGTCGTCGTCTCGGGCGGCTACTTCTCGCGGCACATCGCGCAGATCCTCACGATGCAGCTGGACCAGCTGGTCGCCGACGTGCGCTATGCCGCCGAGCCCCTGGGCCCCGACGTCGGCACCTACCTGTCCATGGGGCGGGACTCGGCCGTCGTCGTCTTCGACCTGCGCCGCTACGAGCAGCCCGCGCAGCAGGTGGTCCAGCTGGCGCGCCGGCGCGGCGCGTCGGTCTTGGTCATCACCGACGAGGGCCTGTCGCCCGCGGCGGATCTTGCCGACGTCGTGCTGCCGGTGGCGGTCGACGGCACGCCCTTCGACTCGTTCGCCGCCCTGCTGGTGCTGACCGAGAGCCTCGTCGAAGGCGTGTTCCACCGGCTCGGTGACAGCGCGCTCTCGCGGATGCGCCAGTGGGAGGAGTCCGTGCAGATCACCCGGGCGTTCCGGCTCGAGGACGGCGCGGGCCCGGCTGGGGCCCAGCCGCCGACCCCGGCTCCGACGTCCCGTAGGAAGAAGTCATGAGCGAGGACAGGGCGACCCTGGAGGGGCAGGTAGCCGTCGTCACCGGCACCGCGCAGGGCATCGGTCGTGAGATCGCGATGGCGCTCACCGCCGCGGGAGCGGCCGTGCACGGCGTGGACCGCGATCACGCCGATCTGGCCGACTCCGCGCAGGCGGAGCAGTTCTTCGAGCAGGTCGGCGACGTCGACGTGCTGGTGAACGTGGCCGGCGGCGTCTGCGGTCAGACGCACGTGCCTATCGACGAGCTGTCCGACGAGGCGTGGGACTCGGTGGTGGACGCCAACCTTCGCACGGCCATGAACTGCAGCCGCGCGGCCGCCCGCTCGATGAAGCGACGGCACTACGGCCGCATCGTCACCATCTCCTCGGGAGCCGGCCGCAGCGTGAGCCTGACCGGCATCCAGGCCTATGCCGCGGCCAAGGCGGCGCAGATCGGGCTGACCCGCCAGCTCGCCCACGAGCTCGGCCCGTTCGGCATCACCGTCAACTGCATCGCCCCCGGCTTCGTGCTGTCCAACCCGACCACCCAGCGCCAGTGGGAGAGCTACGGCGAGGACGGCCAGCAGGCCCTGCTCGAGCGGATCCCGGTGCGCCGGCTCGGGACCCCGGAGGACATCGCCCGCGGAGTCATGTTCTTCGCCGCCCCGGGCGCCGGCTGGGTGAGCGGGCAGACCCTGTCGATCGACGGTGGCCACTCGCTGTTCTGACGCCTCCCAATGCAGAGATCCACGCCTCCCGATACGGAACCAGGTCCGATGCCGAAGGAACTGACAGCCGGCGAGCACCTCGCCGAGCTGGGGGAGCGGTACTTCCGCGCCCAGCACACCTACGACCCCTACAACGCCACCCTGCTCGGGCTGACCGAGTTCGACGCCCTGGCCGGCGACCCGAGCTCGCAGGCCAGCGCGGCGGCGGCTGCGGCCCTGGCTGAGATCGCCCGCGAGGCGCAGGCGCTGGACCCGGCGGCGCTGGACGAGTCCGCCCGGGTGGACCGGGAGGTGCTGGCCGTCCTCGCGCGCGGCGCCGGCCAGGACGCCCACCACTCGCTGTGGGCGGCCAACGTGTCCGCCAAGGGCTATGTCAGCCGGCAGGGGCTCGTCTTCCAGGCGGTGCCGGCCATGACCGCCGGCGACGCCGAGTCCGCCGACCGGTACCTGACCCGGCTCTCCGGCCTGGCCGGTTTCCTCGACGCCCTCGGCTGCCGGTACCTGGAGGAGAAGGCGCGCGGCCGGGTGTCCACCGCGTTCGGTGCGGCGCAGGCGGCCGAGCAGCTCGAGGCCGCCCTCGCCCGGCCCCTGGACGAGGACGCGCTGCTCGCCCCGGCCAGGAGCGCTCGATCCGCGCACGTCCTGCCGCGCGCGGAGGACATCGTGCGTGCCGACGTCCGCCCGGCCATGGCGGCTCTCGCCGAGCTGATGCGCAGCGAGCTGCTCCCCACCGCCCGGCCGGACGATCAGGTCGGCATCCGCTTCGTCCCCGGCGGCGAGGAGGGTTATGCCGATGCGGTTGCTCGGCACACCACCACCTCGCTGGGCCCCGAGGAGATCCACCAGATCGGGTTGGAGCGGTTGGCAGAGCTGCGCACCCGCTGGGTCGAGATCGGACGGCGCGCCCTGGGCGAGAGCGACTACGCCGCCATCGTCGAGCGCCTGCGCAACGACCCTGCGCTCCGATTCGACACCAGCGCCCGGATCGTCCAGACCGCGCAGGGTGCGCTCGCGCGCGCCGAAGCGGTGCAGGACGACTGGTTCCCGTCCCGCGCGCTGCCCGGCTGCGCCATCGAGGAGGTGGACCCGGTGGAGGCCGCGCACGCGGCGCTGGCCTACTACCGGCCGCCCGCGGTGGACGGCAGCCGCCCCGGCGCCTACTGCGTCCTGACCACGGAGCCCCAGCAACGCTTCCGCTACGAGTACGAGGCCCTCACCTACCACGAGTCGGTGCCCGGCCATCACCTCCAGCTCGCCACCGCCCAGCTGCTGGACCTGCCCCGCTACCGCCGCCACCTCGACGTCGAGGCGTGCAGCTTCAACGAGGGCTGGGGCCTCTACGCCGAGCAGCTCGCGGAGGAGATGGGGCTCTACAGCGACGACCTGTCGCTGCTCGGGATGCTGTCCATGGCGTCCCTGCGGGCCTGCCGCCTGGTCATCGACACAGGGCTGCACTTCTACGGCTGGTCGCGCCAGCAGGCGGTCGACTTCGCCTGGCAGAACACCGCCACCCCGATGGAGAACATCCGCAGCGAGGTGGACCGCTACGTGAGCTGGCCCGGGCAGGCGCTTGCCTACCTCATCGGCCAGCGCGAGATCACCAGGCTGCGCCGGCGGTCCGAGACGGAGCTGGGTCCTCGCTTCGACGTCAAGGAGTTCCACGGCGTCGTGCTCGGTGCGGGCGCCGTGCCGCTCTCGGTGCTGGACAGCAACGTGGCCCACTGGGCCGCTCGTCGACCGACGGAAGGATGACCATGCAGCTCACCATCATCGGCGCGGGGGCGATCGGCGGCACCATCGGCGCCCGGATGGCGCGAGACGGCCACGACGTGCTGCTGTGCGACGCCGACGAGGCGCACGTGGCGGCGATCCGCGAGCACGGCCTGCGGATCGAGGGCCCCATCGACGAGTTCACCGTGCAGGTGCCCGCCGTCACGCCCGCCGAGCTGCCCGACCACATCGAGCGGGCGCTGGTCGCGGTGAAGAGCCTGCACACCCGGTCCGCGGCGGACCTGCTGCGGGACCGGCTCGTCCCCGACGGCTACGTGCTCACCGTGCAGAACGGGCTCACCGCGGACACGCTCGTCGAGGCGGTGGGCCGCGAGCGAGTCGTGTCCAGCTTCGTGAACTTCGGTGCGGACGTGATGAGCCCGGGCGTGATCATGCAGGGCAACATCGCCACCTTCCGCATCGGGGAGCTCGACGGCCGCGCGGTCACCCCGCGGGTCCTCGAGCTGTGCGAGGCCCTGCCCTTCGCCGAGCCGACCGACAACGTGCTCGGCTACCTGTGGGGCAAGGAGGCCTACGGCGCCATGCTGTGGGCCGGTGCGATCTCCGACCTGCCGATCGCCGAGCATCTCTCGCTGCCCGAGTACCGGCCGGTGATGGCCGCCATCGCCCGCGAGGTGCTGGCCCAGGCGCCGGTGAAGGTCGAGTGCTTCGACGGCTTCGACCCGGACGACCCCGAGGGCTCGCTGGACCGCCTCGCCGAGTTCAACCGCCGCAGCGCCAAGAAGCACAGCGGCATCTACCGCGACCTCATGGTGCGCCGGCGCAAGACCGAGATCGACGAGATGCTCAAGGACATCTCCGGGCCGATCTTCAGCAAGGTCGCGGAGATCATCCACGACATCGAGCAGGGCCGCCGGACCTGCGAGCGGGCCAACCTCGACGAGCTGGCCGCCTTCGTCGCCGATCTTCCGTCCGCCTGACCTTCTCCCAACCACCGCAGAAGAACCTGGAGCACCCGTGCGCGCCGCCGTCTATCAAGCCGCTGGACAGGTCACCGTGGAGGAGGTCCCGGACGCTTCCGTGGGCGACCCGACCGACGCCGTCGTGCGGGTGCTGCGCTCCTGCATCTGCGGTTCGGACCTGTGGTCCTACCGAGGGGTGATCAACCGGCCGGCCGGCAGCCGGCTCGGCCACGAGTTCCTCGGGTTGGTCGAGGAGGTCGGCTCCGACGTGACGTCGGTGCGACCCGGCGACCTGGTCGTCGCCCCCTTCCAGTGGTCGGACAACACCTGCCCCGCCTGCCAGGACGGCATCCAGACCCGGTGCGAGAACGGCGGCACCTTCGGCGCTCCCGGGACCGACGGCGGCCAGGGCGAGGCGGTGCGGGTGCCGCAGGCCGACGGCACCCTGGTGGCGGTGCCGGGTGGCCCGGCCGGGGTGGACGACTCGCTGCTGCCCGCGCTGCTGGCGCTGACCGACGTCGCTGGCACCGGCCTGCACGGCGCGGTCCTGGCCGGCGTGGAGAAGGGCAGCACCGTCGCCGTCGTCGGCGACGGCGCGGTGGGCCTGTGCGCGGTCCTGGGCGCAGTCGCCGTGCTCGGCGCGGACCGCGTGATCCTCATGAGCCGGCACGAGGACCGGGCCGCCCTCGGCCGCAGGTTCGGGGCCACCGACGTCGTCGCCGAGCGCGGCGAGGAGGGCGTCGCCGCCGTGCGCGAGCTGACCGGAGGTCGCGGGGTCGCCCACGTGGTCGAGGCCGTCGGCACCCCGGAGTCATGGGACACGGCGATCGGGATGGCGCGCGTGGGCGGCCGGATCGGCGCGGTCGGCGTCCCGCACACGACCCCGCAGCTGGGGCTGTTCCCCCCGTTCCGCCAGCACCTCACCCTCAGCATGGGGGTGGCGCCGGTGCGCCGCTACCTGCCGGACCTGATGGAGCGGGTGCTCACCGGCACGCTCGACCCCGGACCGGTCTTCGACCTGTCCCTGCCCCTGGAGCAGGTGGCCGACGGGTACGCGGCGATGTCCGAGCGCAGGTCGATCAAGACGATGCTGGCCGGCTGATCGGGGATGTGCGCTCCGACAAACTGTCGGACGTCGCACCCGCTACGACGTCGCCGGGAGAGCATCGCCTACGAGGACGGGATCCCGGCCAGACGTCTCACCAGGCGCAGGCCCTCCGGGCTGCCGGGCCAGTGCCGCTCCAGCGCGTCGGGCCCGGCCCGCCGGACCAGCGAGCGCAGCGCCACCGCCGCGACGAGGACGTCGTCGGCGTAGCCGAGGACTGGGACGACGTCGGGCACGAGGTCGACGGGGGAGAGCAGGTAGGCCAGCAGCAGCACCAGGCGCACGCGGACGCCCCGCGGCAGCGTGGGGTCGGCGACCAGCCGGCGCAGCAGCCGGACCAGGTCGGGCAGCAGGCGCAGTGCGGTCCGCAGCGCGTCGACGTCGGGGTCGTGCCGGTAGGCGCGCCAGAGCATGGCTGCCAGCACGGCGTAGACCAGCAGCAGCCCGCCGAGCGCGACGAGCACCGCCTGCCACCAGGTCACGGTGCGGCCTCCGGGGTGCGCGTAGCGGCTCTCGAAAACGTCATGCGTGGGCTGCCTGTTCGTGGGCGCGGTGGCTCGCCGGCTCGAGCTGGAAGGTGGAGTGCTCGACGTCGAAGTGGCCGGCCAAGCAGTGCTGGAGAGTGTCCAGGAGCTGGGGGGCGTGGCCGTCGGTGAAGCAGGAGTCGGCCACGACGACGTGGGCAGTGAGGGTGGGCAGCCCGGAGGTCACCGTCCAGGCGTGCAGGTCGTGCACCGCCAGGACGTGCTCGACGCCGGTGAGGTGCTCGCGGACCTCGGCCAGCGCGACGTGGTCGGGGGCGGCCTGCAGCAGGATCCGCCCGGAGTCGCGCAGCAGCCCCCAGGAGGCGTGCAGCATCAGGGCGGCCACCAGCAGGGAGGCGATGGCGTCGGCGCGGGTCCATCCCGTGAGCAGGATGACCAGGCCGGCGACGGCGGTGCCGACGAAGGCGTAGAGGTCGGTGAGGATGTGCGCGAAGGCGCCGCGCACGTTCAGGCTGCTGCGGTCTGCCCTCGCCAGCACGAAGGTCGCGGCCACGTTGACGACGACCCCGGCCAGCGCCACGCCGAGGACGACGCCGCCGGCGACCTCGGGCGGCTCGACCAGGCGGCGCACACCCTCGACGGCGATGACCGCGCCCAGGACGAGCAGCGTGGTCCCGTTGACGGCGGCGGCGAGGATCTCGGCGCGCTTGAGGCCGTAGGTCCAGCGGAAGGTCTCCGGCCGGGCGGCCAGCCGGGCGGCCCACACGCTCACGCCGAGCGCGGCGACGTCGGTGAGCATGTGCGCGGCGTCGGCCAGCAGCGCCAGCGAGCCGGACAGGACCGCGGCGACCACCTCGGCCAGCATGAACGCGGCGATCAGCCCGAGCGCCACCAGCAGGAAGCGCAGGTCGGCGGCCGCCGACACCCCGTGCGAGTGGCCCGCGTGGGAGGCGCCGTGCTGGTCGGGCACCCGCCGCGGCTCGTGGGTCCGCTCACTCATCGCCGGCCTCGGTGTGCACCATCTCGCTGTGCGCGACGTGGGTGAGGGCCAGGTCCAGCAGCATCCGCACGTGCGCATCGGCCAGCGAGTAGTAGGCCATCCGTCCGGAGCGCCGGGCGGCGACCACCCGGTGCGCGCGCAGGATCCGCAGCGCGTGGCTGGTCGCCGACTCGCTCATCCCGGCCGCCGCCGCCAGGTCGCACACGCACAGCTCGGCACCCAGCAGCGCCATCAGCAGCCGCAGCCGGTTCGGGTCGGCCAGCAGGCCGAAGACGTCGGCGAGGTCGACGACGTCGTCATCCCCTGGCATCTGCGTGCGCACCGCGGCCACCCGGTCTGCGTCGACGAGCCGCACCGCGCAGCCGTCGACGGCCACGACATCTGAACGGTTGGTCATACATGGAGGCTAACAGCGGTGGCAAGGGCGGGCACACGCGCGAGCGGCCCGGGCAGGTGGCCCGGGCCGCTCGCTGTGAACGGTCGGTCAGAGAGTCACGGCGAGCTGACGGCCGCGCGGGCCCAGGACGGGCGTCCAGCCGCTCACGCTGTTCGGGTCCTTGCCCTCGATGTGCTGCGCCTGCATCGGGTAGGCGTAGACCGGGCGCTGCATCGTGGTCACGCCTCCCACCACCTTGCTGGCCACCACCTGGTCCGGCGCGGTCCCGTGCTCGGTCCAGCCGCGGATGGTCGAGAGCCAGTCGACGGTGTCGGGGCCGGGACCGCCGACGCAGTGGTAGACGCCGGGGAGCAGGAACAGCCGGGCCCAGCGCTCGGTGGCGGTCAGCGAGCCGTAGCGGTGCACGACGTCCTCGTAGTACTGGATCGTGCCGAACGGCGAGATCAGCGGGTCGGCGAGGCCGTGGTAGAGGATCAGCTTGCCGCCGCGGGCGTGGAAGGCGTCCAGGTTGGGCGAGTCGCTGTTGTACTCGCGCGCCATGGCGCGCAGCCGCGGCGCGTCCCGGTTCGGGTCGAAGTCGTAGAGCGAGTAGTCCGGACCCGGGTCGCGCGGGAAGGCGAGGTAGCGCAGCGACTGCTCGGCGAAGGCGCCGCCGCCGGCGAACGCCGCGTCGGTGCCGATGTCGTACCCGACCCAGCTGCCCTCGGACCCGACCGGGAGACCACCCGGGTAGAACTCGCGGCCCTGGGCGTCGCGCGGGCTGTCGTACCACTCCTTGACGACCCGGACCTGCTCGGCCGAGAGGCAGCCGGTGGTGACGCCGTCAGGGCACTGGAGCGTCGCCGGGTCGAAGGTGCACTGCCGCGGGTCCTGGACGATGCCGTCCTTGACCGTGTCGCCGCCGACGCCGGTGCCGTCGCAGGCGGCCAGGACGCCTCGCTGCACCACGATGGCCGCGGCTGCGTCGAGGATGACGTGGTGGTCGGCGTCCCGGTTCTGCAGCTCGCGCACGCCCTGCGACAGCGGCGCCAGGTAGTTCTGCCGGTTGGCCGGCGCGCCGGCGACGATCCCGTCGAAGTCGGCGGGGAAGCGCTGGGCCAGCATGAGGGCCTGTCGGCCGCCGGTGGAGCACCCGACGAAGTAGGAGTGCGTCGGCCTGGTCCCGGCGAGCCTGCGCAGGATCTGCTGGGAGGCCTGGGCGGTGAGGTGCTCGGAGAGATAGCCCCAGGTCCTCTGGGCGGCGTCGTTGTGGAACCCGAAGGAGGCGTCGAGGGCGTTGCCCTGGTGGCCGGTGTCGTCCGAGGCGACCGCGTAGCCGGCCTTCAGCGGGGCGTCGCCGCCCTGCCCCTCGGTGGGGATGGAGCCGCAGAAGCCACCGCCGCCGAGCTGGACGTAGCGCCGGTTCCAGTCCTCGGGCACCTGCAGGCGCAGGTGGATGACCGAGACGCTGTGCCTCGCACCCCGGACGGTGATGTGCGCGCGGACGTCGCAGTAGGCGGTGCCGCCCGTGGTCGCCGGGAGCGCGGAGTCCACCGCGGCGCGGTGGCCGACGGCGGCGCTGAGCAGCGACGGGCTCGTGCTCGCGCAGCGCACGCTCGAGCGGTCCGTCGGATGCCCGTGCGGATGGGACTGCGTGTGCGCCTGGGCGGTGGCCGCGGGCGCGAGGGCGGTGATGAGGCCGGCGGCCAGCAGCAGCCGCACCGATGGACGAGGTGGATGAAGCACGGTGTCCTCCAGTGGCGTTCCGTGCATAGGAACGGAAGGCCCCCCCTGGTGGTCCCGGGACCGTAGGACGCGCCGACAAGGCTGTCAATAGCCGACCAAAACACGTTTCGCTAGGCGGTACAACGAGAATCAGGCATGGGAGTCGAGCCGGGTCCGCACGTACGATGAGCCGTGCCCACACCGCGGTCCTCCCGTCTGCCCCGCAGCTACCTCTACGTCCCGGGCGATCGGCCCGACCGGCTGGCCGGTGCGGCAGGGCGCGGAGCCGACGCGCTCATCGCCGATCTCGAGGACGCCGTCAGCCAGGCGGCGAAGGACACCGCGCGCGCGGCGGTGGCGAGCTGGCTGCGGGAGCCGGGCCGTGCCGCCGGTCCGGCGTGCTGGGTCCGGATCAACGCCGAGAGCGTGGCCGCCGACCTCGAGGCCGTCGTCTGCGCAGCGCTCGACGGCGTCATCGTGCCCAAGGCGGAGGTGGAGCTCCTCGCGCTGGTCGACGCCGAGATCACCGAGCGGGAGAAGGAAATCGGCGCGGAGCCGGGCGTGATCGGGGTGCTGCCGCTGGTCGAGACCGCGCAGGGCCTCCTGGACGTGACCCGGCTGGCCCGGGCCCCGCGCGTGCGCCGGCTGGGCATCGGCGAGGCCGACCTCGTCGCCGAGCTCGGGCTCGCCCCGGGACCGGACCGCGGCGAGCTCGCCCCGCTGCGGCTGCAGGTCGTCGTCGCCAGCGCAGCCGCGCGGATCGCCGCACCGGTGGCGCCGACGTCCACCGACTTCCGGGACCTCGAGCACTTCGCAGCGACGTCACGTTCGTTGCAGGCGCTCGGATTCCGGGGCAGGACGGCGATCCACCCGGCCCAGGTGGCCGTCATCAACGAGGTGTTCAGTCCCGCCCCGGAAGCGGTGGCGGCTGCCCGCGCCCTGGTGGCGGCCTTCGAGCAGGCCGGGGCCGGCGTGCTGGTGGACGAGCGGGGACGCATGGTGGACGTCGCGGTGGTCCGCTCGGCTCGGCAGGTGCTCGAGCTGGCCGGGGAGCTGGGCGAGGACTGAGCCGAAGGAAGGCCTGGTCTGCGCGGCCGGGCCCGGTGCGCGGAGCAGCGGGCCCGACCGCGGACCAGGGGCGGAGCCTCAGGCCCGGCCGGTGGGGCGGTGCAGGTAGCGACCCACCGGCTGGCCGACGACCTGCCCGTCCTGCAGGATCCGCTGCCCGCGCAGGAAGGTGTCGGTCACCTTCGCGTTCAGCTCGAAGCCCTCGAACGGGGTGTACTCCTGGGTCGACTCGGAGTCCTCGGCGCGGACCGTGAAGGACACGGTGTCGTCCACCAGGGCCAGGTCGGCGTCGAAGCCTTCGGCGATGGTGCCCTTGTCGTGCAGGCCGAAGCGCTGGGCCGGGTTCCAGGACAGCAGCTGCGCGATGGTGCCGTCGGACAGCCCGCGCTTGCGGCCCTCGGTGATCAGCCCGGGGAGCAGGTACTCGGTGCCACCGAAGCCGGACTTGGCCAGGAAGACGTCGTCGCGCGGGTCGCCGAACTTGGCCTCGTCCCGGCAGCACGCGTGGTCGCTGGTCACCCAGGAGAAGTTGCCGGCCAGCACGTGCTCCCACAGCGCCTCGACGTCCTCGCGCGGGCGCAGCGGCGGGTTCACCTTGCCGCCGATGCCGCTGGCGGTGTGGATGTCGGCCAGCAGGTGCCCGATCGTCACCTCGCGGCGGAAGTCGATGTGCGGGAAGGTGGCGGCCATCATCATGGCGGCCTCGATCGCCTTGCGGCTGGACAGGTGCAGCAGGTTGATGTTCGGCAGCGCCGTCTCGTGCGCGAGGTAGGAGGCGATGGTGATGGCCAGGCCCTCCGAGTGCGGCGGACGCGAGGCGCTGTAGGCCTCGAGCCCCTTGAGCGTGCCCTCCTCCTCCACCAGCTTGGTGTAGGCCCGCATGATCTCGGCGGTCTCGCAGTGCAGCGAGAGCGAGATGTCGTCCGCGATGGCGGCGAACTGCTCGCTCTCGCGCGCCTTCTGGATGCCGCGCATGACGAACTCGAAGTGCGCGTAGTCGTAGGACTCGTCCTCGGGGATCATCAGGAACGAGCCCTGGTCCGCGGACCGGCCGTGCAGCCCGTGGGTGCCGTAGAACATGAAGATCTTGAACGAGGGGACGCCGAACTCGCCGATCAGCTCGGGGATCTCCTCGATGTGCTTCTTGAGGATGGGCGCCACGTGGAAGCCGTAGTCGATGTAGGCCCGGCCTTCCGCAGACCTCAGGACCTCGGGGAAGACCTCGGCGTAGGGGCCGGTCCGGTTCATGTAGTAGCGACCGGTGCGGATGTAGGTGATGCCGCTGGTGACCCCGCCCTGCGCCGCGGCCCGGCTCTCGCTGACCGCGTCCTCCTCCAGCGGGTTGTAGATGCCCCAGTGCTGGTGGACGTCGACGACGCCGGGGAAGGCGAGCCGGCCCTTGCCGTCGACGACCTCGGTCGCCTCGTCCGGGGAGATGTTCGCCTCCACGCGCACGAACTTGCCGCCGGCGATGCCGAGGTCGAGCTCGGCCGCCTGCGGCTGGTCGGGCCGCACGACGCGGACGTTCTTGACGAGCAGGTCGAGGGGTGCCACGGGCTCTCCTTCGATGGACGGCTGGCGTTGGACGGCTGGTCGTCCGGGACGCCGGGACTCAGGGCTGGGATGCTGCCTGCGGGTCGTCGGGCAGGGGGTCGAGGGCGCGCAGCGGCGCGAGCAGGTCGCCGACGTCGGCGAGGTCGGTGAGCTCGGCGCAGCGGGCGCTGAGCTTCTCGGCCTCCGCGGCCGGCAGCAGTCTCGTGGCGTTGTCCAGGAACTTCGTGCTCAGCTCGTCGAAGGACAGCGGGTTCTGCGGTCCGCCGCGGTTGGCCAGCACCTCCTGCACGAGCTCCCTCCCGTCCTTGGTGCGCACCCGAAGGACGGTGGGGAACTGGCGCGGGAAGATCTGCGAGCACTTCTCGTCGGCCACCACGTCGACCTTCGCCATCAGCTCCCGGCGCAGCGGGTCGGTGGCCAGCTCGTCGGTGAAGTCGTCCAGACCGACGCCGAGCCCGCCGCCGCCGAGCAGCCCTGCCACCACCGTGTAGGGGCCGCTGAACTGCGCCATGTAGCCGGTGGCGGGAGCCCGCTTGACCTCGATCGGCTGGCCGACCGTTCGCAGGTTGGCTGCCGGCACACCGAGCTGGATGGACTCGATGTCCTCGACCCGCAGGCCTTCGGCCCGCAACGCCCGCGCCGCGTCGATCCCGGCGTGGGTGAAATGGTTGGCCGGGTAAGGCTTGAAGAAGATGCCGGGCACCTCCCACTGCTCGCCCAGCCCGTCCACCACCGCGCCGGCGTCGAAGGTGCCGTGCAGCCACGCCTGGAAGAAGCCGAACCGGCCCTCCAGCACGGTGGGCGGCCCGGTGAAGCCGTGCTTGACCAGCTGGGCGGCCGAGACTGCGGCGTGCGCGGCCCAGCCGCAGTGCATGCGCTTGACGGTGCCGCCGGTGCGGTTGGCCTCGATGACCCCGGAGGCCATGGAGGCGGCCAGGCCGAGGACGTGGGTGACGCCCTCCTCGCCGAGGCCGTAGAGCATCGCGGCCGAGACCGCGCCGCCCATCGCCCCGCAGATGGAGGTCGCGTGCTGGCCGTGCTCGAAGAAGACCGAGTTGCCGCTGGCCTCGTCGTAGCCGGCCATGCCCAGGCGCACGCACACCTCCAGGCCGACGGCGATGGCCGCTGCGACCTGGCCGCCGGAGGCACCGGTCGCCTGTGCCGCGGCCAGCGCTGCCGGCACCACCGATGCGCTCGGGTGGAGCACCGAGGGCAGGTGGGTGTCGTCGTAGTCCAGCGAGTGCGCGAGCACGCCGTTCACGAACGAGGCCAGGGTGGCCGGCAGGCGCTCGGGCACGCCGACCGCGTCGGCCTGGCCGCGCCCGCCCTGCTCGGCGGCCCACCGCCGGGCGGCGCGCGAGGTCGGCAGCGGTGCCGCGGCCACGGCGATGCCGAGCAGGTCCAGCACCCGCTTGCGGACGCTGTCGACGACCTCGTCCGGCAGCCGATCCACCGTGCTCGCGGCGGCGAACGCCCCGAGCTGCTCGGCCAGCGTCTGCTCAGCCACCCGAGGTCACCGCCAGTGGACGCACCGGCGAGCCGGTGGCGCCGAGGATGTTCATGGGCACGAGCACCAGGGTGAATTCGCGCACCTGCGCCTGCGCGAGCTCCTCCAGCGCGAGCGCCTCCACGATGTAGATGCCGTGCTCGACCAGCAGGACCCGGTGCGCGGGCAGGACGCTGTGCCCGCCGCCGGGCGCCAGCCGCTCGAACGCGATGGTGTCCGCCCCGGCGGCGTGCACCGCGTGCTCGACCAGCCAGCGGGCGCCGGCCTCGCCGACCCCGGGCACGCCGGACTCCCTGCCGACGTAGGCCACCGCCCCGTCGTCGAAGCGGCGCCCCCAGCCGCTGCGGATCAGCACGACGTCGCCGGGCTCGACCGAGGTGCCGCTGAGCTTCTCGGCGGCGTCCAGGTCGTCCGGGGTGATCTCGTAGGCAGGCGCGCACGCGTCCAGACCCAGCGCGGCCGGGACGTCGAGCAGCAGGCCGCGGCGCACCATCGGCTCGATGGTGTGCACGCCGTGCTCGAGGAACCTCCCGCCCACACCCGCTTCCTGCGCGTCCGCACCGCCGTGCAGCCTGCCGTCCTGGGACACGTGCGCCAGGGCGTCGATGTGGGTGCCGACGTGGGTGCCGGTGACGATCATGTCGTTGGCGGCCGAACCGCCGTCCTGGCGCACCATGTCGCCGTGCCGGCGGGGGAGGGTGTGCCAGAACGCCGGATGGTTGGGCGACTGCGGCATGCCCACGGACATCTGACGGCCGAGGTCGATGCACCGCACCCCGCGGCGGACGACGTCCAGCAGCGCGTCACTCATGCCACCACTCCCGACTCCCGGAGAACGCCCAGCTCCTCGTCCGTGCACCCCAGCTCGCCCAGCACCTCGTCGGTGTCCGCCCCCAGCGCGCGGCCGGTGAAGCGGATCCGCCCGGGCGACTCGGACAGGCGCCACATGACGTTGTGCATCAGCACCGGACCGAGGTCCTCGTCGGGGACCTCGGTCAGCATCTGCGTGGCCTGGATGTGCGGGTCCTCGACCAGGTCCTTGGCGTCGTAGACCGGCGCGATGGCCGCGCCGGCGTCGGCGAAAGCCTCGAGGACCTCGGCGCGATCGCGCTCGGCGATCCAGCCGCCGACGTAGTCGTCGAGCAGGTCGACATGCTCGGCGCGCCCGCGGCCGCTGGCGAACCAGGGCTCGTCGATGACCTCCGGGTGCCCGACCAGGGTCAGCACGCGCTCGGCGATCCGCTGCGCGCTGGTGGAGACCGCCACCCAGGATCCGTCCCGGGTCCGGTAGGTGTTGCGCGGAGCGTTGTTGGTGGACCGGTTGCCGTGCCTGGTCTCCACCGTGCCGAGCTGCTGGTAGACCGTGGCCCCCGGCCCGACCGCCGTCATGATCGGCTCGAGGATGCTCAGGTCGACGACCTGGCCCTTGCCGCTGGTCTGGTCCCGGTGGCGCAGCGCCATGAGGACCGCGCTGGAGGCGGCGATCCCGCAGATGCTGTCGGCCAGGCCGAAGGAGGGGAGGGTCGGGGGTCCGTCCGGCGAGCCGGTGAGGGCGGCGAAGCCGCTCATCGCCTCGGCCAGGGTGCCGAACCCGGCCCGCTGGGAGTAGGGCCCGGTCTGCCCGAAGCCGGTGAGGCGCACGATGACCAGACCGGGATTGGCCTCGTGCAGCCGCTCGGGGGACAGCCCCCAGCGCTCGAGCGTCCCGGGCCGGAAGTTCTCCACCAGTACGTCGGCGGTGGCGGCCAGGCGCAGCAGCAGCTCGGCGCCGCGCGGGTCACCGAGATCGAGACCGATCGTGCGCTTGTTACGCGAGATCTCTTTCCACCACAGCGGAACGCCGTCCTTCTGCTTCCCGTGGCCGCGCATGCTGTCCCCCGCCCGCGGGTGCTCGACCTTGATCACGTCGGCGCCGAAGTCGCCCAGGATCTGGCAGCACAGGGGCCCGGCGAGGATGGTCGAGACATCCAGGACGCGCAGCCCCTCGAGGGGCATCGGGGAGGTCGTCACATCCATTCCGTTCCGCTCGGTGAAACGTCTGCTGCCGGACTGTAGACCGGGGTGCGCCATCACGCCAAGGGGTGTCGTGCGCAGACGCGCCACGGCTCTGGAAAGACTTGTCAGATCGTTCCGCCAGTAGGAACGGCGCTGCTCGCCCTTGAGCGGTGCGGGGGGCGGGCCTACTGTCCGCCGCATGCAGGATGCCCAGCCCGAGACTGACGCGCAGGTGCCGACCGGCGAGGCCGGCGCGACCGACGCCACCGAGACCGGCGCCAGCGACGTGGTCGACGTCGTCGCCGCGCTGCAGGCCGTCGGTGGCTTCGCCGCCGCGCTCGACCTGCGCTCGCTCCCCGCCGCGGTGGGTGAGCGGGCCGCGCTGGTGCTCACCGACCTGCTCGGGGTCACCATGGCCGGCGCCCGCACCGAGGAGCTGCGCGCCCTGCTGGCCGCCTGGGCGCCGGCGCCCGGACCGGCCGTGCTGCTCGGCGCGGGCCGTGCCGTCGACGTCGACGCCGCGGCCTGGCTCAACGGCACCGCGGCCTGCTGCCTGGAGCTGGACGAGGGCAGCAAGCACGCCCAAGGACATCCCGCTGCGCACGTCGCCTTCGCGCTGCTGGCGCAGGCCGCGGCGTCCCCGGTGCCGGTGCCCGGGCACGAGCTGCTGTCCGCGTTCGTGGCCGGCTACGAGGTGGCCGCACGCTTCGGTGCCGCGACCCGCCGGCGACCCGAGCTGCACACGCACGGGCACTGGGGGGCGGCCGGGGCTGCGGCGGCCGTGGCCCGCCTGCGCGGGCTCTCCGCGGAACAGACCGCGGCCGCCGTCGACGCGAGCACCGGGCTGGTCCTGGTCACCCCGTGGACGGTGGTGCTGGCCGGCAGCTTCGTGCGTAACCTCTGGGCGGCGGCGGCCAACGTGAGCGGGCTGACCGGCGCGCGGCTCGCCGCCGCGGGGCTGTGCGGGGTGGAGGGCACGGCGGCGCGCACGCTGGGCGGCGTCGTCGGGCGGCTGGACGCCGGGGCGCTGACCGACGGGCTGGGCACCAGGTGGGACATCTCCCGCGGCTACCTCAAGCGGCACTCCTCCTGCTCCTACACCCACCCCGCAGCCGATGCCGCCCTGGCCCTGCGGGCACAGGGGATCCGCGCGGAGGACGTCGTGGAGGTCGTGGTGGACACGCACCGGCTGACGCTGCCGCTGGCGCCGGTGGCGGCCGGCACCCGGGTGGCCGCGATGTTCTCGGTCCCGTACGTGGTCGCCGTGGCCCTGCGGCACGGAGAGGTGGCCCCCGACGTCTTCGACGCCGAGCACCGCGCGGACCCGCAGACCCTGGCCCTGGCCCGCCGGGTCACCGTGCGGCACGACCCCGGACTGGACGCCCGGCTGCCGGCCGAGCGAGCCAACCGGGTCACCGTCCGGCTCGCGAGCGGGCGGGTTCTCGTGCAGGAGCAGCCGAATCCGGTGGGCGACGCCGACTTCCACCCCTTCGACCTCGCACAGGTGCACGCCAAGCTCGACCGCCTGCTCGGGGCCGGCGATCGCGCCCGGGTCGCCTCCGTGGTGGAGCGCCTGCCGTTCGCCGAGGACAGCGCGGCCCTGCTGCGCGAGCTGGCATGAGCGGTGCTGCGGCTCCCGCCGCCCGGGCCCTGGGCGAGCTCGCCGCCGGCATCCACGTGAGCAGAGCGCCCGCGCCGGTGCGCGAGCGCCTGCTCGCCCTGGTGGCCGACGTGCTGGCGACCTCGCTGGCCGCGGCCGGACGCTCGGACGTGTCCGCCGCCCGCGCCCAGCTCCTGCTCGGCAACGGGGGCGGGGCCTGCACCGTGCTGGGCGAGGCGACGACCGCGCCGCCGGCCCTCGCCGCCACGGCGAACGCCCTGTCGGTGGCCGCCGAGCAGCTGCAGGACGGCCACCGGATCGCGCGCGGCCACCCGGGCGCCCACCTGGTCCCCGCCGTGCTCGCGGTGGCCGAGGCGGAGAGGGCGAGCGGCGCCGACCTGCTCTCCGCCGTGCTCGCCGGCTACGAGGTCGGCGTGCGGATCGGGATGGCCCTGGGAGGGACTCCCGCCGGGGTGCACGACATCGCCACCTGGGGGACGCTGGCGGCCGCGGCCGGGACGGCGCACCTGCTCTCGCGCGGGGACGCCCAGGTCGTCGCCGCGGCCCTCGACCTCGCCGCGGCCACTCCCGTCCTGCCCGACGCGCGCACCGTCTTCGACGGCGCCACCGGGCAGCACCTGTTCCTCGCCGTGGGGACGCAGCTAGCCGTGACCCACGGGCGGGCCGCGGCCGCGGGGCTGCGCCCGCTGCCTGGCACCCTGGAGCGGCACTGGGGCCGCTGGGCCGGCGCGGCCTTCGACCCCGCGGTGCTCTCAGCCCTCAGCCCAGCCGCCGGGGACGAGCAGGACCCGGGGCGCTGGACGATGGCGGAGGGCTATCTCAAGCGTCACCCCACCTGCGCGCACCTGCACGGCTGCAACGACGCCGTCGAGGACCTGGTGCGCGGCAGCGGCCGGCTCGACCCGGCCGAGGTCGCCGACGTCCTCGTGCGGACCTACGCCGCGGCCGCGGCCTTCGACGATCCGCACCCGCGCAACGAGCTGGCCGCCCGCTTCAGCATCCCCTGGACGGTCGCGGCCGGGCTGGCCCTGGGCGGGCTGGGCCCGCAGGCCTTCTCCGCGCAGGCGCTGGCCGACCGGGAGCTGCTGGCCCTGGCCGCGCGGGTGCGGGTGCAGGCCGATCCGCGGCTGGAGCACGGCTACCCGACCGGACGGCCGGCCCAGGTCGTCGTCCACCTGCGCGACGGCTCGCTGCGGGAGGCCTCCTGCGACCGGCCGCGCGGTGACGGCGAGGCGGCGCTGGCCGACCACGTCGTGCGGGACAAGCCGCGCCGGCTGCTCGGCGCGGTGGCCGCGGCAGACGACATCGACCAGCTCCTACGGGCCATCGGAGACCTCGAGCGGGGTGACCTGTCAGACCTCACCGCCGCCCTGCGCGCCCTGGCCGGGTGAGCGGCCGGGCCGGGAGTCGCTCAGGCGTCGGGGCCGGCCCAGCCCATGCCCCGGGAGATCCGCTCGGCCGTCTCCTGGACCAGCGGCACGTAGCGGGCCACCGCCGCGGTGTCGAAGCGGGTGATCGGCCCGCACACGCTGATGGACCCCACCACGTCCCCGTCCATGCCGAACACCGGCGCCGCCACCGAGCCCGCCCCGTGCTGCCGCTCGCCGCGGGAGGTGGCGTACCCGTCCTTCCGGGTGGCGGCCAGCTGGTGGCGCAGCTGCGCGGGGTCCTCGAGGGTCTCCGGGGTCAGCCGCTCGAGCCCCTGCGCGAGCACCTGCTCGACCGCCTCGTCCGGCAGGAACGCGAGGATCGCCCGGCTGGAGGCGCCGGCGTAGAGCGGGTGGGGCCGACCCAGCCCCACCGTCATCTTGATCTCCTGCGGGCTCTCGTACTGGTCCAGGTAGAGCCTCGAGCCGCGGACCAGCGCGGAGAGGGTGGTCGTCTCCCGGGTGGCGTCGCGCAGCTCGCGCAGCGGCTCGCGGGCCACCCGGCGCAGGTCGAAGTCGCGCATCGCCCGAGCGCCCAGAGCCACCGCGCCCGGGCCGAGCTGGTACTCGCGGGTGTCGGCGTCCACCCGCACCAGCGTCCGCGAGGCCAGCGACTGCAGGATCCGGTGCACGACGGCCTTGCTCAGGTGCAGCTCCCTGGCGATCTCGCTCACGCCAATGGCCGCCGGCCCGGAGGCGAACAGCAGCAGGACGTCGGCCACCCGCGCCGCGGCCTCGGTGCCCGCGGCCTCGCCGTTCGTCGCCGATCCGGAGCCGCTGCGGCGGACGCCGGCCCGCACCGAGCCCGCCCCGTTCGCCGCGCTCGTCGACGTCGCGGCGCGAGCCCGCCGCTGACCTCCCGCGCCTGCTGTGCTGCCCGTGCTGCCCGTGCCCCGCGTGCTCGCCGCCCGGCCGCGCCGGCCGCCCCCCTCGCCTTCCCCGGCCACCCCGACTCACCGTTCCTCTCAGCGGAATGCTTCTGCAAGTCGCCAGGATGCTCACGCTCGGGTGCGACGTCAATACATCAGCTCGCGGTAACAGATCGCAGTCGACCCGTTGACCGTGCGAGTCCGAGGTGTTAGACAACCGACCCAGCACACTGCGTTCCGGTCGATGGAACGCCCCTCGGTCCCGGGACAGCGGTCTCGGATGGCGAAAGGTGGCGGGATGAGCGCCAAGAGAGTGTCCCTGGCCGCGGTCGCCGCGCTCGCTCTGGCTCTGGCCGGGTGCGGCGGCGGCTCGAGCTCGACGAACAGCTCCTCCAGCGGGTCCGCCAGCGCCAGCGGCGGCGGATCGAGCTCCGGCAAGACGATCACCATCGGGTCGATCCACCCGCTCACCGGTGCGCTCGCCGGGGCCGGGTCGCTGATGGACGACGCGGCCAAGATGGCGGTCGACGACATCAATGCGGCCGGCGGCATCAAGGCCATGAACGGCGCCAAGCTCAAGCTCGAGTCCGGCGATAGCCAGGGCAAGGCCGAGGTCGGCCAGAGCGAGGCGCAGCGGCTCATCCAGGCCGGCGCGGTGGCGCTGGTCGGCACCTACCAGAGCGACGTCACCAAGAACGTAGCCACGGTGGCCGAGCGCTCGCAGGTGCCGCTGGTGATCGACGTCGCCGTCGACGACTCGATCCTCGCCCAGGGCTACAAGTACGCCTTCCGGATCCAGCCCGACGCCACCGGCATGGGCACCTCCGGCGCGGACGACCTCGCCGACCTGAGCGCCAAGGGCGGCGCGCCGATCAAGACCGTGTCCTACATCCACATCCAGGGCGCCTTCGGCGACAGCGTCTTCAAGGCCTTCCAGAAGGAGGCCTCGGCCAAGGGCATCTCGGTGGCCAAGGAGGTCACCTACGCCGGCGCGAACTTCAACGACGCCAGCACCCAGGTGAGCGAGGCCGCCTCGGCCAAGCCCGACGCGATCGTCGTGACCGGGTACTACCCGGACAGCCTGCTGATCGCCAAGTCCCTCGCCGCCCTCAAGCCCCCGGTCAAGGCGGTCTACGGCATCGCGAACGGTGGCTTCGACGACGACCAGTTCCCGACCGACGCCGGCGCCGCCGGCCAGGGGATCCTCAGCGCCAACTACCACTACGCGGCCACCAGCGCCCGGGTGAAGGACATCCGTCAGCGCTTCCAGACCAAGTACGGCCACCCGATGGAGACCGCCGCGGTGCTCTCGTACGAGGCCGTCGAGGTGATCGCCAAGGCGCTCGAGCAGTCCAAGGACAGCGACCCGAAGAAGCTGCGCGACGCCATCGCCGGGATCAGCGTCGACGACCCGCTGCTCGCCTTCGACGGCCCGATCACGTTCGACGAGAAGGGGCAGAACAAGAACGCCACCGTCATCGTGATGCAGATCCAGAGCGGCAAGGTCGAGCAGGTCTTCCCGGACAAGTTCGCGACGACCAAGCTGATCTACCCGGCCGCTCCCGGCCAGTCCTGACCCCCCGCAGGCACTCCTTCTCGAAGGCGGAGACCAGAACCATGACCGACAGGGCGGTGAGCGGCCGGAGCGCGTCGACCCGTCGCGCAGGCGGCGCGAACAGGTCGCTCCTGCTGCTCACCGCTTCTGTCGTGGTAGCGGTCCTGGTCCTGCTGGCCATCGTCTACGCGGTGGGCGGCAAGGACTCGGGCCTGGTCACCCAGGCCGTCGTCACCGGGGTGCTGCTGGGCGGCGTCTACGCGCTGGTCTCGGTCGGGCTCACCCTCATCTTCGGGGTGCTCGGCATCGTGAACTTCGCCCAGGGCACACTCCTCACCCTGGCGATGTACGTCGTGTACTTCCTGGTCACGTCGCTGTCGTTGGACGTCTACGTCGCCACCCTGGTCGCCGTCCCGCTGCTCTTCCTGGTGGGCTACGTCATCCAGGCCACCATGCTCAACCGGCTGATGAGCAGCAATGAGACCGAGGGGCAGCTGCTGGTGACGCTGGGCCTCTCGCTGCTCATCGCCAACCTGCTGCTGCTCGCGTTCGGGGGCCAGCCCAAGTCGGTCCCGGCCCCCTTCGAGGGCAACCTCCACATCTTCGGGGCGGTGGCCCCCGTTCCCCGCGTCATCGCCTTCCTCGGAGCCCTCCTGGTGGCACTGGTCCTGAGCCTGGTGCTGCAGCGCACCAAGCTGGGGCTGGCCATCCGATCGGTGGCGGCCAACTCCCAGGGCGCCGCGCTGGTCGGGGTGAACGTCCGCTCGGTGTTCGCGCTCACCTTCGGGCTCGGCACGGCGTGCGTGGGGGCGGCCGGCGGGCTGGTGGTGCCGTTCCTCAGCCTCACCCCGACGGTGGGGGAGGAGTTCACCATCCTGGCCTTCGTCATCGTCGTCCTCGGCGGCCTGGGGAGTGTGTCCGGTGCCGTCCTCGGCGGCCTGACCGTCGGCCTGGTGCAGACGGTGGGCGGCCTCTACCTGCCCGGGACGGGAGCCCTGCTGCTGGTGTTCCTCGTGTTCGTCCTGGTGCTCTTCCTCCGACCGCAAGGCCTGTTCGGGAGTGCGCAGTGATCTCGACGCTCCGCGCCGGCGCCACCCGGCAGTTCCTGGTCCTGGTCGTCGGGACCGTGCTCCTGGCCCTGCTGCCGCTCGGCCTGCCGGCGGCGCTGCAGGCGGTGGCCGTCCGCACCCTGATCTTCGCGATCATCGCGGTGGCCTGGAACATCATGAGCGGCTACGGCGGCATGTTCAGCTTCGGCCACGCGGCGTTCTTCGGCCTGGGCGCCTACACCGACGCCTACCTGCTGGTGGAGCACGGCGTCTCCCCGTGGGTCTCCATGGTCGTCGGCGCCCTCATCGCGGCCGGGTTCGGCGTCCTGACGGCCTTCCTCTCGCTGCGCTACAAGCTGGCCGGCGCCTACTTCGCGCTGGCCACCTTCGCCTTCGCCGAGATGCTGCGGCTGCTGGTCTCCAACGTGGGGTTCCTGAAGAAGACCGAGGGCTTCAACATCCCGATCCTGCCCGGGCCGTCCTGGGCCAAGCTGCAGTTCGCGCAGGACAGCGACCTCTACTTCTGGATCCCGCTGGGGTTGCTGGCCCTCGCCCTCGCGGTCAACATCGCCCTGGTGCACTCCCGCAGCGGTCAGTTCGTCATGGCCACTCGGGACGACGACACCGCGGCCGAGTCGCTGGGCATCCCGGTGATGCGCTACCGGCTGCTGGCGGTCGCGATCAGCGCCGGCCTCACCGCGGTGGCCGGCGTCTTCTACACGCAGTACTACCTGTTCGTCAGCCCGGACAACGCGTTCGGCTCGGCGGTCTCGGTCGAGGCCATCGTGCCGGCGGTCATCGGCGGGATCGGGACGATCTGGGGACCGGTCATCGGTGCCGCCGTCATCGGCCCGCTCTCGGAGATCACCGCCCGGGTGCTGCGCAACCCGCCGGCCGCGCTCTCGTTCCTGGACGGCAAGAACGGTCTCGACGTGGCCACCTACGCGATCCTGCTCATCGTGATCGTGCTGTTCCTGCCGCGCGGCGTGTACGGCAGCGTGAAGGCGAGGCTGCGGGCATGAGCGCCATCCTCGAGATCTCCGGTCTCTCCAAGTCCTTCGCGGGCCTGCGCGCCCTGCGTGACGTCGACCTCTCGGTCGAGGCCGACGAGTTCCTCGGCATCATCGGGCCCAACGGCGCGGGGAAGACGACGCTGTTCTCGGTGATCGCCGGGCAGATCCCTCCCACCAGCGGCCGGGTGGTCTTCGACGGCCAGGACATCACCGGCTGGCCGGCCTGGAAGGTGGCGCGGGCGGGGCTGGTGCGCACCTTCCAGCTGATGCGTCCGTTCGAGAGCATGAGCGTGCTGGACAACGTGGCGATCTCCGCGCACGCGCACCATCGTTCGCGGCGGGCCGCGCGCGAGGCCGCGGCCGAGGTGATCCACAAGGTGGGGTTGGACGACTACCGGGACCGGCCCTCCGGAGTGCTTCCGACCGCGGGCCTGAAGCGGCTGGAGATGGCCCGCGCACTGGCGCTGCGGCCCCGGGTGCTGCTGCTGGACGAGGTGCTCGCCGGCCTCGTCCCCACCGAGCGCCTCCCGCTGATCGAGCTGCTGCGCAGCCTTCGACAGGAGGGCGTCACGGTGCTGTTCATCGAGCACATCATGGCCGCCGTCATGGCCCTGTCGGACCGGGTCCTGGTCCTGCACGAGGGTCATCCGCTGGCCGAGGGCACGCCGGACGCGGTCACCGCCGACCCACGGGTCGTGGAGGCCTACCTCGGGGAGGAGTTCCTCATTGCTGAGGCTTGAGCAGGTCGTCGCGGGCTACCGGCGGCTGCAGATCCTGCACGGCATCGACCTCGAGGTGGACGAGGGCGAGATCGTCGCCCTCATCGGTGCCAACGGCGCCGGCAAGACGACCACCCTCCGCGCCGTCTCCGGGCTCATCGGCGTGAGCGGCGGCCGCATCACCTTCGACGGCCAGCGCATCGACGGCGCCCGTCCGGACCGGATCGTGCGACGCGGTCTGGTGCACGTGCCCCAGGACCGGGGGCTGTTCGGCCGGCTCACCGTGCTGGAGAACCTCACGATGGGCGCCTACACCCGCGATCGCGGAGAGATCGACGCGAGCCTGGACCAGGTCTTCGAGCTGTTCCCGATCCTGGACGAGCGGCGCGGCCAGCGGGCGGACACGATGTCCGGGGGACAGCAGCAGATGCTCGCCATCGGGCGTGCCCTGATGGCCAAGCCGCGGCTGCTCACCCTCGACGAGCCGTCCATCGGGCTAGCCCCCAACCTGGTCACCCAGGTGCTCGAGGCGGTCACCCGGGTGCGCGACGCCGGGGTCACCGTGCTGATCGTGGAGCAGAACGCCGCCCACACGCTGCGCATCTCCGACCGCGCCTACGTGCTGGAGAGCGGAGCCATCGCCGTGCAGGGCAAGGGGAAGGACCTGGTCGACGACCAGCGCGTTCGCACCGCCTACCTCGGGATGTAGGAGAGAGCATGCTGCGCGTCCGCGCCATCACCCCTATCCACGTCGACACCTCCGAGCTCGAGCGCCGGCAGCGGCGCTACGACCGGCTGGCGCCGGACGGGGTCAGCGTGCACCTGGAGGACATCGGCGAGGCGCCGGAGGTGCCGCGGGCGCTGGAGACCGAGGCGGACGTTCGCCGCTCGGAGGATCTGGTCGTCGCCGCGGCGCGGCAGACCGACTCGGCCCGCTACGACGTCGTGCTGCCGGACTGCGTGCTGGACCCCGGCGTCGGCGTGGCCACCGACCTGCCGGTGCCGCTGGTGGGCATCTCCCGGCTGTGCACCCACCTGCTGGCGGGCACCGGGCAGCCCTTCGCTGCCGTGGCCCGCAACCAGGCGATCGCCGACGAGCTGGCCCGCAAGGTGCGCTTCTACGGGCTCGGCGAGGCCCTCACCGAGGTGCGGGTCCTCTCGCTCTCGGTGCAGGACATCGCGGACGACGCCACCTGGGCGACGGCCATCACGACCGCCGTCGAGGACCTGGACGTCCCGGCGGTCGTCAACGGGTGCTCGGCGGTGGAGGTGCAGCCTGCTGCGGAGGGCCCGGCGGTGCTGGACCCGACGGCGACCGCGCTGCAGGTGCTGGGACTGGCCGGTCGGCTCGCGCTCGTGGCGCGTGAGGAGGTGGGGGCGCGATGAGCACGGCCGAGGGCGGCCCGGACCTGGTCGTCGCCGGCGCCGGCGGCGGCCTGGTGGCCGCGCTGCGCGCCGCGCAGCTGGGTCTGGACGTGCTGGTGGTCGAGGCCAGCGAGCACTTCAGCCGGGGCAACAACACCGCCATGTCCACGGCCATGGTGCCGGGCGCCGGCACCCGCTGGCAGCGCGAGGCCGGGGTCGAGGACAGCCCCGAGGTCTTCGTGCAGGACATGGTCGCCAAGACCCACGGCGAAGTGGACCTGCCGCTGGCCCAGGCGCTGGCCGGGGTCAGCGCCCGGCTGGTCACCTGGCTGGCCGACGACGCCGGCCTCCCGATCAGTCTGGTCACCGACTTCCCCTA
Organism: Motilibacteraceae bacterium; assembly: GCA_051954955.1. Lineage (GTDB taxonomy): Bacteria > Actinomycetota > Actinomycetes > Motilibacterales > Motilibacteraceae > JBQCHF01. The sequence continues at coordinate 33,019 of JBQCHF010000105.1, forward strand.
CCCGGGCCACTCCAGGTTCCGCTGCCACACGATCCCCGGCCGCTCCGGCCGCCACCTGCTGTCCGGGCTGGTCTCGGCCGTGCGGGCCGACGAGCGCGTCGAGCTGCTCGCCCCGGCCCGGCTCACCGACGTCGTCGCCGACGAGCAGGGCGTTCACGAGGTGGTGGTGACCACGCCGGACGGCGCGAGCGAGCACATCCCCACCCGGGCGCTGCTCCTGGCCACCAACGGTTACGGGGCCGACCCCGAGCTGGTCCGGCAGCACATCCCGGAGATCGCCGGCGCGGTCTACCACGGCTCGGCCGAGTCCCGGGGCGACGCCCTGCGCCTGGGGACCGCGCTGGGTGCCGACGCCGCGTTCCTGGACGCCTACCAGGGGCACGCCGCACTGGCCGTGCCCGCGGCCACGCTCACCGGCTGGGCGACGGTGATGCACGGAGCCTTCCTCGTCGACGACGCGGGCCGCCGGTTCGGCAACGAGACCATCGGCTACTCGGAGTACGCCCGAGAGGTCATCGCGCACGCCGGAGGGCGGGCCGTGATCGTGCTGGACCAGCGGATCCACGACGCCTGCATGGCTTTCGACGACTTCCGCGACACCGTCGCCTCCGGCGCGCTGCGCTGGGCGGACACCCCGGAGGAGCTCGGCGCGCAGGTCGGGGTCGACCCGGCCGGGCTGGCCGCCACCCTGGCCGGCAGCCAGCGGCTCGCCGGCGGCGAGGGGGCGGACGAGTTCGGGCGGACGCACTGGGAGGCCCCGCTCGCGCCGCCCTACGCCGCGGTGCGTGTCGCACCGGCGCTCTTCCACACCCAGGGCGGCCTCCGCGTCGACGGCGACGCCCGCGTCCTGCGCCCCGACGCCAGCCCCATCGCCGGCCTCTACGCCTCGGGCGGTGCGGCGATGAGCATCTCCGGTCACGGGGCCGGCGGCTACCTCGCCGGGAACGGGCTCCTACCGGCCCTCGGACTGGCGTTCCTCGCCGCCGAGCACGCGGCGTCCGTGGCGGCCCGTGCGTGAGCGACCCGATGCTGGACCAGGTGCGTCGATTCCTCGACGAGGAGGCCGGTTTCGCGCAGCTGGTCACTGTGAACGCCGAGGGGTTCCCGGTCACCCGCACGCTGGGCGCACCGGTGAACCCGGACTGGTCGGTGGACCTGGTGCAGCGGCGCGCGCACCGCAGGCTCGGGCAGCTGCGCCGCAATCCGCGCGTCGAGCTGGTCTGGGTGGGCTCGCCGCGGCCGGGCTCGCGGAACGACCACCCCGCGGTCTTCGACTACGGCCGCCTGGTCCCGCGCGTGGTCTTCCTGCGGGGCGTCGCGGAGTTCATGGGCGAGGACTGGACCGTGCAGCGCTACGCCGAGCTGTCCGCACCTCTTCGTGCCCGCGGCCTGACCAAGGCGCCGGACCGCGACCCGCAGAACGTGCGGGCCGAGCTCGCCGGGGTGCACGTGCGCCCGGTGCGCCTGCGGGTCGAGGGGTTCGGCGACGGCGCCCAATCGTTCAGCTGGACCGCGGAGGAGCTCGCATGATCAAGACCGTGCTCGGCTACGACATCCAGCCGGGTGTCACCGAGGAGGAGTACGAGCGCTGGCTGTTCGAGGTGCACGCGCCCGACCTGCTCGCCAACCCGCACCTGGACCGGATCATCTTCACCAAGGTGCTCCGGCCGATCACCAGCACGAGCGGCGGGGCGGCCGCGGTGCCGGTCAGCCAGACCTTCTACCGCATCGCCGAGATGCACTTCGCCGACGAGCAGGCCTACGCGGACTACCTGCGCTGGTTCGAGCAGCACCCGATCCCCGCCGAGCGCGGGCCGGGGGGTCGCACCGACTTCAAGTTCTACGTTCTGGGCGAGACCACGACCGTCGAGCGGCCGACGGCGTAGACCTGCCCCGGCGCCCTCACCCGCTGTTCTGCGACGCGGGCGTGGCATCCGCCAGCCGGCCCAGCCCCTGACCGGCGGCCCGGATGCCGGCGCGCACGGCACCTTCGAGGTGGCCGGCGAACCGGGGAGCGGTCTCGGTGCCGGCCCAGTGGATCCGGCCGTGCACCGCCTCCTGGAACAGCGGGTGGCCGAAGCCGGCGGTGGACTGCGGGCTGCCGGTGCCCGGCACGGTCCAGCGCTCCCGGCTCCAGTCCGCGACCTCCACCCGCAGCGGCGCGGCGGCCGTCGGCCCGAACAGCCGGACCAGCTGGGAGCAGAAGGTGCCCGCGACGTCGGCGCGGGTCGCCGCGCCCAGCGCGGCTGCGGCGGCGAAGCCGAACAGCGCGGCCGGCGACCCGTCCGGGCCGCTGTGGTCGTGCAGCTCCCGGAACGGTCCGAGGTGGCTCATCGCCGCCCCTGCCAGCCCGGCCTCGCGCCAGAACGCGCGCTCGTAGACGGCCACCGCCTTGACCGTGCCGCCCATCCAGACCGCGGTGGCGGCGGCGAGCTCGCGCACCGGCGTCGGCAGCGGCGGGGTGACGTGGATGCCGGCCGCGGCCAGCGCCGGGGGCACCGCGAGGACCACCTGCCGGGCCCGGGTGGTGGTGCCGCCAGCCGTCGTCACGACGACCCCTGCCGGCTCGACGGCGACGCGCAGCACCGGGTCCCCCAGCTGGAGGGTGCCCGGCGGGAGCGCGGCGGCGAGGCGCTGCGCCAGGGCCTGCGCGCCGCCGGCGAAGCGCAGGGCAGGGACGTCGATGGGGTTGCCGGCCAGCCGCTGCGGACCGCGCGCGTCGGGCTCGAACAGCGCATCGCCGTGCAGGTGCTGCGGGAACGTGGCGACCCCGAGGTCGGCGGCCAGGCGTTGCACCAGCGGCTCGTTCGGCCAGCACCAGGTGGCCCCCAGGTCGACCGGGTCGCCCTCGCACGGCGCGCTCCAGGTGCGACCACCCACACGATCGCGCGCCTCCAGACAGCGCACGGAGCGGCCGGCGGCCACGATCTCCCGTGCGGCGACCAGCCCGGACAGACCGGCGCCCACGACGACGATGTCGCAGCCGGGCTCGGGATCCTCGGCGCCCGCTGCGTTCACCCGCGCCCCCGGGCCGTGCGCGGCCGCTCCGCCGCGCGGCGCACGAGCAGCGTGTGGACGCCGCGCCAGCCGAGCAGGAACGCCCCCAGCACCACGAGAGCCACCACGACGAACGAGGCGGCGGTGCCGTGGCCGGTCAGCCGCCGCAGCAGCATGCCGACCGCCACGGTGCTCAGCCAGACTGTGACGCCGGTCGGGAGCAGCCGCCCCGCCCGGGTCCAGGCCCGGCTGAGCAGCCAGCCGACCACGGTCCCGGCCAGGAACGGCCATGCGGTGGCGAGCACCCCGGCCAGCGAGCCGCCCTCCTCGTGGCTGCGCCGGCCGACGGCCGCGAACACGAGCACCGCCACCACGTCGAGCGCCAGCCAGCCGGGGCCGTCGTGCCCCTGCCCTGCGCGGCCGGTGACCACCCGCTTCTCGTCCACGACCGGACCCTATGCGGCGTCCGGCGAGGGCACGACCGGGGGAGCGGAGGTCAGTCGAGCCAGCTGCGCGTCGCCTCCAGCACGCGCCTGCCGTCCAGGTCGGCCATCGAGAGGCCGGCGAACGCCGACGCCGTGTCGGAGGTCTGGTAGCGGAAGCGAGGCTCAGGGTCCAGGCAGGCGGCCACCACCGCGGCCGCGGCGTCGCGCGGTGACTGCGCGGCGGCGAACGCGGCCGAGGTCCGGCGACGGTACGCGGTGAGGAGCTCGGCGTAGGCGTCGTCGGGGCGGTCCATCCGCCCGCTCGCCTCGCTGATGGCGCTGCCCGCGAAGGCGCTCGCCACCGCGGCCGGTTCCACCACGCTCACCGTCACGCCCAGTCGCTCGGCGACCGGGGCGAGGGCCTGCATCATGCCCTCCACGGCGAACTTCGCCGCGCAGTAGGCGTCGTTGAACGGCTGCCCCACCACGCCGCCCACGCTGGTCACGGTGACGATGCGCCCGGACCCGCGGTCGCGCAGGTGCGGCAGCACCAGCTTGGTCAACCGAGCGACCCCGATGAAGTTGAGCTCGAGGGCGGAGCGCAGGTCGTCCAGCGACAGCTGCTCCAGGGTGCCGACCATGCCCGCGCCGGCGTTGTTCACCAGCAGGTCGAGGCGGCCGTGCTGGTCGACGACGTCGCGGACGCACTGCTCCGACGACGCGTCGGAGGTCACGTCGAGCTCGTGCACGTCCACCTCGACACCGGCGGCGCGGGCCGCCTGTCGCAGCGCGTCCGCCCGGGCGAGGTCGCGCACCGTCGCGACGACCTCCACCCCGGCCTGCGCGAGCTGGACTGCGGTCTGCAGGCCGATCCCGCTCGAGGTGCCGGTGACCAGCGCCACCTGTCCGTTCCTGCTCACGCGTCCCCCATCCCTGGCGTTCCTCGACCTCCGTGCCGTCCCCCGGCCGAGGGCGACTATAGGCGGGCTGCCCGACCTCAGTGCTGCCCGGCCTCAGTGCTGCTCGGCCGGCGCGGTGCGGGGGAGCAGGCGGACCAGGGCCAGGCAGAGCAGCGTCACCGCGGCGATCACGATGACGCCGGCGCGCAGGGCGTGGACGCCACCGTGCGGGAGCTGGCCGAAGTACACGGCGGTGACCGAGGCGGTGCCGATGGCCGCGGCCAGCTGCTGCACGGCGCTGAGCGCGCCGCTGGCGCCACCGGCCTCGTCCGGGCGCACGTCCCCGATGGCGACGTCGTAGATGCTGCTGAAGCAGACGCCCATCCCGGCGCCCAGGGCGAGCACCGCCGGGGCCGCGTCCAGGGTGGTGGTGCCGGACCCCGCCAGGGCGGTGGTCAGCAGCAGGCCGACGGCGCCGGCGAGGGTGAGGCCCAGCCCGGCGACCACGAGCGTGCGGCCGAGCCGCGGGATGAGGGGGCGGGCCACGAACGAGGCCGCCATGATGCCGACCATGAGGGGTGCCAGGCCGAGGGACGCCTTGGCGGCCGACAAGCCCAGGGACAGCTGGAAGTAGAGCGAGAGGGCGTAGCACAGGCCGTTGGCGGCGGCGAAGTAGGCCAGCCCGAGCAGCAGCCCGCTGGTGAAGCCGCGGTTGCCGAGCAGCGAGGGGCGCAGCAGCGGGGATGCGCAGGTGACCTGGCGGACGCCGAACAGGCCGAGCAGGGCGGCGCCGGTGAGCAGGGCGATGGCAGGGCGCAGGTCCCAGCCGTTGCTGGAGCCGTCCACCAGCCCGCCGACGAGGGCGAGCATGGCGAGTGCGAGCAGGGTGGAGCCGACCGCGTCGATCGGGTCGCGCTGCAGGGTGGTGTCCGGCGGCAGCAGCCGCCGTCCGGCAAAGAACCCGGTCAGGCACAGGACGATATTGATGAGGAACAGCGGCCGCCAGGTCAGGCCGCCGAGGTCCGCGCTGATCACGAACCCTGCCACCACCGGCCCCAGGATGGCGGCGCCGCCGAGCACCGGGCCGAACGCGGTGGCGGCCACGGTGAACTGCTCGCGCGAGAAGCTGGCCAGCAGCAGGCCGAATCCCTGCGGGATGAGCAGCGCGCCGAAGGCGCCCTGAGCCAGTCGGGCGCCGACGAGCATGGCCGGGTCGACCGACAGCCCGCACAGCAGCGAGGCGATCCCGAAGCCGGCGATGCCGATCAGGAAGAGCCGGCGCCGGCCGTACCGGTCGCCGAGCCGGCCGCCGGTCACCAGCAGTACACCCAGGGCCAGGGCGTAGGAGGCCCCGAGCCAGGAGACCAGCGCCTGGCCGCCGCCGAGCTCGCGGGCGATGGTCGGCGCGGCGACGGTCGTGACGGTGGAGTCCATCAGGTCGACGACGTCGGCGACGAGGACGACGGCGAGGATCAGCCGGAGCCGCCACGGCAGCCCGACCTTGGGTCGGCCGCCCTCGGGAGGGCGCTCCAGGTGGTGGCCGGCCGCGCTGCTCTCCGACCGGCGGTCGGAGGAGAGCGTGCTCGGGTGGTTGGTGCTGGTGCTGGCGGTGCGGGTGCTGGCGGTCATGGAGGTCCTTCCGGGCAGGCGCCATCCCCGCGCGGCGGAGCGCGCGGCGAGGCCGCGGTGGTCTGGAGGTCTGGAGGTCTGGAGGTCTGGGGTCGGGAGGTCTGAGGTCGGAAGGTCAGGGGTGGGTGTCTGCGGACCGGTGGCGGCCGGTCCGCGGCCCGGTCAGCGGGTGGACGAGCGAGGTGGTGTGGCGCAGATCCCGGCCAGCGCGGCGCGGAACGCCCACTGCAGCCGCTCCTGCGGGTCGCCGTCGAGCAGCGCCGTGCCGACCCGGGCGATCTCGGGGTAGCTGGCCGCGTCGACGTCGCGGACGGCCGCGACCTGTGCGGCGTCCTGCGCCGGCTCGTCCGGCGCGCCGGCCCCAGCCGGTGCGTGCTCCGCGGCGGTGGCGGTGGCCAGCTGCAGCAGCAGGTCGACCCCCCAGGCGGCCTGGGCCCGCGGCACCCGCCCGCGGTGCAGCAGGCCGAGCAGGTCGTCGAGCAGGCGGAGGTAGTGCGGGCCGGCCGGCCGCAGCACCAGCACCGAGCGGGCGAGGCCGGGATGGGCGAACAGGGTCTCGGTGTAGGCCACCAGGGTCTGCACGAGCTCTTCGCGCCAGCCCGTCCCCGGGGCGGGGGCAGGCAGCTCCCGGAGCAGGTCGTCGAGGATCGCCCCGTGCAGCTCGGCGGTGTTGGCCACGTAGACGTAGAGGGAGGCCGGACCGGTGTCCAGCTCCTGCGCGAGTCGGCGCATCGTGACCCGCTCGAGCCCTTCGGCGTCCATCACCTGCCGGGCGACGTCGACGATCACCTGTCGGGAGAGGGCGGGCTTGGCGGGCCGCTCGCGGCGGCTGCGACGGGACGTCTCGCTCATGGGAGGGACAGTAGCGAACATGTTCGTGACGAACAAGTTCGTTACCGGGATCGTCTCGCGCCGGTGCGGGCGGCTGGAACGGGGGTCAGTCCGTCTCGGGGCTGTCGACGACGACGGCGATGCGCGCGGCCTCGGCGGCGGCGAGCTGGGTGGGGCGCCCGGACATGATTCCGGTGGTGGTGCGCAGGGGCCGCCCGATCCGGACCCCGTCGGTTCCGAGCGTCAGCTCGCGGATGTCCTTCTGGTGGTCCGAGCCGCGCATCTTCAGCACCGCGATGCCCTTCTTCAGCTCGCCGTAGACCTCCACGTAGCGCAGGAGGATCACGCGTCGACGAGGGCGGAGACGTGCTCGGCGGTGGGGGAGGTGTCCGGGCCGAACAGCGTGGTCTGGGCGGTGGTGAGCAGGCCGGCGACCTCCCGCTGCTTGAGGTGGGCCGTGAGCCCGGTGGCGAACTCGAGGAAGGCGCGCTCGGGCGCCACCCGCCGAAGGACCGAGAGGTTGTCCAGCGCCAACCGGGTCGCGGCGATGTCCGCGACGGTGGCCTGGATCCGCACGAGGTGCTCCTCGAGGGTGCGCACCTCGGGGTAGTCCACCAGGAAGCGCAGCGTCCCGGCGGCCTCGAGCGCGGGGACGTCGTAGCCCCAGCCGGCCGCGCCGCGCAGCAGCTGCTCCCGGCTCTCCTCGAAGCAGACGAAGACGGCGGGCTCGCCGCGCTGGGCACCGGCCAGCGCAAACTGCAGGGCGAGACTGGTCTTGCCGGTGCCGGTGGACCCGGACACCAGCGTCATCGAGTCCTGGAAGGGACCTCCGCCGCACATCGCGTCCAGCGCCGCGATGCCCGAGCTGATGCGCCCGGTCCCTGACGGCTGGCTCAGCTCGACGGCCAGCGGGATGGCGACGAAGCCGTGCTCGCCGGTGATGGCGAAGGGGAACTCACCGGTCCGGTGCCGGGTGCCGCGGAACTTGAGCACCTCGATGGTCCGCCGCCGCGCCTCCTCCGCCAGGCCGTTGCGGAGCACGATCACGTTGTCGGCCACGTACTCCTCGATGCCGAAGGTGCCCGACGCGTCGTCGTCGTGGCCGATCGTCATGACGGCGGTCACGCCGAGGCGTTCGAGCCCGGCGCTGATCCGGACGAGCCCCTCGCGCACCGCCTCGGTCGGTCCGAAGCGGGCGAACAGGAAGCGCAGCGAGTCCAGCGCCACGCGCCGGGCCCCGGTGCGCTCCACCGCGGCCGTGATCCGGTCCAGCAGCACGGTGAGGTCGACGTTCTCCCCGACGACGTGCGTGCTCCCCTCGGCGCCGATGGTCGCATCGACGAAGGCCCAGCTGCCCTCGGCCTCCCAGCCGGGCACATCCCAGCCGAACTCCGTCACGAAGCGGCGCAGCTTGTCCGGCGTCTCGCCGAAGGCGACGAAGACGCCGGACTGGTGGTGGCGCCGGACCCCCTCGGCGAGGAACTGCAGCGCGAACACGGTCTTGCCGCTGCCGGCCGGTCCGGTCAGCAGGCTCACGCTGCCCGCTGGCAGCCCGCCGTGGCTGATGTGCTCGAAGCCAGGGATGCCGGTCTCCAGCCGCGGCAGCAGGACGCGCTTGGCGCGCGGGGCATCAGCCATCTCGGACCCTTTCCCCAGACCCTGCCTCAGATCCCTGCTCAGATCCCTGCTCAGATTCCTGCTCAGATTCCTGCTCCCATCCCTGCTCGGATCCCGGGCCGTGCGGCGCCAGGCTCCGCACGCCGCGTGCGGGCAGGTCGAGCGCGGCGGCCAGCCGTTCGGCGGAGGACAGGTCGCCGATGACCCGCGTGAGCGGCTCCGGCTCGAGCCGGTCCAGGGTCGGAGTAGCCACGATCCTGGCCGCGTCGGCCAGGTCCGGCCGGCCCCGCACGTCCACGACCTCCACCCGCCAGCGCTCGCCCAGCCGCTCCCGGCACAGCGCGCGCAGCTGCTCCTCGGCCGCCTGCGAGCGGGCGGTCCGCCCCATCACGTACAGGCGGAAGCGGTAGACGGTCATCGCGGAGGGTCCGTCGCTGCGCGTCATCGGCCTGGGACCGGGCTGACCGACCGGGGTACCGGCAGCCCCGAGGCCTGGGCGAGCAGCAGCTCGGTCGCCTCGGGGGCGTCCAGCGCCGGACCGAAGAGGAAGCCCTGCCCCTGCTGGCAACCCAGTGCCCGGAGCTGGTCGCGCTGGGCCGTCGTCTCGATGCCCTCCGCCACCACGCGCAGCCGGAGGCTGGCGGCCACCGCGAGGATCGACCGGACCAGGGGAGAACCGTCTCCCTCCAGGTCCTGGACGAAGCCGCGGTCGATCTTCACGGCGGTCAGGGGTAGCTGGTGGATGGCCGCCAGGGAGGAGTAGCCGGTGCCGAAGTCGTCCACCAGGACACCGACGCCGAGCTCGTGCAGCCGGGCGAGCTGGTCCATCGCGCCGTCGGCCTCCAGGGTGGCCGCGCGTTCGCTGACCTCGATGCCCAGCGCCGAACCGTCCAGCCCGAACCGGCGCAGCAGCGCGGCCACCTCGGCCACGACGTCGGTCTCGAGCAGCTGGCGCTCGGAGACGTTCACGGTCACCGCGACCCCGAACCCGGCTCGCCGCCACTCGCGCAGCTGGCGGGCGGCGTCGAGCAGCATCTCCCGACCGATGTCCAGCCCGACGTCGGTCTCCTCGGCCGCGGCGATGAACTCGCCGGCGTCCAGCACCGAGAGCGGGGAGCGGCGCCAGCGCACCAGCGCCTCGAAGCCCACGATCCGGCCGGTCTCCAGGTCCACGATGGGCTGGTAGCGCGGGAAGAGCTTGCCCTGCCGCACGGCGGCGTGCAGGTCGCTGTGCGTCTGCAGCCGGCGGGCCGCCTCGGCGTGCATCCCCGGGTCGAACACCCGGTAGCCGTTGCGCCCGGCCGCCTTGGCCGCGTACATGGCGATGTCGGCGTAGCGCAGGGCGGTCTCCGGGTCGGTCCCGATGTCCGAGCTCAGCGCCCCCCATGCTGGCGGTGGGGTAGAGCACGTGCGAGCCGACGTGCACCGGCGTGGCCACGGTGGCACGGATGCGCTCCACCGTGGTCAGGACGTCCGCGGGCCCATCGGTGACATCCAGCAGGACGGCGTACTCGTCACCGCCGAGGCGGGAGACCGTGTCGGTGGCGCGCACCGACCGCTCGATCCGGCCGCCGACCTCACGCAGCAGGACGTCGCCGGCCGGATGGCCGAGGCTGTCGTTGACCAGCTTGAACCGGTCGATGTCGAGGAACAGGACCGCGAACGACGTACCGGCCCGCTGCATCCGCTCGATCGCCACGAAGAGGTGGTCCAGGAACAGGGCTCGGTTGGCCAACCCGGTGAGCGGGTCGTGCAGCGCCAGCCGCCGCAGGGTCTCCTCGGCCTGCTTGCGGTCGCTGACGTCCGTCAGCGAGCCGGCGAACCGGCGCAGCCCGCTGCCGTCGCTCACGGCGATGCCCCGGGCCATCACCCACAGCCAGGACCCGTCGCGCCGGCAGACCCGGAACTCGTGGCGCAGCCGGACGGTCTTGCCGGCCAGGTGACGGCGCAGCCCGTGCCGCAGCGACTCGATGTCGTCGGGGTGGACCCGCTTCCACAGGCTGCCGGGCGGCAGCTCGAGGTCGTGCGCGGCCTCGCCGAGCATCTCCTGCAGCCTCGCCGAGGTGTGCACCAGACCGGTCTCGCGGTCCCAGTCATACAGGCCGTCGTTCGCCCCCGAGGCGCTGAGCGCGAACCGCTCCTCGCTGCGCGCCAGCTCGCGCTCGGCCCGCACCCGCTGGGTGATCTCCCGCAGGGTCACCACCTGGACCTCGACCCCCCGCCAGCGCAGCGGGGCGGCGTGCATCTCGACCACGACCTCGCTGCCATCGGGGCGGGCGACGTCCAGCTGGGCCAGCCCGCCCGCACCACCGGAGGCCCCGGTGAGCGGCAGCCCGAAGGGCAGCGAGCCCAGCTCGCGAAGGCCCCGGCCCAGCACCCGGGCGGCGGCCGGGTTCGCGAAGCGCACCTGGCCGGCGCCGTCCACGAGCAGGATGCCGTCCACGGTCGCCCGCACGACGTCGGCGAAGTCGCCCGGCCCGGTGCGCGGGCGCCCCTCGGGCAGGTCCGACCTCGGCGGTGCGGACGCCTCCGGCTCCTCACTCGTCACAGCGCGACCTCGTCTCCGGCTGACGCCGAGTCAACCGCCGGGCGCGCACGAGGGCCAGGGACGAAGGTGCCTCCTGTCAGCCGGGGACGGGGCGTGACGCCGCGATGTCGGAGCGGTGTCGGAGCACAGTCGCAGCGGTGTCGCAGCGGTCTTCTCCCGCTCTGCTCCCGTCTTCTGCCGGCCGCCGGTCGGGGCCATGATGGGCCGGTGCCCACCCCCGCGCCGGTGACCGCGCCGGACCTCCAGATGCCGCCCGCCCCCATGGCGGTGCGTCCGTGACGACATCGGGCAAGGCGGCCGCGTTCCTCGACCTGCACGCCGGCCCGGGCTTCGTCCTGCCCAACGCCTGGGACGCCGGCTCGGCCCGGATCCTCGAGCAGCTGGGCTTCCCGGCGCTGGCCACCACCAGCGCCGGCATCGCCTGGTCCTGCGGGGTCCGCGACGGCGGGGTGATGGACCGGGACCGGATGCTCGAGCACGTCGGCGACATCGTCTCGGCCGTCGCGGTGCCGGTGACGGCGGACCTGGAGGCCGGCTACGGCGACCGCCCGGACGACGTCGCGGACACCGTCGCAGGGGCGGCCCGGCTCGGTGCGGTGGGCGCCAACCTGGAGGACGCGCGGGAGTGCGGGCTGTTCCCGGTGGAGGAGGCGGCCGAGCGCGTGGCGGCGGCCCGGTCGGCGGCCCCGCGCGGCAGCTTCGTGCTGAACGCCCGCATCGACACCTACTTCGCGGGGGTGGGTGGCGACGTCTTCGGGCAGACGGTCGAGCGGGCGGCCCGCTACGTGGAGGCCGGAGCCGACTGCGTCTTCGTCCCCGGGGTGGCCGACGCGGACACGATCCGCCGGCTCGCCACCGCCGTCCCCGCTCCGCTCAACATCGTGGCCGGCCTGGCCAACACCATCGATGCGCCCACCCTGTTCGGCCTCGGCGTGCGGCGGGTCAGCCTCGGCGGCAGCCTGGCCCGCGCCGTCCTGAGCACCCTGGAGCGGGCCGGGCGTGAGCTGCTCGAGACCGGGACGCTGGGTTTCCTCGAGGGCGCCATCTCCTACCGCGACCTGCAGCGGCGCTTCGAGACGTAGCCGACGCCGGACCCGGCCGGCCGCAGGGGCCTGCTGGATCGCCGTCGCGGTCGAGTACGCGTACTCATCAGGTCGAGCACGGGTGGGGTCGATGCTGCCCGCATGCCCGACGAGCGAACGTCACCGCAGCCCGCCTACTCCTACCTCGCGCCGCCGGCGCCCACGCCGCCTCCCCAGCGCCCTGCGGCACGTCCTTCGCCCGGACCGGGCGCCGCCCTGGTGCGTGCGGTGGCCCTCGCCGCTCTGGTCGGCAACGTCCTCATCGCCGTGGCCGGTGCCGCGCTGGCCACCGCGGACATCGTGGCCGGTCGCGGCGACCCCGACTGGCACGCCCTGGGTGCCGGCCTCGGCATCACCCTCGGCGTGCTGCCGGGAGCGCTCGGGCTGGCCCTCATCAGCACCGGGCTGGTGCACCTCCGACGCACCGGCCGGCCGATGCTGCTCGGCGTGCTCACCGTCCCGGCCTCGATCGTGCCCGGCTTCGCAGTCCTCGCGGTGCTCGTCGCGGCGGTGACCCCCTGATCGCGCCCGTCCTTCCTCAACCCACGGGTGCCGGATCGGCGGCCCGACGACCTCCTCCCGGCTCCCTGCAGCGCGCGGTCTAGGGTGCGCAGGACGTCGTCCGGAGGAGCAGACCCATGAGTCCACGACCGCCGTTCCCGCCGTTCAGCAGGGACGACGCCATCCAGAAGGTCCGCGGCGCGGAGGATGCCTGGAACACGCGGGACCCGGAACGGGTGGCACTGGCCTACAGCGAGGACAGCCGCTGGCGGAACCGGTCCGAGTTCCTCGACGGACGGCAGGAGATCGTCGACTTCCTGAGGCGGAAGTGGGCCAAGGAGCAGGACTACCGGCTCATCAAGGAGATGTGGGCGTTCGACAGCGACCGCATCGCGGTGCGCTTCGCCTACGAGTGGCACGACGAGTCCGGCGCCTGGTTCCGGTCCTACGGCAACGAGAACTGGCTGTTCGACCCGGATGGGCTGATGAAGCGCCGTCACGCGAGCATCAACGACGTCCCCATCGAGGCCTCCGAGCGCAAGTTCCACTGGGATCTCGGCCCCCGCCCTGCCGACCATCCCGGGCTGAGCGACCTCGACCTCTGACCGGGGCTGGGTGGAGCCGCCCCGCTATGGCCATCCGGGACGGCCGGCGGGTCTGCTCAGGAGAACAGCTGGTCGAGGGTGCGGGCGACGGCGTCCTCCTCGTTGCTCGCGGTGGCGCCCCGATGCGGCGGAGGTCGCGGCGCCGTCCACAGAGCGCTCGCCGTACCCGTCCGCGGAGCGCCCGTTCCCCCTCGGGGTCAGGCCCAGGACCACCGGACCGGCACGCGCCGGTGCCCGCTGACCGTCCGCACCCGACGGACGGCGCCCCAGAGGGTGCGGTGCCGGGTGCGGGTCTCCTGCCGGGTGCCGGGGTCGAGGGTCACCACGGTCCAGGGCATGATCCCGCAGAAGCGGGCCACGCACAGCGCTGCGGCGACCAGCAGCAGGGCGGTGAGCTCGAAGGGCAGCAGCACGGCGGCCAGCAGCAGGACGACCAGGGGCGCCGCGATGAACAGCCCGAGGCACAGCGCGAGCCCGATCACGATGCCGGCGATGTCGTCGGCTCCCGCGATCGCGTCCGGACTCGAGACCATGTCCCGAAGCGTGCTGGCCCGCATGACCCGCGCCCGCGGCCGCCAGGGCAGCACACGGACCTCGAGCATCGAGGTCGGGCCCATCACGCCTGCACACTCCCGTCTGTTCACCAGCCAGGCGGGCGGCCGCGACGGCCGCTCCGCGACGCAGGGAGCCTCGCGACTGCAGCTGCGCAGGGCAGTACATCACCTCGGTGGCGCTGCCACCGGGCGATGCCGAGAAGGGGATGCTGGGGAAGGCAGGCGTGGACGGGCAGCGGGTGAGGCGTGGGGAGATCCGGCCGCTGCCGTCCGCCCGCGAGGCAGGAGCTGCCATCGCCGGGCAAGGGCCGTCCTGGCCGGTACCAGCGCCGGAGGCCAGCGAGCAGTCGGCTCCTACAGGTCCCGGACCTCCCCGCCGTGCACGGCGACCGCCCAGATGACGACGATGTCCAGTGCGACGACGATGGCGCCCCACACCGGTGCGGAGGACAGGAATCCGACGGCGGAGACGGCGCTGACGGCGGCGACCAGCACGGCCACGACCCGGGCCCAGGCACGCCCGGTGAGCAGCAGCACGCCGGCGGTGGCCACGACCGTGCCGACCACGAGATGCCACCAGCCCCACGTGGTGTAGCTGACGTCCACCAGCAGCCGCGAGCTGGGGAGCTCATAGGCGCCGTCGCGCAGCAGTGCGGTCAGGCCCTGCAGGGCGTGGAAGCCGCCCTCCATGACCATGACGACAGCCGCGAAGAGGATCCAGCCGGTCCACGCCCCGACGTCGTCGGCGCGCGCTGCCGCGTCCGGTCGGATCGCCTGGTCGCCCAGGCTGCGGGAATCGCGGGTGTCCGGCCCGCCGAGCGAGGTGTGCGGCATGTCTGTCATCTGGCGCTCCAGGTGCGCGTGCCCAGCCGGTCATGGCCCGCGCCGAGGGGCCGGGCCACGGCCCCGACTGTCCCTTCCCGCTGCGCTCCCAGCCAGAGCCGTAGGTCATGCGCGGGCTCGGGAGGTCGCGCGAGCGGCGTGCGCCCACCAAGCCTCGGCCGTCGCGGCACCCGTGGCGCTACCGATCGTCGACCGACTTCTCCAGGTGCGCCCTGCCGAGGCTGCGCTCGCGCTGGCTGGACTCGAGGTTGCCCAGCTCCTCGAACACCTCGGCGAGCATGAAGTGCGCGCGTGCGGCCTGCTCATGACGCTGCACCGCGAGGGAGGTGCTCGCCGAGGGGTCGGAGGGGGCGGTCGGCTCGATCGGGGACATCGCGGGCCTGCCTGACGGGAGCGGTTCCTGAATCGGCCTGCCGGTACCCCAGCGACTGTCGGCGGAAACGGACCGGGTCGCCGGCGGCAGCGGACCTTCGTCCACGTCGGCAGGCCGACGACTGCGTTGGCCCAGCCGGTGAGGCAGCGACGCCCCGGGCTCGTCCGTCGCGACAGGCCTCCCCTGCCGGGAGCATCAGCCGGACCGATGCGGGTCTTGCCGTGCGAGCCGCCTCGGAACAGTGTGCGGGGGCGCCACTCGGGCGCGCGGACGGAAGGGGTGGCCGTGATCGGACGCGTGAACATCCTGGAAGCGGATCCGAGCAGGATCGACGATGGCATCGCCTTCGTCCGTGACCGCGTGCAGCCGGTCGTCGACTCCAAAGCTGGGAGCCGTGGCCTGGGGATGTGGGTCAACCGCGAGACCGGCGAGGTCGTGGTCACCACCGTCTGGGAGGACCGCGCGGCCCTGGAGGCGAGCGAGAGCGAGGTCGCCGAGCTGCGCGCTGAGGCTGCGAGAACGGTCGGCGCGCAGGCTGTGCGGGTGGAGCTGGTCGAGTCGGAGGTGGTGTGGCAGGCCGCCGGGGACCAGCCCGGCTACTGGTGCCGTGCCGTGGAGATGGACGTGCCGCAGCCGAGGATCGGTGAGGCGGTCGACCTGTTCCGGGACGAGATCTTGTCGAGGGTGAGGCAGATCCCGGGGGTGAACACAATCGTCTTGTCAGCGAACCGGGAGACCGGCCACACCATCCTCACGGTGACGTACCGCACGAGGGATCACCTGATCGCTTCTCGCGACACGGCGCAGGCGATGCGAGACGGCGTGGTCGCACGGTTCGGCGCTGACCGCCCGGTGGTGAGCGAGCTGGAGACTGTGATCGTCGGCATCCGCGGGGCAGTCGTGATCGACCTGGACGCCACGCAGTCGCGCAGCGAGGTCTGAGCGGCTGCGGGCAAGCAGGGGCGACGGGGTAGCGTCCCGGCTGATCCTCCTACGCCCGGTCGGAGACGCGTGGGGCTCGGCGACGTGATGCCAGGGGAGTTGGCAGGTGCGGGCGGCGCGGCCTGCTCGCCGATGGATGGGGAGGGCAGGCGTGTCCCGCCTGTCCCGCCTGTCCGGCGTGTCTCGGGTGCCGGAGGCGGCAGGTGCGAGAGGGTCGGGAGGTGATGCCGACACCGCGGACCGGTGGGCGGCCCCGGGTCTGCCGATCGCGGCCGCCTGGGCTGGCCGAGCCGGCTCGTCGGTCCTGACGATCCGAGGAGGCTGAGCGTGGAGGGTCGCGCCGGGGGGCTGGACCGTCGGGGATGGCTCGACCTGCTGGGGCTGGCCGAGGACGAGGTGCCGCAGGTGCTCGTGGTCGAGGGCTCGTGGTGGCGCCGCGAGCGCGAGGCGCAGCGCCTGGCGCTGCTCACCGACGTCCGCGAGCTCGGCGCGCCGGACTGGTGGTGGGGCCGCTACGGGGAGAGCCCGGTCGTCTACGCCTGTCTCTACGGCGGTGCCCGCGCGGTCGAGCCGGTGGACGTGCTGGGGCTGCTCGGAACGCCGCTGGTGGCCCAGGTGGGCTCGTGCGGGGGGCTGGCCGGCCAGCGGCCCGGCGACGTCGTGGTGCCCGATCGGGTCACGGTCGCTGAGGGCGCCTCGCTTGCCTACGGTGCCGGGCCCGTCGTCGACGCCGACCCGGGGCTGGTCGCGGCGGTGGCCGACCTCGGCCGGGCTCGTGGGCTCGCGGTGCAGGTCGGTCCGCACGTCACCCACGAGGTGCTGCTGCACCAGCCGCCGGCCATGGTGGCCGGTTGGGCGGCGGCCGGGCACCTGGGCGTGGACATGGAGACCAGCGCGGTGCTGGCGGTGGCCCGCGCCCGCGGGATGCGTGCGGTTGCGGCGCTGCACGTCTGGGACGACCTGCTGGCGCAGCGGTCCTGGGCCGACCCGCTCCCTGCCGACGAGGAGGGACGGCGACGGGCAGCCGAGCAGGCACTCGTGCCGCTGATGCTCGATGCGTTGCTGAACCAGATGCTGCCCGACGAGATGCTGCCCCAGACGTCTGGATCAGTTGCTGCGACTGCAGAACTCGTGCCGGGTATCGCGATCAGCCAGAACCGGAGGTGAGGGAGAGCAGCGGTCGTCGAGCAGCGCGACGATAGGGACTGCTCATCCGCCCTTCACGATCGGTGCCGGCTCCCGGACGTCGAACTGCTCCTGGGTCGCGGCCCACGTCGCCAGAAGTTGGAGCGCGTCCGCGCTGGGCGAGCCGGGCTCGGCGGTGTAGACGATCAGTGCGAGACCGGGATCCGAGGGGAACTCCATCGCCTCGAAGCTCAGGTCGAGGTCGCCGACGACGGGGTGGTGCATCAGCTTGTGGCCCGTCCGGTGGAACCGGACGTCGTGCCTGGCCCACAGCCGACCGAACTCCTGACTGCGGGTGGCCAGCTCGCCGACCAGGTCGGACAGGTCCTTGTCCTGCGGGGTGCGGACCGCCTCGGCGCGCAGGTAGGCGACGGCGTCGGAGGCGGCGAGATCCCAGTCGCGCCAGAAGGTCTTCGCCGCCTGGTCGAGGAACATGAATCTCGCCAGGTTCACCGGCTGCCGGCGGCCCGCGAGAGCCGGCAGGAGCAGGGCGTGGGCGAGCCGGTTGGTGGCCAGCACGTCGTAGCGGGCGTTGCGCACCCAGGCGGGCGCGTCGTCGATCGCGTCGAGCACCCGGCGGATCGAGGAGCGCAGGCGCGCGGTCGCGGGCCGACGCCGCGGAGCCTGGCGGCCGGCGCGTCGTGCGAGGTGGAACAGGTGCTCGTTCTCCGCCTCGTCCAGTCGCAGGGCGCGCGAGATGCTCGCCAGCACGGCCTCCGATGCGCCCGCGAGGTTCCCGCGCTCGAGCTTGGTGTAGTAGTCGACGGACAGACCGGCCAGCATGGCGACCTCTTCGCGGCGAAGCCCCGCCACGCGCCGGTTGCCGCCGTAGGCCGGCAGGCCGGCCTCCTGCGGACTGAGCCGGGCGCGCCGGCTGGTCAGGAAGTCGCTGACCTCTGCCTTGTCATCCACGGGCTCCACGGGCTTCACGGGCTCCACGCTAGGCTCCGTCCATCGGATGAGGGAGGTTCTGCTGGTACCTGGAAGACCAGGAACTCCCGCGCTCGTGGACGTGGCGCTCTGATGGACACGGGCCGATCCGGCCTGGGCGGTCCACCGCCTCCAGCGCGTGAAGCGCTCGCACCGCCGATGTGCGACCGCGACGAACCCGAAGAGACAGGATCAGCATGACGATCGACAGACTGCAGCTCCCCACCGTCGCCCTGGGCACCTGGGCCTGGGGCGACAGCGGGACCAGCGGCGAGGGGTACTTCGGCAGCGAGTTCAGCCGGGAGGCCCTCGAGGCGCTCGCCGACAAGGCGCACGCAGCCGGGCTCTCCCTGTGGGACACCGCGCTGGTCTACGGCATGGGGCGGTCCGAGAAGGTCCTCGGGCAGGTGCTGGCGCGCTTCGATCGCGCGGACTACCAGCTCTCCACCAAGTTCACCCCGCAGATCGCCGGCTCCGGCACCCATGCGGTCCACGACATGCTCGAGCAGAGCCTGGCGAACCTCGGCACCGACTACATCGACCTCTACTGGATCCACAACCCCGCCGACGTGGCCCGGTGGACGCCGCACCTGATCCCGTTGCTCGAGGACGGGAGGATCAGGCACGTGGGCGTCTCCAACCACGACCTGGCCGAGATCCAGCTCGCCGACAAGATCCTCGGTGCGGCCGGCTTCCGGGTCGAGGCGGTGCAGAACCACTACAGCCTGCTGCACCGCAGCTCAGAGCACGTCGGCATCCTCGGCTACGCGCGCGCCCACGAGATGGCCTTCTTCTCCTACATGGTGCTCGAACAGGGCGCGTTGACTGGGCGGTACCATCCCCGGAACCCGCTGCCGGAGGGGAGCGCCCGGGCGGACACCTACAACCCGCTGCTGCCCCAGCTCGCGGCTCTGACCGACAAGCTCGCCGAGATCGGCCGGCGGCACGGAGGGTCCACTGCCGACGTCGCGACCGCGTGGGCGATGGCCAAGGGGACGACGCCGATCGTCGGCGTCACCAGGCCCGAGCACATCGACGGCCTGGTGCGCGCCAGCAGCCTCGAGCTCACGAGCGGGGACATCGAGGCGTTGGAGACCCTTGCCGACGCCGCCGACGTCGACACGCGAGCCGGCTGGGAGCACGAAATGTAGCGGGTCGGCTGTCGTTCGCCGCACGGGTAGGGCCGTGGGAGTCCAGAGCCGTTGAGCAGGCGCGCTGTGCTGAGCTCGGCGTCGCCGGGCCGTCCGGAGTCGTTCTCGCCCGGGCCGAAGTATGCGGGCAGCCGGGTGGAGAATCGAGGGATGAGCGACGTCGACGATGCGGTCGGGCTCTTCGACCGCGCGTGTCGGCGCGCGTTCGAGCTCGGCGTCGTCGCACTCGAGAGGTGCCGCGAGGACGGGGACGACCGGATGGCCGCCATCGTCGCCCTCGAGCTGGACCAGCTGGTCAAGGACCGTGCCCGGGTCGTCGACGGCGAGTGGGTTCATACGGGTCCCGAGGGGCTGTCGGTCAACGCGATGATCGGCCGGGGCTGGGAGAACGAGTTCGATGAGCGCTGCCGGGCGCTCGCGGACTCGGTCGTCGTGGCGAGCCGGCTGGCAGGGCAGGGACTCGGGTTGGACTGGGACTGGAGCGAGGGCCTCCCGCCGGGTTGGGCGCAGGCGGTCGCCGAGCTGCCTGCGTGGCCGCAGCCCTGGCACCCACCCTTGCCGGGGGAGAGGCCGGAGCCGGCCTCGCCCGGTCGGCCGTGGAAGGACGCCGTGTTCCGCGTGCTGCGGGGGAGGTCGGCCCACAGATCGTGAAGGAGCGTGGCCAGAGCAGCCGCTGCGGCAGGGGTCTTCCTCGGCGCTCGTGTCTTCAATGCGCGACCGCATCGGCGAGCAGGAGATCCACGGCCCGGTCCACCAGGTCCGCCCAGCGACTGCCCCCGGGGTCGTTGCTGACCTGCTGGGTCGCCAGCCCGGACAGCATTGGCAGTCCACAACTCCGGGGCTGCCGGGTCGCTGATGCCGGCCTGGGTGAGCGCGGAGGCCAGCTCGGCCAGGACGTCCTCGGCCAGGGCGTAGGAGGCGGTGGAGGGGACGAAGCCGGGTACGACGCGGAGGAACAGCAGCTGCATTCGAGCGGGATCGGGCACGCCGAGGCTGGAGGCGTTGCGGGCGTTGGCGCCGAAGGCCGTGGCCGGCCGGATGCGCCTTCCGCGCCTTGTGCGGCGGGTCGACGTCCCGATCGCGCAGTCCGGCTCGTCGGCGGGCATGCCGCCGCGGCTCAACCTCGGTCATCTCGTCGACGTCGTCGACACCCGTGACGTCTGGAGCACACGGGGGACATCGCGCGTGCCTGCGGTCGCAAGCGCGAGCTGGAGTCGAGCTCGAGCGGCGCCTGGTCGCCGACGTCGTGCGGGAGTGGGCGGCCACCCACGGGGAGCCGGGTGTGTGCATGCCGAGGGTGCTGTGCAGGCGGCGGTTGTTGTACCAGTCGACCCAGCCGGCGGTGGCGTACTCGACCTCGGCGAGGGTCTTGAACGGTCCTCGGTGGAAGACGGTGGTGCGGATGCACTCGGCCTTGTACAGGCCGTTGATCGTCTCCATGAGGGCGTTGTCGTAGGCTTCCCCGACCGAGCCGATGGAGGGCTGGATCTGCTCCAGGGCCAGGTGCTCGGTGAACCGCAGTGACGTGTACTGACCGCGCTCAACCGGTGGATGCAACACCGGTCTGTTGGAGGCAGCGTAGGTGCTCCTCCAGGGCCTCGGCTGGGGTTCGCCATCCCAGGACCTCGTGGGGTCTGCCGTTCAGGGCCGCGGCGACCGCTTGCAGGTCCGGCTCGTCCCAGCGGGAAAGGTCGGTCCCTTGGGGAAGTACTGGCGCAGCAGCCCGTAGGTGAAGTCGGTGACCCACACCCGGTTCGGGGCGGGGGCGGTGAAGTTGCGGTCGAGCAGGTCCCCGGCGCGGATCCCGTCCTTGGCCGGGATCGTGGTCCGCCCCCCCCTTGTCCCGGCGAACACCGTTGAGGGACAACGCTTTCATCGCCCGGTCGACCGCCCCCGCGCTGGCGGTGGGGTGCCCGTTGCGGCGCAGGTGGGCGGTCATCTTGCGCCGCCCGTACAGGCCCTCGGGGGTCAGGACCCGCCGGCCGTGGGCGTCGCGCGTCCAGGCGGTCTCGCGCACGGCGTCCAGGACCTGGGCGTCGGTGATCGTGCGGTCGGCGACCGGGCGACCGCCCTGCTTCCAGCTGCGGTAGGTCCGCGCGGCGACCTGGCAGCCCTGCTCGCGCAGGATCCGACAGACCGACTCGACCGCGTGGCCCTTGGCTCTCATGGCGTCGATGAACCCCATGATCAGCGGTTGCGGGGGTCGAGTTC
>JBQCHF010000106.1:0-32729 GCA_051954955.1 Motilibacteraceae bacterium
CCTCGTCACGGACCATCACCCCGCTACCGGCCAACACCCCGAACGTGTCCGTCCCCATGCCACTGAACCTAGACGTGAGCACCGACAGTTCTCGTTGCCGGACAGGCAGAATCAGCAGCCCGAAGGTCAAGACCAGGCAATAAGTCGCGCCCCTGCGAGGCCGGCCACGCGGGGCGAGGCACAGCGACCGCAGGCTCACCATTTCTGCTTGATCACGGAAGGGTGACCGGCGGATCTTGAGGCACTGCGACGCTCAGCCAGGGTGCACAGCGCATCAAGATCTCGAGACTGGCGGTTGGTCGACCAAAGCTGGCCCGAGCAGGACCGTCGCATCACCAGCCGTCCTTGACTTGGACCGTGGGGGCGAGGAAACGACGACCTCCGCCTTGCCGCTCTCTGCCGGGCCTGGCGTCAGGTTGCGGGGGAATCTGCTACCGATTCTCCGAGGGAGCCGGCTCGAACAGCTGGCGGCAGGCGTCGACTCCTTCGACGAGGATCCTGGGCCGGGCCAGCTGCGCCCACCGGTCGCGGGTGAGGCGCAGGCGGTCGGACACGAGCACCTCGTCCCCGCGCGCGTCCCGCAAGACCCCGCCCGGTTGGTAGCCCAGCCTGCGCGACACCGCTTGCGAGGCGTGGTTGTCCTGGAACACCTCGGTCAGGGCGAACTGCGCTCCGAGGTGCTCGAACGCGAGCTCGAGCAGAGCCAGCCGAGCCTCCGTGCCGTAGCCCTGCCCGTGGTGTGGGAGCCCGAGCCACGACGACCTCGTCACCTCACGGACCACCGGGAAGTCCTTGGCCCGCAGGCTCACCTTGCCCAGCGCCCTGCCGTCCCTGGCGAACACGCCGAGCCCCAACGACCAGTCCTCCACCGACCAGTCGGCCATGGCCTCCCAGTGCCACCGGAGCACCGCCTGCGCCCGGTCGCGGGGGCTGCCTTCAGTCCACGGCGTGAGAAAAGGACGCTCATCCGGCTTGTGGACGCCCGCGGCGGCGACGTCCGCCAGCGCCACGATCTCGGACTCGATGGGCAGCCTCAGCTCCAGGCGAGGAGTGGTGATGCGCAGGGCGTAGGCGGGCCACAGGTCGGAGAGCATCGCCGCATCGTAGGTAGAAGGCTTCCGCCCGAACCGCTGACCACGTACCGTCCCCCCACCGAACCGGACGATGGACGTAGGAGCTGACGTGGGCGCACTGCCTCACCGCAAGACTTTCGCTGCCGTGTGTGCCCTGGGGGCGGGTGCGCTGCTGGTGGCGGCGCCGGGGCCGGCGTCGGCCGCGCCGAGCACGTTCTCGGGCACTGCGCGGGGGACGGTCTTCTACCCCAACCCGGTCCAGTCGACGGGGAACGAGAGCCTCAGCGACGACAACGACGCCGACTCGCCGGGCTTCGCCAAGGCCTACCGGACGGTCACCCTGACCGACCTGGACGGGTCGGGCACGCTGACCGGTCGCTATGTGGCGGTGAAGAGCAGCACGGGCCAGGCGGCGAAGGCGGTGGACGGCGCCTTCCCGGCCTACCACCGGGACGTCGACCAGTTCGAGCAGGTGATGGGCTACTACTGGGTGACCCAGGCGCAGCACTACCTGCAGTCCCTCGGCTTCGGCAGCACCCTGCCGCCGGTCAACCAGCGCCAGATCGAGCTGCGCCTGGACCAGTACGGCGGCGACAACTCGTTCTTCCGCCCGGACAAGGCGAACATCACCCTCGGCAAGGGCGGCGTCGACGACGCCGAGGACGCCGAGGTGATCGTGCACGAGTACGGCCACTCGGTGCAGGACGGCCAGGTGCCGGGCTTCGGCACGACCGAGGAGGCCGGCTCGATCGGCGAGGGCTTCGGGGACTACCTCGCGGTCGCGGTCAGCGACTGGGCAGCCGGCATCCCGACCAAGACACCCGAGCCGTGCGTGGCGGACTGGGACTCGACCTCCTACACCTCCGGACCGGTGCACTGCCTGCGCCGCATCGACGGGACCAAGCACTACCCCGAGGACGCGGTCGGCGAGGTCCACGCCGACGGCGAGATCTGGTCCTCCGCCCTCTATGCCATCCGCAACGCGCTGGGGGCCACCGCGGCCGACCGCGTCATCGTGGACGCTCAGTTCGCGTTCGCGCCGGACACGAGCTTCCGCGCCGCCGCCCAGGCGACCGTGGACGCGGCGCAGCGGCTCTACGGCAACCGGGCGGCCAAGGCGGCGACGAAGGCGTTCGCCGACCGCGGGCTGCTCTGACCGGCCGGGCTCCGACCGGGGCTCCAGGTTTCGTGCAGGGTGCATGGGCAAGCGGAGTGGGGACGGACCGACCCACCCCCGCATGGAGGACGCATGGCTGACCACCAGCACGCCCACGACCTCGAGGAGACCGGCACCGGAGAGGCCGCCAAGCGCATCGGGCAGGCCTTCACCACCACCGATGTGACCGACCCGGAGCGCTCCTCGCGCAACACCGCGGCCGGCACCGGCTCGGACCCGGGCTCGGGCCGGGTGCACCCCGACGCGGACAAGGGCCTGGACCCCTCGGCGAGCATCGAGCCGCACAACGAGGGCCTGGCCTGAGATCGTCCTGATCCTGATCCTGCTGCGGTGACGGAGGACGGAACAATGCGCTGACGGGGCGCTCAGCGGCCCCAGGAGCGTGATTGTTCCGTCCTCCGTTCCGTACCTCGTCGCACCACCTCAACCTGACGGGTCGCGCACCGCGGCCGGGTGAGGATCGACCGCCAGCAGGTGGAACCCCCAGGCCGGCAGGTCGACGTAGAGCCCGGGCCCGAGCAGCTCGTCGCCGTCGCGGTCCCAGCGCCCGCCGGCGACGAGGTCGTCGAGGTGCCGGGCACCGCCGCCGAGCTCCGCCCAGGGCAACCGAATCCGACCCTGGGCGGGCTCGGCGGAGAGGTTCACCACCACGAGGTGCCGCGCCTCCGGTCGCGTCCACGTCCAGGCCACGAGGTTGCGGCAGCTGCCGTTGTCCGGCCAGCCCTCGCTCCCGAGCAACTGCCATTCCCCGTCGCGCACGTCGTGCTCGGCCACCACCGCGAGCAGGTGCTCGTAGAAGGCGTGCAGCCCAGCGTTGGGCGCCTCATCCGGCCGACGGCCCAGGAACACCGGCAGCTGCACCCTCCGGCCGTCGAGCTGGCCGTCGTGCCACAGCACGGCACCGGGTGTGGTCGCGATGGTGACCGCGGCGGCCCGCTGCCGGTCCCCGGGCAGCGTGGTGGCCGCGCGCGGCTCGTCGTGGTTCTCCAGGAACCGCACCAGCCGACGCTGATAGCCGAGCTCGGCGGACAGGTGCAGCCGCACCGACTCGGCATCCTCGTGCACGAGGCGGTCGTAGAGCCGCTTGTCGTAGCAGAAGTCGAAGCCCTGCTGCTGCAGCTCCCACTCCAGGTCCCAGTAGGCCTCGGCGATGAAGACCATCTCCGGGTGCGCCCCGCGCACCTCGTGCAGGACCTGCGGCCACAGCTCCTCGTGCGGGGGAGCACCGGACTTGTCGCCCCAGGTCTTGGCGAAGACGCCGTTGAGCATCAGCATCGCCATGTCGCAGCGGACGCCGTCGCACTGCCGCCCGATGTCGATGAGGACCTCCGCGGTCTCCTCCCGCATCGACGCGGAGAACGCGTTCAGCTGCACGACGTCGGGCCACGGCGGGAAGTAGGGGTCCCGCCCGTGCGCCAGCACCTGCCCGTCCAGCTCGAACCACGCCTCCGGTGCGGCGGCCCGGTCCTGCGGCGTCCCGCGGACGAAGCGTTCGGGGTGCTCGGCCACCCATGGATGGTCCGGCGCCACGTGATTGGGCACGTAGTCCAGCACCAGGCGTGCGCCGCGCCGGCGCAGCTGCTCGCGGGCGGCGGCTAGGCCGCCCGGACCACCCAGCCGCTCGTCCACCACGTAGCGCCGCACGCAGTACGGCGAGCCGACGACGTCGACGTCCCTCAGGTCGGGCAGCGCGGCCCGGAAGCCGCTCATCAGGCGCTCGTCCCGACGGGCGACCTCCAGCCCCGCCGGGCTGCGCTCCCACACCCCCATCAGCCAGACGGCGTCGACGCCGGGCGGCACGACGGCGTCCCACTCCTCCGACGGCACGTCGGAGAGAGTCACCGGACGTCCGGACCGAGTGGCGACGTCGGTGAGCCACGGCCAGGTGTCGACCTCGTAGAGGACCGGGGCATCGGGCCAGCTCATCGCCGTGCGCCCTCCTCACGTGCCCCCTGGCGTTGCTGCGGGGTGCGGACCCGCAGGCCGTGCTCGATCAGCATCTCCGGGCGCAGCAGGGCGAACAGCTGCGGGAACACCGCCACCAGGCCGGTCCATCCGGTCTGGTGGCTCGCCCCCAGGCCAGCCCCGTTGTCGCCGTGGAAGTACTCCGGGAAGACCAGCAGGTCGCGCCAGTGCGGGTCGTCCTGGAACGGGCGCTGCCCGCCGTAGACCGGTCGCTGCCCGTCCTCGTCCGGCAGGAAGGTCCGGGTGAGGCGCTCGGAGATCTCGCGAGCCACCTCGAACAGCGTCAGCTCCCGCCCGGAGCCGGTCGGGCACTCCACCCGGAAGTCCTCGCCGTAGAACGCGTAGAGGTTGAGCAGGGCCCGGATCAGCAGCGTGTTGATCGGGAACCACACCGGGCCGCGCCAGTTCGAGTTCCCACCGAACATCCCGCTGTCCGACTCCGCCGGGGCGTAGGCGACCCGGAAGGCCTGGTCGCCCACCCAGAACTCGTACGGGTGCTCCTCGTGGAACTTGGACAGGGAACGGATCCCGTAGGGCCCGAGGAACTCGGACTCGTCCAGCAGCCGGGCCAGGATCCGCCGCAGCTGGTCGTCGGTGAACAGCGCGAGCAGCCGGTCCCCACGTTCGTTGCGGCGGGACCGCACCAGCTCGCTGTCCTCGACGTGCCGCAGCACGAACTCGCGCACGTCGGTCATCAGCTCGGGGAACCGGGCGTCGACGTCGCCGGGGATCACCGTGGCGGCCGCCAGCGGCAGCAGCCCGACGTAGGAGCGCACCGCGAGCCGGGTGGCGGTGCCGTCCGGCTGGCGGAGCAGGTCGTAGAAGAAGCCGTCTTGCTCGTCCCACATCGTCGTGGTCCCGGACGAGCCCAGCACCGCGAGCCCGATCCAGACGAAGTGCTCCATGAAGGTGGCCGCCTGCTCGGCGTAGACCGGGTCGTGCTGAGCCAGCTCCAGCGCGATCTGCACCATGTTCTGGCTGTAGAGCGCCATCCAGGCGGTGCCGTCGGCCTGGTCCAGGTGGCCGCCGGTGGGCAGCGGTGCGCTGCGGTCGAAGACGCCGATGTTGTCCAGGCCGAGGAACCCGCCCTGGAAGACGTTGCGCCCGTCGGGGTCCTTCCGGTTGACCCACCAGGTGAAGTTCTTCGCCAGCTTGTGGAAGGCGTTCTCCAGCCACCGGACGTCGCTGACGCCGGTCCGCCGCCGGTCCTGCTCGTAGACGAAGTAGGTCGCCCACGCGTGCACCGGCGGGTTGACGTCGGAGAAGTTCCACTCGTAGGCCGGGATCTGGCCGTTGGGGTGCAGGTAGCGGCGGCTCAGCAGCAGGTCGAGCTGGGCCTTGGCGAAGGCGCCGTCCACCAGGCTGAGCGGGATCGCCTGGAAGGCGAGGTCCCAGGCGGCGAACCATGGGTACTCCCACCCGTCCGGCATCGAGATGACGTCGCGGGCGAGCAGGTGACCCCACTCGGTGTTGCGGGCGGCCCCGCCGGTGGCCTGGTGCTCGCGCAGCCAGCGCTCGACGTCGTAGCCGTAGTACTGCTTGCTCCAGAGCATGCCGGCCAGCGCGGCGCGGACCACCTGGCGCTGTTCGGCGGGCAGGCCGGGGGCCAGGACCTCGTCGTAGAACGCGTCCGCCTCGGCCCGCCGCTGCTCGAGGACCCGTCCACCGCTGCGGCGAACGGCCGTCGGTCCAGGTCGATCCGGTGCGGCTCGACCAGTGCGGCGTCGGTCAGGCGCAGCCGGATGGTGGCGCTCTGGCCCCCCGGCACCGTCACGACGTGGTGCGCGGCCAGCTTGGTGCCGTGCGCGTCGGAGGAGACCGCCTCCTGCTCCCCCCGGACGACGCAGCGGTCGACGCCGTCCTTGGCGCCGGTCTCGTTCTCGGTGAACAGCAGGGGGATCTCCCCCTGGCACAGCAGCAGCCGTCGGCCGAGCAGCTCGTGCTCGGCCACCGCCACCGAGAGCCCCGGGACGCCGGGCAGGGCGCGTAGGGACGGCTTGGTCGGGTCCGCGCCCTCCCAGCTCCAGGTGTTGCGGAACCACAGCGTCGGCAGCAGGTGCAGCGTCGCCTCGTCCGGCCCGCGGTTGTGCGCCGTCACGCGCATGACCAGGTCCTCGGGCGAGGCCTTGCCGTACTCCACCTCCGCGTCCCAGTAGCGCGAGTCGTCGAAGACCCCGGTGTCCAGCAGCTCGTACTCGAACTCGCTGCGGCCGCGGTGCTGGTTGGTCGCCACCAGGTCCGCGTAGGGGAACTCCGCCTGCGGGTACTTGTAGAGGTAGTGCATCCAGAAGTGGGTCGGCGTGCTGTCCAGGTGGAAGTAGTACTCTTTGACGTCCTCCCCGTGGTTCCCCTCGCCGTTGGCCAGGCCGAACAGCCGCTCCTTCAGGATCGGGTCCTGCCCGTTCCACAGCGCCAGGGACAGGCACAGCGTCTGCGCCTCGTCGCAGACACCGGCGATGCCGTCCTCGCCCCACCGGTAGGCGTGCGAGCGGGCCTGGTCGTGGGTGAGGTACCACCAGGCGTCGCCGCCCGCGCTGTAGTCCTCGCGGACCGTGCCCCACTGCCGCTCGCTCACATAGGGACCCCAGCGACGCCAGCCGACGCCCTCGAGGTCCGCCTCCTGCAGCCGGCGCTGCTCCGCGCCCACGCCGCTCGCATCACTGTCAGTTCGAGGATCCACCCGGAGCAGGCAACCGGCTGGCGCGATCGACGGCATCATCCGGATGGGGTGACGGGTGCCGGTTCATGCTGATGGCAGGTGGCCCGGCCGGATGGGGCGCGGGGAGGCTGGGCCGTCGGGGTGGGGGAGCGGTGGCGCAGACATTTCCCGGGAACGGCGGGGCGGGGCCGAGCGCGCCGGACCGGCCGCCGACGTCGGCCGTCCTGCTCGCCGCGGTGCGCGTGCTCGCCACCGCGGGGCTGCTGCTCGCGCTCTACTTCGTGCTGCCGATGCGCGGCCGCTTCACCTCCACCGACCTCACCGTGCTGGTGGTGGGGCTGTGCGCGTTCGTCGTCATCGTGGTGCTGCAGGTCGCGAGCATCCTCGCTGGGCACCGCGATGGTCGGCTCGGTGATGGTCGGCCGGGCGGTGCCGGACGGGACCGAGTTCGCCATCGCCCTCGGCCTGCTGGTGGCTGTCGGGCTGGTCGGCCTGGTCCTGGCCGTGCTCATCCCGCAGCCCGCCCACGCGCTGCCGGCACCGCGGTCGGGTTCATCCGGGGCGGAGGAGGACGCGCCGGCGCGTCAGCCGCGAGCGTGAGGTCGAGACGATCCGAGAGGGGCGGGCGATGACAGGGGCAGCGACGACAGGGGCATCGACGACAGGTCAGGGCACGACGACGGGGTGGCGCAGGCCCGTGCTCGAGGTGGACGCCCGGCTGGTGCGCGCCGGGCTCACGCTGGTCGCGGTCGGCTCCGCCGTGAGCGGGGTCGGCGGCCTGCTGGTGGTGACGGCGCTCGGCCTGGCCGCGCGACGTTGGGCCCGCGCCCAGGAGGTGCCCCCGAGCGAGCTCGCCGCGCGCCGGCTGGCGCAGCTGCGTGCTGCGATGGCTGCCGGGACCAACGAGTGGCACGCGCAGCAGAGCGCAGCGTCCACGTCCTCCTACCGGCTCTAGGAGACCCCTCTCCTGGCGAGGACCGGGACGGCGAGCCTCATCTCGGCGAACCTCTGGGTCGGTGAACCTCTTGGCGGACGACGTCACACCCCGGTGCGCACCTCGATCCGGCCGCTCGACGCCGCCTCCGCGAGCAGGCCGTGGTCCTGCTCGCTGCGGTCGGCGTAGTCGTCGGCGAAGCGCAGGACCGCCGCGACGAAGCCGTCCTCCTTGCCGTTCCCACTCCCCGTTCTGGCTCCGCCGTCCTGCCCACCGAGGTAGGCGGCGATGGCCACCCGGTCGCCGCTGCGGGCGTGCGCGCGGGCCAGCGTCCAGGCGCACATCTGGGCGTAGAGGACGAGGGCGTCGGGGTCCATCCCCTCGACGTCGGCCGAACCCTTCTGGTCGTGCAGCTGGCGCACGTAGAAGTCGCGCTCCACCCCGTCGATCCCCGCTGTGCGCTGCCAGCCCAGGAAGACGTCGCTGGCGGCCTGCATGAGGTGCTGCCCGGCGACGACCCGCTCGCCCTGGTTCTCGGGCGCCTGCAGCTCGGGCGGGAGCGCGGTCAGCATCGGATCGGGCACGTGCGGGGCCAGCACGGAGCGCTCCGCCTCCTTGATCTGCAGCAGCAGCGGGTCGTCGTCGTCGTGGCCGCGCAGCAGGGTGATCCAGCAGCGGGTGCCCACGCTGCCGACGCCGACCACCTTGCGGGCCAGGTCGACGTACTCGTTGCCCAGCAGCAGGGCGCGACGGTCGCGCTGCAGCGTGCTGCGATAGCCGGCGAGCAGCCCGCGCAGCTGCTCCTGCAGCTCGTCGTGTGCGACGTCGGGCAGCAGGTCCCCGATCGGCACCAGCAGCGGCGGGTCGGTGTGGAAGCGGCGGTGCCCGTCCACGAGCTCGGTGAGCTTGCCCAGCGCACGCAGGCTGTCCCGGCTGCGCGCCTTGGCCACCGTCTTGTCGAAGGCCTTGCGCCGCTGCGCGGACATCTTGTCGGCCAGGAGCGCGCGGATGTCGTCGACGTCGATGCGCGCGTACCAGACGGCGAGGTGCCCGCGCCCGGCGAGCTCAACCATCGCCTCCCGATAGCGGGTGGCGACCGTGCGCACCGCCCGCTTGCGCTCCTTGCGGCTGAAGCCGCGGTCGCGGGCAGCCACCTCGAAGCTGGCCGCCAGCCGCAGCAGGTCCCACTCCCACGGACCGGGATGGGTCTCGTCGAAGTCGTTGAGGTCGAACACGAGCCGGCGGTCCGGGGCGGCGTACGCGCCGAAGTTGACCAGGTGCGCGTCGCCGCACGCCTGCACCACGAGGCCGGACACCGGCGCGGTGGCCAGGTCCGCGGCCATCACGGCGGCCGCGCCGCGCAGGAACGCGAACGGTGAGGCCAGCATCCGTCCGTAGCGCACCGGCACCAGCTCGGGCAGCCGGGCGGCACCCTGGCGCACGAGGATGTCCACCGGGTCGGCGCGGCCGGACAGGTCGATCTCGCCGATCCGCTCGGGCGGCACCCGATGGCGGGCGGCCCGACCGGCCTCGACGCGCTCGTCCAGCGACGGTGGGGGAGCGGGCCTGGTGGCCGTGGCCGGCGCGCCGCTCGTTCCGTTCCTGCCCGCGGCTCTGCTCGTGCTCGCCGTCGCGGCCGTCTTCGTCACCCGCGGCCTGGGCACCGCAGCTCCGGTGCCCGCCGTCTCCGTGCTTCCCGCCTTCGCCACCTGAGATCACCTCGTCGGCACTCCGGGTGCGGTCCCCGCCCCCGTCCCCAGCAAGAGGAACCAATCGACCACACCGGTCGGTGGCGCGCATCGCCTCGTCGGGATGAGACGCATCGTGGCACGCGGGCCACCCAGCCGCTCGGATCGGGCGCGGGGACGTTCTCCTCTGCCGATCGCAGCCGGAAGGGCGCAGGGCTGGAGGTGAGCGATGAGGAGGTGGTCCGTGTCCTCGCCCACTCAGAACCCGCTGCAGACAGCACTGCAGACAGCACTGCAGACAGCACCGCTGTCTCCACCGCACATCCCACCGCGGGTCCCGCTGCCGCAGCCGCCGCTCTCGCCTCCGCACGCCTACCCGCCGTCGGAGAGCGGGCAGGTCTACCCGGAGCTGCCCAGGCGCCGAGTGTGGCCCTGGGTGCTCGCGGCGGTGCTGGTGACCGCCCTGGTGTTCCTCGGCGTCGGGCTCGGAGCAGTGCTGTGGGTGGCCGACCAGCAGCCACGCGTGTCCGACGCGACGGTGGTCTACCAGGAGAGCTTCGAGCAGGGCCCCGGGCGGTTCCCGGAGTTCACCCAGGCGCAGTCGGGCACCGATGCCGCGGGGGCGCGGGACGGCGGCTACGTGGTGAGCAGCAGCTCGCTGGAGAGCTCGAGCAGCGCCACGGCCGGCATCGCCCCGGCTGACGTCGTGGACGTCTCCGACGTCGCCACCCTCACCCGGGGCAACGCGCAAGGCGGCGGTACCGGCCTGATCGTGACCGTCGGCACCTCCCGCGGCTACCTGTTCGAGGTGGTCCCCTCGGTGGGGGCCCGGCTCGGCGCCGTGTCCGCGGACCGGGTGGAGACCGTGGCGAGCGCGGAGGTGCCGGTCATCGCCAGCACCGCACGGCTGCGGCTCACCGTGGAGCACGCGTTCGGGTCGACCGCGCTGGTCGGCTACCTCGACGGCGCTCGCGTGGTCGATGTGTCGCTCAGCGGTGGCTGGGGCGGGTTCGACCGGGCCGGCGTGGTGCTCTACACGGGCCGGGCACCGGCGTCGATGACCGTGGACGACGTGGTCGTGAAGACCGCCGGCGAGGTCAGCGGGAGCTGAGTTGGGCAGCACGGTCCGCTGGCTGCGCGGACATGGCGACGCGATGACGTCGCGGGCCGGTGCTGGCACGCTGCAGAGCATGAGCAGTTCGATCGGTGACGGGGTGATCCGCCGGCACGGATCGTCCGTGGGGCGACGGCGAGCCGAGGAGCTCGATGACCTCGTGAACGGGCGTCCGGAGAACGTCGCGCAGGCACTGCCTGAGCTCGCCGCGCTGCTGTCCGATCCCGGTGACGACAGCACGCTTCGAGCGGTCATCGTCGCGCTGGGGCACGCGGTCGACGACCGCGCAGTGCAGTTGCTTGTGGACGCCGATCTGGGTGCTCACGACGACGAGCAGGTCCGCCTGGTCCTGGCGCAGGCGCTCGCGGCTGCCGGGCTGCCTGGGCCGGCCGCGCGCGATGCCGCCATCGGCCTACTGCTACGCCTGTCGGGCGATCCGATCGCCAAGGTGCGGGACTGGGCTTGCTTCGGACTCGGCAGCCTGCAGGCCGCGGGGCCGGTCGTCCAGGACGCGCTGGCCGCGCGCCTGGACGACCCGGACGACCAGACGCGAGACGAGGCGCTCAAGGCGCTGGCCGCGACCGGTGACGAGCGCGCACTGGCCCGCACCGCGCAGGTCCTGGCTTCCCCCAGCGAGCAGGGCGTCATGCTGCTGCACCTCCAGGCTGCCCTGGAACTTGCCTCACCAGAGCTGCTGCCGGTCTTGCAGAAGCTGGCGCTCGAGTGGGAGGGCGACGACGACGAGCACACCGAGCTCCTGGGCCGGGCGCTGCGCCGCAGTGCACCGGACGCGTCCCG
The DNA here is from genome assembly GCA_051954955.1 of Motilibacteraceae bacterium. Lineage (GTDB taxonomy): Bacteria > Actinomycetota > Actinomycetes > Motilibacterales > Motilibacteraceae > JBQCHF01. Next base: position 11,409 of record JBQCHF010000106.1, read on the forward strand.
ACGCGCCGCGGACCTGGAGCAGCAGCTTGTGGTCGGTCTCAACGAGCGACTGGCCGGTCAGGGGCGGGCGGTTTACCTGACCGGCGGGTATCCGCGAACCACCTTGCACTTCAACGACGAGAATCCGCAGGCCGGCTGGTGGCGGCGGCTCTGGGACGACGATGACCCGGACACGTTCGACATCGGCCTCGAGCTGGCCAGCTGGGCCACGAGCCGGTCGTGAACAGCGTCCGCACCCTCCGGGGCGGAGAGCCCGGCCGAGGCGAGTACGCGAGGGTGTGCCGGCGGACCGTGCCCCTCGACTCGGGCGCTGGTAAACACTCGCGCCGTGCTGGCGAGGTCAGCGGGAGCTGACCGGTCCGGTCGTCTCCCGACTCGTCGAGGTGCGCCGGTGGTGACCTGGGCGCAGGGCCCGGGCCACCGGGGTCTCGAGCAGTTCGATGGCGCGCAGCATCGGCCCGACGTCGGCACCGAGCTCGGGCCGGTGCCGCCCGACGTAGACGAACAGGCCGGCGAGCACGAGGACGAAGCCGGTGAGCACCGCGCGCCAGCCCAGGGACGGGAGCTGCGCGACCGCGGTGAGGGCGGCGAGGCTGGGCAGCAGCGGGCCGGCCGGCAGGCGGGAACCCTTGCCCGGCCAGTGCTGCAGCGCGAGGCGCAGGGCGGCGACGTCGACCAGCAGCATCGCCAGGATCGCGGTCACGTTGGACAGCGCCACGATCGAGTCGACCCCGCCGGTCAGGACGAGCACCGCGGCGACGCCCGAGGCGAGCGCCACGCTCGCCGCCGGGTGGTGGTGCCGCGTCAGGTGCCCCCAGCGAGGCGCTGCGTCCCCCTGCGCGGACAGCCGGATCATCAGCTCGCTGGAGCCCAGGATGTTCGCGTTGGCCCCGGACAGCGTGGAGACCACCGCGGCGAACGCGACGAGCAGTGCACCCCAGTGACCCATGAGCGCCTCGGCGGCCTTGCCCAGCCCGGCCTCGCCGAAGTCGCTCTCGCCGGAGGCGAGCAGCGCGATGATGACGCCGACGTAGATGGTGGCCGAGATCAGCACCGACAGCACGATGGCTAACGGCACGGTGCGCTGCGGCTTGCGTACGGAGCCCGCCATGTTCGTGACGACGTTGAAGCCGGTGTAGGCGGTGAAGAGCAGCGCCGTCACCTTGAGCACCGAGCCGTCGCCCTTGGGCGCGATCGGCGACAGGTCGCCGGGGCTGAGGGCGGCCAGCCCCCAGCACACCAGGAGGATGAGGATGGCCACCTTCAGGGCGACCAGGAAGGTCTCGGTGCGGGCCACGACGTCGGCTGGGCCCAGGTTCAGCAGCCCCAGCACCACGATCGCGAACAGCGCGGCGAAAGTCTCGTTCACCCCGCTGAGGAAGTACTGCTGCAGGTAGGAGGCGAAGGACAGCAGCACGAACGCGATGCAGGTGACGGCGTTGAGGTAGAAGGCCCACATGGTGAGGAACCGGAACTGCGGGCCGAGGATGGTGCCGATGGAGGCGTAGCCGGAGTCGCCGGGGCCGGACCTGCTGGCGATCACGGTGAACGACAGCGCCGAGAGCAGCATGACCGCGCCCGCGATGACGTAGCCCAGGATCGCGCTCGGGCCGGCCTCGTCCACCGCGATGCCGGACAGCGTGAACACCCCGCCACCGATCATCGTCCCGACCGCGAAGGCCAAGCAGGGCAGCAGGCCGATGGTTCCGGTGCGCCCACCGCCCGTCGTCGTCGGCCGCGTCGTGCTCGCCACGCCCCGAACGCTGACGGCAAATCGCCGCGCTGGTGAGGGCAGAAGGGCCCTGGCAGCACCGGCGTTCGCTGCGCACCATCGGAGGATGCTCGGGTGAGGTCTGCTCGGGTGACCGATCGGTGGCGGGGAGCCGAGGGGGTCCGTGATGTCCCAGCAGGTCGTGCAGTCCGACGAGTTGCTCCGGCAGCGGGTGCGGGAGCTGATGCCGCGGGCCCACGAGGACCTGGCCCGTCTGGTCTCGATCCGCTCGGTGGCCGACGAGCGGCAGTTCCCGCGCTCGGAGTGCCAGGAGGCGGCCCGGGTCGTGCGCGACGCGTTCGCCGACGTCGGTGTCGAGGACATCGGCCTGCACACCACCGCCGACGGCAGCGAGGCCTTCGTCGGCCACCTGCCCGGGCCCCCGGGCTCGCCGACCGTGATGCTCTACAGCCACTACGACGTGCAGCCGTCGCTCGGTGACGAGCACTGGGCGACGCCGGTGTGGGAGCTGACCCGACGGCCGCTGGTTCGGACGAGGATCGGCGGACTGCAAGGGGAACATCGTCGCGCACCTCACCGCGCTGCGAGCCCTGCACGGGCAGCTGCCGGTGGGCGTGAAGGTGGTCGTCGAGGGATCGGAGGAGCAGGGCACCGGGGGTCTGGAGGCTTTCGTGCCCGAGCACGCGGACCTGCTGCGCGCTGACGCGGTCCTGGTGTGTGACACGGGGAACGTGGCCGTGGGCGTGCCGACGCTCACGACCACGCTGCGGGGCATGGCGAACCTCGTCGTCACGGTCCGAGCCCTGCGCAGCGCGGTGCACTCCGGGATGTTCGGCGGGTCGGCTCCTGATCCGCTCGCGGCCCTGGTGCAGATGCTCGCGTCCCTGCGCGACGCGCAGGGGGCCACGACGGTGCGCGGGCTCGACGGCCGGGCCCGCTGGGACGGTGCGCCGTATCCCGCCGAGCGGTTCCGGTCCGACGCCACCGTGCTGGACGGGGTCGACCTGGTGCCGGCGGGCTCGGTGGCGGACCTGGTGTGGGCCCGGCCGGCGCTGACCGTGCTGGGCATCGATGTCCCGCCCGTCGTCGGGTCGGCGGCAGCGATCCAGCCTGAGGGGCGGGCCCGGCTGAACCTGCGAGTGCCGCCGGGCATGGACGCGCAGCGGGCGCAGGACGCCCTGGTGCAGCACCTTGTCGATGCCGCCCCGTGGCGCGTGCAGATCGAGGTGGAGCGCGAGGCGGTCGGCCAGCCGTTCGTAGCCACCGGTCGGGGCCGTGCGCACGACGCGCTGGTGGATGCGCTGCGCGACGGGTTCGGGCACGAGGTGACGACCGCCGGCCAGGGCGGCTCGATCCCGCTCTGCAACGTCCTGCAGGAGACCTTCCCCGACGCCGGCGTCTTCCTCATGGGGGTGCTCGAGCCCGAGACCCTCATGCACGCGCCCAACGAAAGCGTCTCTCCGGCCGAGATCGAGCACACCGCCCTGGCGACGGCGCTGTTCCTGCAACGCTTCGCGACATCGGGCTAGGGCTGCCACACCGCGGCGTCATGCGCGAAGACGACGCGTCGCGGGTCGAACTCGAGCAATCTCTCGATCCAAGGGTTGGCCAGGGGAAGCGGCGGGCCGTGGCCCAGATCGCGTGCTTGCGCGGCTAGCACGCCTCCGGACCACTCCGACGTCGTGTCGTAGGCCTGTCCGGCGAGCACGACGCTGCCGTCGGCACAGACCAGCACGACGGACTGGTGGCCGTCGACGTGCCCGGGTGTCGGGATGATGTGCACGCCGGGCGCGAGCTCCGCCTCGCCGTCGAGCAGCTCGTAGCGGCTGCCCGGGAAGTCAACGAGCTGGGGGACCGTGTAGCCGGTGGTGCCGGCCGCCTCCAGCTCACGCCGCTGGCACAGGACCGGGCACCCGGCGAGCAGCGGGTTCCCACCGATGTGGTCGAAGTGCAGATGGCAGTTCACCACCAGGTCGACGTCGTCGAGGCCGAGCCCGACGCCGGCCAGCGCCTGCTGGAGCGGCACCCGGGCCGGCCGGTACCAGGCCTCTGTCGCCTCGTCGACCTCGCCCAGTCCGCTGTCCATGAGCAGCACGCCGCCCGGGGTGCGGGCGAGGTAGCCCAGGACCGCTCGACGCGCGGGCTCCCCGTGCCGGTCTCCTCCGCGGGGCGCACGAAGGTGCCCAGCTGCAACCGCGCGACGTCGTCGATGCGCATGGGATCGAAGGTATTGCATGCCTCGACGGGTCGGCCGATCCCACGACGGAGGCGCCGGAAGCCCTCACTTACGCGGCGTCGCCTCAGCGCGGTGGTGGTTCTCTGCGTATCCAGGGTCGTGCGGGGTCGATCCAGGCGGGTGGTCGCCATTCGACGACGCCGGGGTCGGTGGTGCGGCGGAGGTCCCAGCCGCCTTCGTGCACTAGCCAGTGCTCGTGGCCGCACAGGGGTGTGCTGTTGGCCAGGCTGGTGGGGCCGTCGTCGGCCCAGTGGTCCAGGTGGTGGGCGGTGGTCTGCGACGGCGGTGCGGTGCAGCCGATGCCGCAGCAGCCGCCGAACTCGACGGCCAGGGCGCGGTAGATGGTGGCGGTGGCCAGGCGGACTTCTCGGCCGAGGTCCAAGGGCTGGCCTCTGCTGCCCAGGACGACGGGGACGAGTTTCGCGTCGCAGGCCAGGCGTCGAAGCGTGGCGGGGGCGAGGCGGTCGCCGTGCTCGGTCAGCCCGGGCAGGTAGCCGGCGGGCTGCCCGGTTTCGGCGTCGAGAAGACCGGCGGCGGTCGTGCGGGTCTCGAGGGTCTGCATCGGCATCGTGATGAGGGCCTGCACGGGTTCGCCGTGCCGTAGTGGCATGTCGTCGTGGTCGGTCGCGAGCCGGACGAGGGTGGCAAGGGCGTCCGCCCGTCGCTGCGGGAGCGTCCGGCGGGCGGAGCGGGGAACCACCGATTCCTCGTCGTTCTCGCTGTCGTTGCGCATGACCGCGTCGAGGGCGGCCATCAGCAGCGACGCGGACTCCTTGGTGACCCGGCCGGAGATCCGGTACATGGCTCCGTCGCTCCCGACGTCGGGGGTGATGGCGACCTCGCGCAGGGAGTGGGCGAGCTTCTCGTCCTGGTCGAGCTTCTTTCCGCGGTCGGGGTCGAGGACGTCGGCGATCTTCGCGGCGGCCGCGGCGAGGTGCTTGCGGGTGAGCCGGGGTGCCCAGTCGAGCAGGAACTCCTCGCCCTGCTCGATCTCGTCGACGGTGACGGTGCCGATGCGTTTGATCAGCCGCAGGCCGTCGATGATGGCCAGGGCCTTGGTCTCGCACACCGACCCGTCGGCGAGCGCGGCCATCACCTGGTCGCTGCCCTCACGCGCGAGCCGGACCTGCTTGGCCGCGTCGATGTGGTCGATCTTGAGTAGTTGCGCCAGCCAGAACGGGGTCGTGCGGGCGTGCACCGCGTCGGCGACCGAGCGGGCGTCGGCCTCCTTCACCAGCGACAGGCGCAGGGCGGCGAGCTGGTTCTCCAGGGACACCGTCAGCTGCACCGACGGCCCGAGCTGCCCGGTCTCCAGCTGCCACACCGGGGCCGCCAGGGCTGCCGCGACCGCCTCCTGCACCGCGGCCAACGCACAGGTGAGCGCCTGCTGCGGCGGCGGGGCGACGTCCTCTGGCATACCCCGAACCTAGACGGCAGGTCCGACAGTTCTCCTTGCGCAGAGCCAAGAACAGCAGCCGATGGGCGTCAAGGCTCGGCAAAGTCTCACCGGTCCCTGGGTGCCTTCCGGCCCGTGTTACTCGTGCTGCTCGTCCTACGGGACCTGCGTACCTGGCTGGTAGAACGGGCCTGGATGCCCCATCGCCCGGTACTCCTCCTCGGTCTCCGCGGAGAAGCTGTACCCGATGGTCACGTACGTGTCATCGTCGTAGGCGGCGAGGTCGACCGAGAGCGAGGTCGGTGCGTCCGCCGCCGCTCGCTGTCGCTGCGCCGGGGTTCCCCGGGGCATGAGGTGCGGGATCAGGTCCTCGACGCTGACGGGTAGCTGGAAGCGCGGGTTCCCGTGCTCGGCGACGAGATCACCGACGCGCTTGGCGTTGCTGATCAGGGTCCCGTCCGGTGTGCGTCTCGTAAGGGAGGGGTTGTCGAGATCGACGACCTGCACGTGCGTCTCGATCCTCATGCGATGGGAGAGCAGGTCACGATCCCACCGGCAGCCAGGTGCGCGCCGCCGCCACCAGCGCGGCTACCCCGGTCGACAGCGTGGGATCGAGCACCGGGGCGTACTGGGCGGAGTGGTTGCTGGGCAGGGAAGCCACGATGCGCCTGACGTCGTCCAGGCCGGTGGCAGCGGCGAAAGCTGCCGGGTCCGCCCCGCCGAGCAGCCAGAACGACAGGGGCGCGCCGGCGGCGGTGGCGAGCAGTCCGACGTCCTCGCTGCCGGTCACCGGGCCTGGCACCACCACCCGTCCCGCACCCAACGCCTTCTCCAGGCCAGTCTTGGTGCGCTCGGCCGCGGCTTCGTCGTTGACCAGCGCGGGGAACGACGACATGAGGGTGATCTCGGGTTCGCGCGGTGCGCCGGAGGCGGCCGCCTCCGCCCGCACGATCCGCTCCACCGCCGCCAGGATCCGCTCACGCACGTGCGGGTCGAAGCTGCGGATGCTGAGCAGCAGCTCGGCGTCGTCCGGGATGACGTTCTCCTTGGTGCCCGCCCGGATCGAGCCGACGGTGACCACCGCCGTCTCGGTGCCGCCGATCTCGCGCGAGACGATGCCCTGCAGCCGCAGCACGGTGGCCGCCGCCATGACGACCGGGTCCACCGAGGTCTCCGGCCGCGACCCGTGCGCGCCGCGGCCGTGCAGGACCACGCGCAGGGCGTCGGAGGCGGCGAAGGCGGGGCCCGGCTGCAGGGCCAGGATCCCTGCCGGGATGGGGGCCACGTGCTGCCCCAGCACGACGTCGGGGACCCCGGTGACGTCGAACAGCCCGGCGTCGAGCATCGCCTGGGCGCCGGCCCCCAGCTCCTCGGCCGGCTGGAAGACCAGAGCCAGCCGGCCTCGCCACGACGCTGTGTCGGAGACGAGCTGCTCGGCGGCACCGAGCAGGCAGGTGACGTGCAGGTCGTGGCCGCAGGCGTGCATGACCGGGACATCCTCGCCGGAAAGGCCCGTCCCGCGGGCCGCGCTCGCATAGGGCAGCCCGGTGTCCTCCTGCACCGGCAGGCCATCCATGTCCGCCCGGAGCATGGCGGTCGGCCCGTCGCCGTTGTCCAGCACCGCGACGACACCTGTCCCGCCGACCCCGGTGGTGACGGCGTAGCCGAGCGCGGCGAGGTGGGCGGCGACCAGCCCGGCGGTCCGGTGCTCCTGGAAGGAGAGCTCGGGGTGCTGGTGCAGGTCGCGGTAGACGGCGGGCAGGTCCAGCGGGCGGGCCGCGGCCCCCGGGGCGTCGGGCTCCATGCAGACGGACGCTAGCGAGGGGCCCGACCTGGCGCGAGCCTGTGTGCTCCCGTTGCCGCGGGGTAGTCCGGCACCCATGGATCAGCCACGACCGACCCCGGCCCGGGTGCAGCTGCTGCGCCACGCGCAGAGCGTGGGCAACGTGGCCGCGGCGGAGGCCCACGAGCAGGGCGCGGAGGAGATCGACCTGGCCCTGCGCGACGTCGACGTGCCCCTGTCCGAGCTCGGTCTGGACCAGGCGCGCGCGTTCGGCCGCTGGCTCGCCGAGCAGCCGCCGTCGGTGTGGCCGCACGTCGTGGTGACCTCGCCGTACGAGCGGGCGGTGCGGACGGCGCGGGTGGCGCTGGACGAGGACCCGCGGCTGCGCCGTATCGAGGTGACCGCGGACGAGCGGCTGCGCGAGCGCGAGCTCGGGGTGCTGGACCTGCTGACCCGGCGCGGGGTGGCCGCGCGCTACCCGGAGGAGGCGCGGCGCCGGGAGCGGCTGGGCAAGTTCTACCACCGGCCCCCTGGCGGGGAGAGCTGGGCCGATGTTGTGCTGCGGGTGCGCGCGTTCTGGGACTGGCTGCGCGTGGCGCACGCCAACCAGCGCGTGCTCCTGGTGACGCACGAGGTCGTGGTGCTCGCCATGCGCTACGTGCTGGAGGGGCTGACCGAGCAGGAGGTCCTCGCGGTCAACCGCGCGGTCGCCCTGTCCAACTGCGGGCTGACCACCTACGACCTGTCCGACGGGCGCGTCCGCCTCGTCGGCTTCGACGACGCCGACCCGGTGCGCCGGTTGGGCGCGCCCGAGACCGAGGAGCCCGATGTCGCCGAAGCCCCCAGCTGATCAGCCCGCCGTCCTCACCCCCGGGCTGCTGCGCGACTGGCCGGTGCGGACCCCGGACGAGGGCGGCAAGAACGCGCGGGGGAGCGTCGTGGTCGTCGGCGGCTCCACCCGCACCCCGGGCGCGGTGCTGCTGGCGGGGGTCGCGGCGCTGCGTGCGGGCGCCGGCCGGCTCACGCTGGCCGTGCCGCGCAGCACCGCGGTGACGCTGGCCGTGCAGGTGCCCGAGTGCGGCTCCACACCCCTGCCGGAGACCGGCGACGGCGCGATCGACCCCGCGGCGTCCGAGGTGCTGGCCGAGGAGCTCTCCCGCTCCCGGACAGTGCTCCTGGGGCCGGGCATGGCCGACCCCGACGCGACGTCGGAGCTGCTGGCCAGCGTGCTGCCGGTGGTCGCCGATGACGCCGTGGTCGTGCTCGACGCGATGGCGCTCGGCTGCCTGGGGGCGCGCCCGGAGCTGGCCGAGCCGGTGCGCGGGCGGCTGGTCCTGACCCCCAACGGCGCGGAGGCTGCGCGGCTGCTCGGCGACGACGGCGGGTCCGGCGGCGCTGCGGGGGACGACCTCGACGTCGCCGCGCGGATCGCCCACCGGTTCGGCGCGGTGGTGGCGCACGCCGGGGCGGTGGCGGCCTGCGACGGCCGGCGGTGGCTGGACCAGACCGGCCAGGTGGGCCTGGGTACTTCCGGCAGCGGCGACGTCCTGGCCGGCCTGGTGGCCGGCGTCGCCGCCCGCGGGGCAGACCCGGCGCAGGCGGCCTGCTGGGGCAGCCACCTGCACGGTGCCGCGGGGGACCGGCTGGCCGCCCGCATCGGCCGGCTCGGCTTCCTGGCCCGCGAGCTGCTCGACGAGGCCCCGCGGGTGCTGGCCGAGCTGTCGGCGTAGGCGTCCGTCGGAATCCGACGTCGACACGCACCGGACGTCCGACCAGAGCCGACGACGAGGCCCGACCCAGACGAAAGCTCGCCCACCTCGGTGAATTTCCCGAGGTGGGCGAGCAAGGATCACGGGACCGTGATCGTTCCGGCCGGGGCCGGAGTGGTGCGGGGCGTCAGTCCTTCTGCGCGTCGAGGGTGATCTCGACGCCGGTGAGGGCCTTGCTGACCGGGCAGCCGGCCTTGGCCTGCTCGGCGACCTGCTGGAACTGCTCGGCGGACAGGCCCTCGACCTCGCCGCGGACGGTGAGCTTGATGCCGGTGAGCTTGAAGCCGCCGGCCGGGTCCGGGCCGAGGGAGACGTCGGCGCTGACCTCGAGGCCCTGCGGCGTGCCACCGGCCTGGGCCGCGAGCGCCGAGAACTGCATCGCGTAGCACGCGGAGTGGGCCGCGGCGATGAGCTCCTCCGGGCTGGTGGTGCCGTCGGCGTCGTCCGCCGCGCGCTTGGGGAAGGACACGTCGTACGTGCCGATCTTGGAGCTGGTGAGCTCGACCTGGCCGGAGCCCTCCTGGAGGGTGCCGTTCCAAGCGGTGCGGGCGGTACGGGTGGGCATCTCGATCCTTCCCTGCCGGGGTCTGCTGACGGTCGGCCGGCTGTGGCCGGCCGGAGCGGGCCGCGTGGGCCTGCTCACGGGCGGCAACCACGGTGCGCCCCGCATGCTTCCCGGGCCTGGGCGCCGCAGTGGTCCGCCGACGTTGGTCCCTGCCCGGACGGACGCTCAGGGGGCAGGCTCTGCGGCAGGCGGACGTCGCGCCCGTCGTCGTCGACCGCAGTCAGGATCGTGTGGGGGTGGGGGTCGTGGCCGTGCTCTCCGCGCTGGCCGTGCCGTCCCTCCCGCCGGCTCTCGCGTACGCGGCGGTGACCGGCGCGATGTCCGGCACAGACTCCAGCACGGCTCCGGGCGGGCTGGACGCGCTGCCCGGCGCGGTGCTGGTGCTGGGGGCGGCCGGCGGGGTCGCGGCCGGCAGCCGGCTCGCCGGCGGTCGCGGTGCCGTCGCCGGGCTGCTCGCCGGAGCGCTGGTCGGCTTCGGGCTGGGCGCGATGCTGCACGCCCGGGTGGTGCGCCGGGGCGACGGTGGACGGGTAGGGGACGGGGCAGCGCGGCAGCGTGCCGCGGGCGAGAGGGAGAGGAGCCGGCCGTGAGCGAGGCACTGGAGGAGCGCGCCCAGCCGGTTGCGCCGCTGGACGCCCGGACCACGGCTGACGCCGACGCCGCCGAGACGCTGGACCCTCGCACGCTGCTGGAGAGCGAGCGGGCCGACGCAGTCTCCCGGATCGCCGCCCTGGAGCGGGAGCTGGGCGTGATCGTGGACGCCTCGGTGGCCGTCGCCGTGGACGACGAGCACGACCCGGAGGGGGCCACCATCGCCTTCGAGCGCTCGCAGGTCGCCGCCCTGCTGGACCAGGCCCGCGAGGGGCTGGCCGGCCTGGACGCCGCGCTGCGCCGGCTGGACGATGGCACCTACGGCATCTGCCAGCGTTGCGGGCGGGACATCGCCCCGGGGCGGCTGGTGGCCAGGCCGGCCGCGACGCTGTGCATCGAGTGCGCCGCCGCGCGGACCTGACCAGGAGAGCCGACGACACGACCAGTCCGAGGTGACGGGCTGGGTGGCCGTCAGCGGGAGCGGGCGGCCTGCCGCGCCCGGACGTTGGCGACCAGCTCGCGCAGCCGCCGCTGGTTCTCCGGCTTGCGTGCCTCCTCGACCAGCTTGGTCGCCACCGCGGTCACCAGGGCCTTGCGCAGCATGCCCATCACTCCTCCTGCTCTCGCCTGCTCATGACGGGTGTCTTGGCGGGTCGGAGCGGCATGTCCCCGGAGCGGCGCGGCTCAACCCAGCAGGTCGGCCCGTCCCGCGGCGGGTGCCGTCGCCTGCCCCGAGCGCCGGGACAGTGCGTTGCCGGCCGCGGCCGCGGCCAGCACGAGCGCCAGCATCAGGACGCCGACGACCAGCACGGACACGGCGACCCCGCCCGCCCCGCCCATCTGCGCCGGATCCGGGAAGGGGTAGGGGTACGAGTGCGCCAGCGGGCCGCGCACGAGGGGCGGTGAGCACGAAGACGGTCGCCGCCAGCAGGTTGGACAGCACCGTGAAGAAGCTGAAGAAGTTGGCCACCGCGGCGCCCTTGTGCACCGAGGACACCAGCTGGGTGGCCAGTGCGGCGAAGGTGAGCAGTCCGAGCGGAAGGCGGTAGAACCCGGTCCAGCGCCGCGACGGGGTCGCCACGCCGTCAGCGTGCTGGTGCCGCCCGCCCACGGCAAGCCGACGGTGCGTGCCGCCCGAGCCGGGGCGGAGCCGGGGTCAGCGGGCGAGGTGGTCGTTGGCGATGTTCTGCAGCCGCACCTGGCCGCGGGCGACCAGCCGGCCCTGGTCGTCGGTGATCTCGACGGTCCACAGCTGCTGCAGCCGCCCGCGGTGCACCGGCGTGGCGGTGCCCCGCAGCTCGCCGTCGCGCACCGCGCGCAGGAAGTCGGTGGTGTTGGAGACGCCCACCACCTGGCCGCGCTCGCCCAGCCACAGGGCCGCGCCGAGGCTCGCCAGGGTCTCCACCACCGAGCAGTGCACCCCGCCGTGGACGATGCCGTAGGGCTGGTGCAGGTCGCTGCGCGCCTTCCAGGTCGCGACCACGCGCTCGCCGTCGGCCTCGACCAGCTCCAGGCCGATCCAGCGGGCGAAGGGGCCCAGGGCGTCGGTCACCGCCGCCACGTCCGTCACGTGTCCTCCTGGTCGTTCAGCGTCGTCGTGGGTCGTTCAGGGGCGTCAAGTGTCGTCACTGGTGGGTTGCCGGCGTTCGGGCAGGGCCGTCCGGGCGATGTCCGGACCGTGAGCCTAATGACCGGCCGTCCGATCCATTCCCACCCGGTCGCCCCCTGCCGAATGGCATCGTTGCGAGGGCAACAGAGGGGACGTGGAGAACGTGCAGCACACAGCGCACCTGGGCGAGGTGTCCCGGGCCGACGAGCAGATGGACCAGCAGGCCAGCAGCGGGAGGGACGGCGACGGCGTCGCGACGGCCCAACTGCCTCGGCAGCGGGGGACCGACGCCGGCGAGCACGCGACAGCGGAGCACACCGGCGCTGAGCAGGTCCCCGGGCACGGCGAGCAGGCTGTCGTCCCGTGCGCCGACGAGGTTGCGCACGCGGAGCGGTTGCACGGCCTGGTGCGCCGCGTCCTGGACACCGGGGCCCGCACCGTCCGCGACCCGCGGGCGCTCGCGGTCCTGGCCGGGGTGACCGACGCGGACCGGGTCTACGTGGCCAGCGCCCTCGCCGTGCAGTAGTCCCCATCGATCTGACCAAGCCGACCACGTGAGCATCTGAGGGACCAAGGTCCCGTCTCACCCGTCCGGCCCAACAGCGGCCGGGTCTGGGACGTCGACGTCGTGGAGGTAGTGCGGGTGGCAGGACGCCGCCCGCTGACCCTCCACGGACGGCGGCCCCCATGCACGGCCCGGCTCGGCGAGCCCCCCGCAGTCCCGGCGGCAGCGACGTCCGAGGGCTGGTCGGGCGGGTGCTGCACCGCCCGTTGGGCCGCCGCGACGTCGTCCGGCTGGGTGCCCCGCTGACCGTCACGGTGCTCGCCCTGGCCCTGGCCGCGCCGCTCACCGGTGCCGACGCCGCCACCAACCCGCGCCAGCAGGTGCCGACGGCGGCCGTCTCGTCGGCCGGGTCGTCAGCAGCGGGCACGACCCTGCCGGGGATCAGCTGGGTGGTCACCAGCGCCGGCGGACAGCGGCTGGCCGCCCAGCCGTCGGTCACCTTCGGCAAGGACAGGCCGGGCGCCGCCGAGCAGGTGGCCGTGGACGACAGCGCCGTCGGGCAGGTGGTGCGCGGCGTCGGCGGGTCGCTCACCGAGTCCTCCGCCCACCTGCTCGCGCAGCTGCCGGCCGCCGCGCGCGAGGCGGCCCTGGCCGACCTGGTCAGCCCCACCCAGGGGGCCGGTGCGGCGGTGCTGCGCCAGCCGCTGGGGGCCAGCGACTTCGCCCTGGCCGACCGCACCTACGACGACCTCGCGCCGGGGCAGACCGACCCCACGCTGGCCTCCTTCAGCATCGCGGCGGACCGCGCGGAGATCATCCCGCTGCTGGTGCGGGCCGCCCAGCTCAATCCGGCGCTCGCCGTCGTCGCCTCGGCATGGAGCCCGCCGGCCTGGATGAAGACGACCGGCACCACGCACGGCGGACAGCTCGACGTGGCCGCCGAGGACGTCTACGCCCGCTACCTCACCCGCGCGGTGGCCGACTACCGGGCCGCCGGCGTGCCGGTGGTGGCGCTCACCCCGGCGAACGAGCCGCTCAACGCCACCGCCGGCTACCCGAGCACCTGGATGGGGCCGGACCAGGAGGCCCGGCTGGTGGGGGAGCACCTGCGCCCGGCGCTGGACGCCGCCGGCCTGGCCGACGTCGGCGTGCTCGGCTACGACCACAACTGGGACGACACCTCCTACCCGACCTCGCTGGTCACCGGCCCCTACGCCGACGCGTTCGCGGGCACCGCCTTCCACTGCTATGCCGGCGACGTGTCCGCGCAGGCGCAGGTGCTCGCCGCCGCACCGGGCAAGCAGGTGTGGACCACCGAGTGCAGCGGCGGCAGCTGGGCCACCGACTTCGGCGGGAACCTGGGCTGGGGTGCCCGGAACATGCTGGTGGGCGCCTTCCGCAACGGGTCTACCGCCTCGGTGTGGTGGAACCTCGTGCTGGACCCGAGCGGCGGCCCCACCAACGGCGGCTGCACCGGCTGCCGGGGCGTCCTCACCGTGGACCCGGCCACCGGGCAGGTGACCCGCAACGTCGAGTGGTACCTGCTGGCGCACGTGGGGCGCTACGTCGTGCCCGGCGCGCACGTCGTCGGCTCCACGGCGGCCACCCCGGCCGGCGTCATCAGCGTCGCCTTCCGCAACCCCGACGGTTCGCACGCGCTGGTGCTGGCCAACGACACCGCAGCGGCCCGCACGGTGCTCGTGCGCTGGGGCGGCCACGCTGCCCCGCTCACCCTTCCGGCGCGCTCGCTCGCGACCGCCCGCTGGTAGCCGCGGCGCGGCCCGGGTGGTGGCCCCGGCGCGGGCCGGGTGGTGGGCCCGGGGCGGGCCCGGGGGGCGGCGCGGCGGGGCCCGGGTGGGGGCCGCGGCGCGGCCCGGGTGGCAGCCGCGGCGCGGCCCGGGTGGCAGCCTCGGCGGCCCGGGTGGCAGCCTCGGCTCGTGTGACCTCGGGCGGCGCGGGGTATCCGTCCCCCGCTCGGGGCCGATGGAGGGTAGGTTCACCGAGCGTGACCGATACGCAGCGGAGTGCGACGCAGGTGCGCGCGCAGGTGCTGCAGCAGCTCCGGGTGATGGGGAGCCCGCCCGAGGAGCGCTTCGACCGGATCGTCCGGCTGGCCGGCCGGCTGCTGGGCACCCCGGTCGCGATGGTCAACCTGATCGGGTCGGACCAGATGTGGACCAAGGCCGCCGAGGGCATCAGCGCCGGCGCCAGCGACCTCGAGCACAGCATCTGCCGGCACGCCGTGGAGCAGGAGAGCGCGCTGGAGGTGCCCGACCTGGCCGCGGATCCGCGCTTCGCCGCCAACCCGGTGGTGACCGACGACCCGCACCTGCGCTTCTACGCCGGCGAGCCGCTGCGCGCCGACGGCGTCGTGGTCGGGACGCTGTGCGTCCTGGGCCCGCAGCCGCGCAGCCTGGGCAGCCTGGAGCGCGAGCTGCTCGCCGAGCTCGCCTCCTGGGCCGAGGCCGAGCTGGGCAACCTCACCCTCAACCGGCTGGTGGCCGACCTGGCCGAGCGCGAGCGCCGGCTCGGGGCGGTGCTGGCAGCGGTCCCGGAGGGAGTGCTCCTGGTGGACCGCGCCGGGCGCGCCCGCACGGCCAACCTCGCCGCCGTCGAGGCGTTCGGCGAGCTGCCCGCCGACGGCACGCCGCTGGGAGAGCTGTTCCCCGGCTCCCCGACCGACCGCCCGCCGTTCGCCCAGCGCCGCAGCGGCGACCCCGCGCTGCCGCTGACACCGACCGCGATCACCGCCCGGGCCGCCGACGGCAGCACCTTCCCGGTGGAGGTCACCGTCTCCACCCTGCCCGGCGCGGACGAGGAGTCCGCCGACGCTGCCGCCGCGATGCTCGTGCTGGTGCGCGACCTGCGGCACCTGGTGCGCGGCGAGATCGAGGTCCGGCGCCAGCGCCGGCTGGTCGAGCTCGTGCTGGCCTCCACCGGCGAGGGCGTGGTGGGCGCGGACCGCGACGGCGTCATCGTCATCGCCAACGCCGCCGCCCGGAGGATGCTGGGCCGGCGCGAGAGCGACCTGGTCGGGCACCGCCTGCACGAGGTCGCGCACCACTCCCACGACGACGGCACGCCCTTCCCGCCGCAGGACTGCCCGGTGGAGCGCGCGCGCCGCGAGGGCGTCCCGCTGGCCGTCACCCCGGCCAGCTACTGGCGGCGGGACGGCTCGCGGGTGCCGGTGGAGGTCTCGGTCGCACCGATGGTCGTCGGCGAGGAGGTCTACGGCAGCGTCACCACCTTCCGCGACGTCTCCGACCGGGAGCAGGTCGAGGAGCTCAAGCGGCAGTTCACCGCCGTGGTCAGCCACGAGCTGCGCACCCCGCTCACCTCGGTCAAGGGCAGCCTCGGCCTGCTGCGCGCCGGGGTGATGGGCCCGCTCAGCGACGAGCAGCAGCGGCTGCTGGCCATGGCCGACGACAACGCCGACCGGCTGCGGCTGCTGGTGGACGACCTGCTCGACCTCGAGCGCCTGGACGCCGGCCGGATGCCGATGCGCCCGGAGCGGACCGACCTGGCCGACGTCGCCCGGCGCGCGGCGGAGTCCCTGGACGGGGCCGCCCGCGCGGCCGGCCTGGAGCTGGAGGTGTCGGCCGAGCCGGTGGAGGTGCTGGCCGACCCGCACCGGATGGGCCAGGTGGTGGCCAACCTGCTCAGCAACGCCATCAAGTTCAGTCCGCCCGGTCGCCCGGTGCTGCTGCGCACCGGCCGGGAGGGCGGGCAGGCGTTCCTGGCGGTGAGCGACCGCGGACGGGGCATCCCGGCCGACCAGCTCGAGGCGGTCTTCGAGCGTTTCCGGCAGGTCTCGCCCGAGGACAGCCGGAAGCAGTCAGGAAGCGGGCTGGGCCTGTCGATCGTGCAGGGGATCGTCGAGCGCAGCGGCGGGCGGGTGGAGGTCGACAGCGAGCTCGGCGTCGGCACCACCTTCACCGTGCGCCTGCCGCTCGCCCCCACACCTGACCTGGCCGTCGCCGAGCAGTCCCCGTCCCCGCAAGGAGATCCCTCGTGAGCCGCACCCTGCTCGTGGTCGACGACGAACCCGACATCCGCGAGCTGGCCCGACTGTCGCTCGAGCGGGTGGGCGGGTTCGCCGTGCACACCGCGGGCTCGGCCGACGAGGCGCTCGCCGCGGTCGAGCAGGTGCGGCCGGACCTGGTGCTGCTCGACGTGATGATGCCGGGCACCGACGGGCCGGCCCTGCTGGCGCGCATCCGTCGCAGCCCCGGCGGCGAGGACGTCCCGGTCCTGTTTCTGACCGCCAGCGTGCAGGACCACCAGCTGGCCGGCCTGCGCGCCCTGGACGTGCTGGGCGTGCTGAGCAAGCCGTTCGACCCGATGACGCTGCCGGACCAGGTGCGTGCGGTGGCCGGGTGGGCGGCGGGATAGGCCGGGGGACCAGCCGGGGGGCAGCACCGTGACCGGTGCGGGCCCGGCTCGTTGGAGCCGGCAGCAGCAGTGGCAGCCCCAGCATCAGCACCAGCACCAGCCACGGGGGGAGCAGGACCACGACGGACGCGAGCACCCCACGACATCGACACGACAGGGCACGGGAAACCACGGGATGAGCACGACACTCGAGCAGCCGAGCACGGGGACCCAGCGACGGCGCACCGCCCTGGTCGTCGACGACGACGAGATGGTGGTCGAGCTGGTCCGCGCCGGGCTGGAGGCGGAGGGCGTCGACGTCGTCACCGCCGAGGACGGCTATGCGGCGCTGGAGCGGCTGTCCGCCGCCGTGCCGGACGTCATCGTCAGCGACGTGAACATGCCGGGCATGGACGGGTTCACACTCGTCAGCCGGCTGCGGGCCGAGCCGGCCACCCGGTCGGTGCCGCTGGTGTTCCTCACCAGCCGCGGCGAGCAGGCCGACGTCCTGCAGGGGCTGCGCCTGGGCGCGGACGACTACGTGCGCAAGCCCTTCGACCTCGGCGAGGTGGTGGCCCGCGTCGTCGCCAAGCTGGACCGTCCCTCGGTGCCGGTCGAGCGGCTCGTGCACGACCCGCAGACCGGTCTGCTCACCGGCGCCCAGCTGGCCGGCGAGGCCCGCCGTGAGTCCGCCCGCGCGGCGGCCACCGGCCGGGACGGCGCCTTGGTGGTGCTCGAGCTGGCCGAGCGCGACGTCGTGCGCGGGCGCTACGGCGCCCGCGGTGACGACGAGCTGGCCGCGCAGGTCGGTGCGCTGCTGCGCAGCGGAGCCGGCGCCCTGGACGTCGTGGGACGCGACGGCGAGGGGCGCTTCCTCCTGCTGCTCCCGGAGACGCCGGCCGACAACGTGGAGCCACGCCTGCGCGAGCTGTCCGCGCAGATCGTGCGCACCCGCTGGGTGGTGGCGGGCGAGCGGGTGGCGATCACCCCTGTCGTCGGCTGGCTGGCCTTCTCCGACGCCGCGTCGGTGATGCGTCCGGCGCGCGGCGCCTCGTCGACGCAGCGAGCCGGCGACGCGGCGGACGTCGTCGACGCCGCGCTGGTGGACGCCGCCGCGCTGGCCGCCGACGCCGCGTCCCTGCACCTGGACCTGCTGCCGGTGCGGTGGACCCCGGAGCTGGCCGGACAGGTCCGCCGGTCCCGCCGCCGCGCCCGCGCCCCGTGGTCGGAGCGGCTGCGCACCCCGCTGCAGATCGCGCTCACCGTGCTGCTCGGCATCGTGGTGCCGTTCTTCATCTACCTCGGGCTCTACCGCGCCGGCCTCGACATCGGCGGCATCGCCTACCTGGTCGTCGTGGCTGCCCTGCTCATCACCGCCGCCAGCATCTGGGTGGAAGGCCTGCTCGCGCTGGACCCGGAGCAGCCGCCGGAGGAGCAGCCGGACCAGCTCTTCCCGCCCGCGTCGGCGATCATCGCCGCCTACCTGCCCAACGAGGCGGCCACGGTGGTGGAGACGGTGGAGGCCTTCCTGCGGCAGGACTATCCCGGCGAGCTGCAGGTGATCCTGGCCTACAACACCCCGCGGCCCCTGCCCGTGCAGCAGGTGCTCGAGGACCTGGCCCGCAAGGACCCGCGGTTCCTGCCGCTCGAGGTGGAGGGCTCGACCAGCAAGGCGCAGAACGTCAACGCGGCCCTGGCCCACGTGACCGGTGAGTTCACCGGTGTCTTCGACGCCGACCACCACCCGGACCGGCACGCCTTCCGTCGCGCCTGGCGCTGGCTGGGCAACGGCTACTCGGTGGTGCAGGGACACTGCGTGGTCCGCAACGGTGACGCGAGCTGGGTGGCGCGCACGGTCGCGGTCGAGTTCGAGTCCATCTACGCCGTGAGCCATCCCGGTCGTGCTCGGCTGCACCGCTTCGGCATCTTCGGCGGGTCCAACGGCTACTGGCGCACGGAGGTGCTGCGCCGGATCCGCATGCACGGGCGCATGCTCACCGAGGACATCGACTCCAGCCTCCGGGTGGTCGAGGAGGGCGGCAGGATCGCCAACGACCCCGGCCTGCTGTCCCGTGAGCTCGCCCCGACCACGCTGGCCCAGCTGTGGAACCAGCGGATGCGCTGGGCGCAGGGCTGGTTCCAGGTGTCGATGCGCCACCTGAAGCCCGCCTGGCGCTCGTCGGCGCTTAGCCTGCGGCAGAAGCTCGGCATGACGTTCCTGCTGGGCTGGCGCGAGGTCTATCCCTGGATCAGCCTGCAGATGTTCCCGGTGGTGGCGTTCCTGGCTTACAAGGCGGGGGGCGTGAACAAGCTGGACTGGCTGGTGCCGCTGTTCGTGCTCACCTCGGTGTTCACGCTCTCGGTGGGCCCCGGCCAGGTGGTCTTCGCCCGTCGCCTCGCGGCCCCGGACATCCGGCGCCAGCGCGGCTGGTTCCTGCGCTACCTGCTGATCTCGTCGCTCTTCTACACCGAGTACAAGAACGTCATCGCCCGCGTCTCCCAGCTCAAGGAGTTCTCCGGAGAGCGGGAGTGGAAGGTGACCCCGCGGACCGCTCCGACGCGCGACAGCGTGAGCAGCGGGGAGACGGCCTCGTGAGCGGCGAGGCGGCCGACGTCGCCGCCATCACGGCCGCCCTGTGGGAGCGGTTCCGGCCGCTGGTGGCCGAACGTGTGGGGCTGCTGCGCGCATGGGCCGCGGGCGAGGGCGGGACCACGCGCGAGGAGGCGGCGCGGGCGGCGCACAACCTCGCCGGGTCGCTGGGCAGCTACGGGAGGGCCGAAGGCTCCGCGGTCGCCCGGCGCGTCGACGTGCTGCTCGCCTCGCCCGCGCCCGACGACGAGCTGCGGCCCGCGGTGCGCGAGCTCGTGGCTGAGCTGCGGCCACTGGTGGCGAAGTGACCGGCCGGACCGAGCCCGAGGCCGAGCCTCGGGGCTCCGACGTCATCGGCGTCATCGACGTCTTGGTGCCGGAAATCCCGGCCGACGAGCCCGCTCGGACGGTGGACCGGCTGGCTGGGCTCGAGGGCTACCGCGGTCTGGCCGCGGTGCTCATCGTCGTCTACCACGTCTACCAGTTCGTCCGAGTCGGCGACCGCTATCCGCTGGAGGGCACCTGGGCGCACCCGCTGCTCTACGCCCTCGACACCTTCGTCGGCCTGTTCTTCGTGCTCAGCGCCTTCCTGCTCGGCCTGCCGTTCGCCCGCCGGGCGTTGGAGGGCGGCCGGGCGGGCAGCGGCCGGGAGTTCCTCCGGCGCCGGGCCGTGCGGATCGTGCCGCTGTACTACGTCGCGGTGCTTGTCGTCTGGGCCAGCCGCAACGGTTCCTTTCCGGGCGACTGGCGCGATCTGCTCGAGCACCTGACCTTCACCCAGGTCTTCGACCAGCAGCGCATCTTCTACACGATCGGCCCTGCCTGGTCGCTCGCCGTCGAGGTGCAGTTCTACCTTCTGCTGGCTCTGCTCGGCTGGGCGGCCTGCGCCCTCTGCGCCCGGCTTCCCACCCGTGCCGCGCGTACTGCCGTGCTGCTGTCGGGTGTCGCCGTGCTGTTCGCCGGCAGCATCGTGTTCCGGTTCGTGGCCGAGCGTTCCTGGCACGAGCCGGTCACCGCGTGGCCGGTCTGGTTCTCGCTCCCGGCCCGGCTTGACGAGTTCGCCCTCGGCCTGGCGCTCTCGGTCGTGGTCGCCCTGCGGGGCAACGAACCGGTGAACCGGCCGCTCCTCGCGGTCCTTCTCCTTGCTGGTGCGGCGTTCCTGGCTGTCGCGGTGCGCGCAGGGGCGGTGGACGCCAACCCCTACCTGATGCGCCCCACCTGGGCGGCCATCGGGTTCTCGCTGCTGCTCATGGCCACGGCCCTGTCCGGCTCTCGCTCGGCGGCCAACCGGCTGCTGGACACCCGGCCGCTGGCGTTCCTGGGCCTGATCTCCTACAGCCTGTACCTGTGGCACGAGCCGGTCCTGCTCTGGCTCGACGCCCACCACCTGCTGCCGGCCCGCTACGGCGCTGGAGCGATCCTTCCCGACCTCGTCGTCGTGCTCGCCGTCTCGGTGCTGGTGGCCTGGCTCAGCTACTGGGTGATCGAGTACCCGACGAGTATGCTGCGCCGGACGCGTGTCGGGGATGGCAGCCCGCGCGACTACTACACGGGCTGACCGGCATCGGGGCACACTGCGGTGATGGACGAGACCCTCCCGGCGCAGCTCGCCGTGGCGGCGGAGCGGGTGCTGCACGACCTCGCGGTCGTCGGGCTGCGACCGGGGATCGTCCCTGACGAGACGGGCGCCGTCGGTGAGCTGCGGGCTATCACCCGGTGGCCCGACGGCACCTGCTACGGCGTCTGGGTGGATGCCGACGAGGACATCGAGACGCGGATCGCCCGGCTGGGCGACCAGCTGCAGGATGCCGCGGTGGAGACGCTCGCGGGACTGGGCCGTCCGGCGCTGTGGCCCGAGTGCAGCGACCATCCGAACCGTCACCCTCTGCAGGCTCGTTGTGTTGCTGGGAGAGCTGTGTGGTGCTGTCCGCGCAGCGGCCGGATCCTCGCCAGGATCGGGGAGCTTGCCGCACCTGACGCCCGACAGGGCGGGATTGAAGCATCTGCCGTCAACCCCTCGCGACGATGGGGGCAGCTCTAGTGTCGCGCGTCGTTAGTTGATTTACAGCGGTGGGGTTGGGACGATGCCGTATGTCGTCTTCCAAGCTGGTGATCAGCGACGAGGACCGCGAGGTCCTGGAGTCTTGGACGCGCTCGCGGTTGGTCCCTGCCGG